>CAZIJU010000006.1:0-44712 GCA_964539745.1 uncultured Burkholderiaceae bacterium | reverse complement strand
TGGCGTCGAGCGCCGACAGCGGCTCGTCGAGCAGCAGCAGGCTCGGCGCGGTGGCGAGCGCGCGCGCTAGTGCAATGCGCTGCTGCTGCCCGCCGGAAAGCTGGCTCGGGTACTTCGGGCCGGAATCGGGCAGGCCCACCAGCGTCAGCAGTTCGGCCACGCGCGCCTCGATCTGCGCACGCGCGCGGCGCCGGTTGACCAGGCCGTAGGCGATGTTCTCGCGGACCGTCAGGTTCGGAAACAGCGCGTAGGACTGGAACACGATGCCGTAGTCGCGCGCCGACGGCGGCGCGCTCGAGATGTCGCGCCCGTTCTGAAACACGCGCCCGCGTGTCGCGGACTCCAGACCGGCAATGATCCGCAGCAGCGTCGTCTTGCCGCAGCCGGACGGTCCGACGAAGCAGACCAGCTCGCCGGCGTTGATCGCGAGGTCCACCGACTGCAGCGCGACGAAGCCGCCGAACGCCTTGTGGATCCCCTCCAGGCGCAACGCTTCGCGCGCCGCGGCCTCCGACATCAAACTCGCCTCGAACTTCTCGGGCCGGTGTTCTTTCACGACAGAGGACACGGAAAGCACGGCGGAAGGCTGACCCAAGACACCCCGCCTCCGTGCGCTCCGTGGCCGACCCTGTCGCAACTTGCGGCGGCCACCCCGGCTACTTGGGAGCCGCCTTGCTTTCGTAGCGCCTGCTCCACTCCTTCAGGATGCGGTCGCGGTTCTTCGCGGCCCACGCGAAGTCGTTCTTCACGAGCCGCGAGGCGTAGTCGGCCGGAACGTTGGGCAGCGGCTTCGACAGCCCCGGTACCGCGACGATCGCGAAGTTGTTCGCGTACAGCGCCATCGCCTCGTCCGAGATCGACCAGTCGAGCAGCCGCTGCGCGGCGGCGAGGTTCTTGGTGCCCTTGTGGATGGCGATCGCTTCGAGGTCCCAGCCGAGCCCTTCCTTCGGGAACACCAGTTCGATCGGCTTGCCCTGCGCCTTCTCGCGGTTGGCGCGGTACTCGAACGAGATGCCGACGACGTACTCGCCATTGGCCGCCGACGCGCATGGCCGCGACCCCGAGTGCATGTACTGCGCGATGTTCTCGTGCAGCGCGTCCATGTACTTCCAGCCTTCGGCCTCGCCCCAGAGTTGCAGCCAGGCGGACACGTCGAAGAACCCGGTGCCGCTGGAAGCCGGGTGCGGCATCACGATCTGGCCCTTGTAGACGGGCTTGGTCAGATCTTTCCACGTCTCCGGCTTCGGGATATTGCGCTTGGCCGCTTCGGCGGTGTTGAAGCAGATCGTTGCGCCCCAAACGTCCATCCCGACCCAGGCGGGCGGGTTCTTTCCGTCGCGGTACTGCGGCGCTACGCGCTCGAGCCCCTTGGGTGCGTACGGCTGCAGCATGCCCTCGGCATCGAAGATCGCCATGCTGGTCGCGGCCACGCCCATGACGACGTCTGCGCGCGGGTTGGACTTCTCGGCCAGCAGCTTGGCCGTGATCACGCCCGTGGAGTCGCGCACCCAGACGATCTCGATGTTCGGATTCGCCTTCTCGAAGGCACTCTGGTACGCCTTCAACTGGTCGGTTTCGAGCGCGGTATAGACGGTGAGTTGGGTCTTCTGCGCCGCTGCACCGGTGGCGGCGAGCGAAAGGGCGAACGCGCACAGCACGCCGAACGCCGGATTGCGGAACTTCATGAACGCCTCCTATTCGTCTGAATTCCGAGGGGAACCCGCGATGCGACCGCGCCCATGACGAGCCGCGGCAACCCGCGAAGTTAACCTTCCTGCGTGACCGACCGGTGACCGCCGGGGCCCAGCGAAGCCCCGCCGCATGCGCCGGCGCGATCGCGTCTGCCCGTGCCTGCGGCATCTCGCCTTGGGCATCTCTTATGGCGGGCCAGTCTACGCAGCGCCGAAATTTCGTGTCAATTGTTTTTTGCAGATTGTCGACAATCCATCCGGACGGCGATAGACTCGCCGCATGCCCGACTCCCAGGTGATCCCGCATCCGACGATCGCGCTGCTGCGCACCGCGTCGCTCGCGAACGCGGCGCAGCAGGAAATCGAACGCATGATCCTCGCCGGCGAAATCGCGCCCGGCGCCAAGCTCACCGAAGCGTGGCTGTCCGAGCGGCTCGGCATTTCGCGCGGGCCGATCCGCGAGGCCTTCCGCATGCTCGAGGAGGCGGGCCTCGTGCGGCAGGAAAAGAACCGCGGCGTCTTCGTGCGCGACATCCCGCTCGATGAGGCGGTCGAGATCTACGACCTGCGCGCCGCGATGGACGAACTGATCGGCCGCAGGCTCGCAACGTCGATCACGGCCGAGCAGTTGAAGAAGGCGCGCGCGCTCGTCGACCGCATGGAGGCGGCGGCGAAAGCCGGCGACGCCGACGCCTACCACCTGCTGAACCTGCAGTTCCACGACGCGCTCGTCGAGTTCGCCGGCAACCGCAAGCTCGCGGCGATCTACCGCAAGCTGGTCAAGGAACTCGCGCTGTTCCGCCGCCGCAACCTCAACGACCGCGGCGCGCTGCCGCACTCCGTCGCCGAACACCGGCAGATCCTGAAGGCGATCGCCTCGGGCGACGCCGAAGCCGCCGGCCGCGCGATGTACGAGCACGTGATCGAAAGCAAGGAGCGCATGCTCAAGGGCGAGGCGGTGCACTCCGCCCCGGCACGGGCGCGCGCCGGACGAAAGGGCTAGACGATGCTGCAAGTCAACGGCCGGCACTATGCGATGCCGAAACAGCCGACCGTCGTGATCTGCGTGGACGGCTGCGAGCCCGACTACATCGCGCAGGCGGTCGCCGCCGGGCGGATGCCGACGATGAAGCGCTGGCTCGCCGAAGGCACGGCGCTCGTCGCCGATTGCGTCGTGCCGAGCTTCACGAACCCGAACAACCTGTCGATCGTCACCGGAGCGCCGCCTTCGGTGCACGGCATCTGCGGCAACTATCTGTACGACACGTCGACCGGCAGCGAAGTGATGATGAACGACCCGAAGTGGCTGCGCGCGCCGACGCTGCTCGCGCGGCTGGCCGACGCCGGCCGCTCGGTCGCGGTCGTCACGGCCAAGGACAAGCTGCGCAAGCTGCTCGGTCACGGAATGCGCGGCATCTGCTTCTCGTCGGAAAAGGCCGACCAGGCGACGGTCGCCGAGCACGGCATCGACGGCGTGCTGCCGCTGGTGGGCATGCCGGTGCCGTCGGTCTACAGCGCCGAACTGTCGGAATTCGTGTTCGCCGCCGGCGTGAAGCTGCTCGAAACGCGTCGGCCCGACGTGCTGTACCTGTCGACGACCGACTACGTCCAGCACAAGCACGCGCCGGGCGATCCCGAGGCGAACCGCTTCTACGCGATGATGGACCGGTATCTGGCCAGGCTCGACGCGTTGGGCGCGGTGGTCGCGCTGACGGCCGACCACGGAATGAACGCCAAGACCAAACTCGACGCCAGCCCGAACGTGATCTACCTGCAGGACCTGCTCGACGGCTGGCTCGGTGCGGGCCGCGCACGCGTGATCCTGCCGATCACCGACCCGTACGTCGTGCACCACGGCGCGCTCGGCTCGTTCGCGACGCTGTATCTCCCCCCCGACACCGCCCGCGCCACGATGATGCGGCTGCGCGACATCCGCGGCATCGAGCTCGTCGCTGCGCGCGATGAAGCCGCGCTTCGCTTCGAGCTGCCGGCCGATCGCATCGGCGACCTCATCGTCGTCGCCGAGCGCAGCTTCGTGCTGGGCACGTCGGTGTCGCGCCACGATCTGTCGCAGCTCGAACGGCCGCTGCGCTCGCACGGCGGCATCTCCGAGCAGCGCGTTCCGCTCGTCGTCAACCGGCGCGTGCCTGGATTGGACAGCAGCCGCAGGTGGCGCAACTTCGACGCGTTCGACCTTGCGCTGAACCACGCGCAGTAGAAGAGGAAATGACGTCTTCCATCACCGATCCGACGGGCGCACCGGGCGCCGAGTCCGCCTTCGCCGCGGCGTTTCGCGTGCCGCTGCGGCCGGGCCAAGCGCCATGAACGCGCCGATCGCACCCGTCAGGCACGAGTCGCTGCGCATCGCCGGGCGCAAGGTCGCCGGCAGCGGCAGCTTCGAGGTGCGCTACCCGTACACCGGCGAGGTCGTCGCGACGGTTCCGCTGGCCACCGTCGATCAGGTCCGCGAAGCGCTGCGCATCGCAAGGAACTTTCGCAGCAGGTTGACCCGCCACGACCGCTACCGGATCCTGATGCGCGCGGCGGAGCTGATCGCCGCACGGCGCGACGAGATCGCGCGGCTGATCACGCTCGAATCAGGGCTGTGTCTGAAGGACACGCTGTACGAGGTCGGCCGCGCCTCCGACGTGCTGCTGTTCGCGGCCAACCAGTCGCTGGTCGATGACGGCCAGATTTTTTCCTGCGATCTGACGGCGCACGGAAAGCACCGCAAGGTCTACACGCTGCGCGAGCCGCTGCTCGGCGCGATCAGCGCCATCACGCCGTTCAACCACCCGCTGAACCAGGTGATCCACAAGGTCGCGCCGGCTGTCGCGACCAACAACCGGATCGTGGTGAAACCGAGCGAGAAGACGCCGCTCGCCGCGCTCGTGCTCGCCGACGTGCTGTACGAGGCGGGGCTGCCGCCTGAGATGCTGTCGGTCGTCACCGGCGACCCCAAGGAGATCGCCGACGAACTGCTGACCAGTCCCGACGTCGACCTCGTCACGTTCACCGGCGGCGTGGCGGTCGGCAAGCACATCGCCGCGCGCGCGGTCTACAAGCGGCAGGTGCTGGAGCTCGGCGGCAACGACCCGCTGATCGTGATGGAGGACGCCGATCTGGACGAGGCCGCCGCGCTCGCCGCCACAGGCTCCTACAGGAACTCCGGTCAGCGCTGCACGGCGGTCAAGCGGATCCTCGTGCACGAGCGCGTCGCCGACGGGTTCGTCGAGCGGCTGGTGGAGAACACGAAGGCCGTGAAGTACGGCGATCCGCTCGACCCCGCCACCGACATGGGCACGGTGATCGACGAGGCGGCCGCCCGCGAGTTCGAAGCACGCGTCGACGAGGCGATCGCGCAAGGCGCGAAGCTGCTCGCCGGCCACGTGCGGCGCGGCGCGCTGTACGCGCCGACCGTGATCGACCGCGTGTCGCCCGAGATGCGCGTCGTGAAAACCGAGACGTTCGGCCCGGTATCGCCGATCATCCGTTTCGCCGACATCGACGAAGCGATCGCGATCGCGAACTCCACGGCCTACGGGCTGTCTTCCGCGATATGCACGAACCGCCTCGACTACGTGACCCGCTTCGTGCAGGAGCTGCACGTCGGCACCGTCAACGTTCGCGAGGTCCCTGGATACCGGCTCGAATTGACGCCTTTTGGAGGGATCAAGGACAGCGGTCTGGGGTACAAGGAAGGCGTGCTGGAGGCGATGAAATCGTTCACCAACACGAAGACTTACTCGATCCCGTTCTGACACCCGATCCGCGCGACGAGCGGCAACCCGGCCGCACGCGCGACGAATCGTCGAGGCAGTGGAACCGCAGGACGATGGACGTCCACGACAGATGCAAACGCTACTGAACCTGATCGCCGCGATCGCCCTGCTCGTCTGGGGAACGCACATCGTGCGCACCGGCGTGCTGCGCGTGGCCGGCGCGAACCTGCGGCAGGTCCTGCGGCGCAGCGTCGGACGGCGCGCGACCGCCTTCCTCGCCGGAATCGGCGTCACCGGGCTGCTGCAGAGTTCGACGGCGACCGCACTGCTGACCTCGACCTTCGTCGGCCAAGGCGTGATCGCCACGGCCGCGGCGCTGGCGGTCATGCTGGGTGCGGACGTCGGCACCGCGCTGATGGTGCAGGTGTTTTCGCTGAACCTCGCGTGGCTTGCGCCGCTGCTCGTCGCCGCGGGCGTGATCGTGTACCTGTCGAAGAAGAACGAGCGCGCCGGCCAGATCGGCAAGATCGTGCTCGGGCTCGGCGTGATGATCCTGGCGCTGCAACTGATCGTGCAGGCGACCGCGCCGCTGACGCATGCGACCGGCGTCAAGGTGCTGTTCTCGCAGCTCTCGGGCGACATGCTGTTCGACATGCTGATCGGCGCGCTTTTCGCGATCGCGTGCTACTCGAGCCTCGCGGTCGTGCTGTTGACCGCCGCGCTGACGGCGTCGCACGTGATTCCCGTGCAGGTCGCGCTGGCGATCGTCGTCGGCGCCAACCTCGGCAGCGGGCTGCTCGTGGTGCTGACCACGCTGAAGTCCGATCCGCTGACGCGCCGCGTGCCGCTCGGCAACTTCCTGTTTAAAGGGGTGGGCTGCCTGATCGCGCTGCCGCTGCTGCCGTTCGCGGTGCAGTGGCTTGCCGCGCTCGACCCGACGCCGCAGCGCATGGTCGTCAACATGCATCTGGCGTTCAATCTCGTCGTGGCGCTGCTGTTCCTGCCGCTGGTGTCGAAGATCGCGCGGCTGGTCGAGGCGTGGGTGCCGGCCGAGGCCGCGAAGGAAACGCCCGGCACGCCGCGCCATCTCGACGCGACTGCGCTCGCCACGCCGGCGCTGGCGATCGGCTGCGCCGCACGCGAGGCGATCCGGCTCGCCGACATCGTGCAGGACATGCTGACCGGCCTGCTGACGGTGCTGAAGACCAACGATTTCCAGCTCGCCGAATCGCTTCGCAAGCGCGACGACGAGATCGACCGGCTGTACACCGCGATCAAGCTGTATCTGGCGCAGGTGAGCCGCGAGGCGCTCGAGGAGCGCGAATCCAAGCGCTGGACCGACATCATCCAGTTCACGATCAACATGGAGCACGCCGGCGACATCATCGAGCGTGTGCTGATCGACATCGCCGAGCGCAAGATCCAGCTCGGGCTGTCGTTCTCCGACGCCGGCATGCAGGAGATCGAGCACCTGCACGCGCGGCTGCTGGCGAACCTGAAGCTGGCGATCGCGGTGTTCCTGAACGGCGACTTCAAGTCGGCGCAGCAGCTGATGGCGGAGAAGGTCGCGTTCCGCGAGCTGGAGATGCGCTATGCCGACAGCCACCTGCAGCGGCTTTCCGGCAACACGCCGCAGTCGATCGAGACCAGTTCGCTGCACCTGGACCTGCTGGCGGACTTCAAGCGCATCAACTCGCTGTTCTGCTCGGTCGCTTACCCGATCCTCGAGTCCGCCGGCGTGCTGTCGAAGACGCGCGTGCTCGGCGCCGAGCAGCCGCTGCTGTTCAAGCACGACGAACGCCACGCGTAGATGGCGCTTTCGCTCGACGACATCGCGCGCCTGTTCGAGGCCAAGGGCGGCCGGCTTTACAGCGGAGAGCCGGTGACGCAGCTCGAACACGCGCTGCAATCGGCGCAACTGGCCGAACGCGCCGGCGCCGACGCCGCACTGATTACCGCGGCATTCCTGCACGACCTCGGCCACCTGATCAACGACCTGGGCGAGACGCCGACGCTGCGCGGCATCGACGACAAGCACCAGTATGTCGCGCTGCCGTTCCTGCGCGGGCTGTTCGCCGACGACGTGTTGCAGCCGATCAAGCTGCACGTCGACGCAAAACGCTACCTGTGCGTGCACGGCGACGGCATGCTGTCCGGCGCCGAGTATTGGGCCGCGCTGTCGGAGGACTCGAAGCGCAGCCTCGAGCTGCAGGGCGGCGTCTTCACCGCGGCGCAAGCCAACGCGTTCATCGCGCAGCCGTACGCGCCAGATGCGGTCGCGCTTCGGCGCTGGGACGATCTGGCGAAAGTCGAAGGTGCGGCCACGCCGCCTTTGTCGCACTATCTGGCGATCGCCGCGCGCGTCGCTCGACGGTGACGGCCTCCGGCGCGCGCAGCGCCGCGCGCTCGCTTAACATCGCGACAGCTCATCCAGCCGCGCATCCAGTGACCTATACCGCTCCCGTCGCAGCCGCCGAGCTGCGCGAGTTCGTTCCATTCGTCCACGAGCTGATCGGCTGCGCGTTCGGCGTGATCGGCCCGCTGTTTCTAAGCGGCACCGCGGTCGACATCAAGAGCGACGCCTCGCCCGTCACGCGCGCCGACCGCGGCGCCGAGGAGGCGATGCGCACGCTGATCGAGCGGCGCTATCCGGACCACGGCATCCTCGGCGAGGAGTTCGGCGTCAAGCACGGTGCGCGCTATCGTTGGGTGCTCGATCCCGTCGACGGCACGCGCGCGTTCATCACCAACTGCTTCCTGTTCGGCACGCTGATCGCGCTCGAACGCGACGACGGCGCCGGCTTCCGGCCGCTGCTCGGCGCGATCGCGCACCCCGCGGCCGGCGTTGCGCTGATCGGCCGCGACCGCGAGTGCCGGCTGTATCGCGCCGACGGGACCGAACGCGTCGTTCGCGTGCGTTCGTGCGCACGGCTCGAAGACGCGACGGTGCTCGCGACCACGCACTGGTCCACCGGCAAGCAGTCCGGTGGCCCCGCGGTCGAGGCGCTGGTACGACGCGCAAAGCTGTATCGCACGTGGGGCGATTGCTTCGGCTACTTCGCGCTGGCCACTGGCGCCGCCGACGTGATGCTCGACCCGTCGCTCGCCTACTGGGACGTCGCGGCGATCGTTCCGGTGGTCGAGGGCGCGGGCGGACGCGTGACCGGCTGGGACGGTGGCGACCCGCTCGCGCGGCCCTCGCTGATCGCCACCGCGGGCCCGTTGCACGACCAAGTGCTGGCCGTGCTGCGCGGCGCGGGTTGACCACCTGCCCCGTTGCGGGCGGGCGGCCGACGGGCACGCGCGCGCATCGAAGTCGCGTTCGCCCACTTTCGCCCCTCGCGAGCGAGCGAAGGGCGATGCCTTGCCGCAGATGGTTCGTCGACCCTTTGCGCAGCGCTCGGCCCGTTCGACGAAAGGGATCCTCGATCACACCCCGCGGGCCGACCACAGCGCCGCGCTGCGCAACACGACCTCCGCGAGCGAACCCGATTGCTGGTAGGTCTCGCGCTGCCAGCGCGCGTGGTTGCCGTGCGCGCGCACGAGCGCCTCGATCGCGTCGAGCGCCTCGGCGCACGCGAGCCGCTGCGCGTACGGCCGGCAGCGCTCGACGGTGTCGAGCACGTCACGGTGCAGCGGAACCGCCGCGGCCGAGGCGACGTCGATCAACTGCGCCTCGAGCCCGAAGCGGCATGCCTGGAAGCGGTTGTAGCTATAGGCGAGGTAGATGTCCTCGGATTCGGGCCGCGCGCCGGCGTCGAGCAGCATCGCGCATACGGCCTGCAGATAGCCGGCCAGTTCCGCCGCGCGATCGACCGTCAGCGGCGTGTCGAAAACACGGATCTCGATCGTTCCGTATTCCGGCTTCGGCCGGATGTCCCAGTAGAAGTCCTTCATGCTTTCGACCACACCGAGCCGTTTCATCTTCGCGAAGTACGCCTCGAAGCCGGCCCAGTCGGTAACGAACGGCGCGCGGCCCGACAGCGGGAACGCGAAAACCGTGTTCAGCCGCGAGCAGTCGAAGGCGGTGTCCACCCCCTGGTAGTAGGGGCTGCACGCCGCCAGCGCGATGAAATGCGGCACGTAACGCGCGAGGCCGTGCAGCAGCGACATCGCGGCGTCGCCGCTTGCGCAGCCGATGTGCACGTGCTGGCCGAACACGGTGAACTGCTTCGCCAGATAGCCATACAGACCGGCGACATGGCGAAACCGCGGCCGATCGAAGATCTGTCGCTCGTGCCAGCGCTGGAACGGATGGGCGCCCCCACCGGCGATCGCCAGATCGAGCCGGTCCGCCGCCTGCACCAGCACGTCGCGCATCGCGCGCAGCTCGTCGCGCAGCGATCCGAACTCGCGATGCACCTTGGTCGAGATCTCGATCATGCTTTCGGTGATCTCGGGCTTGATGTCGCCGGGGTACGGCTTGCGCTCGACCAGGTGGATCAGGTCGGAGGCGCCGCGCGTCAGATCGCCGGTGCGCCGATCGATCAGCTGCAGCTCCAGCTCGACGCCCATCGTCAGCGCGTCAGATCTCGTGAAGGCCAGTACTTCGTCCGTCACGTCTGCCTCGCTTCGCCGGTGGCGCGCAGCGCCCAGGCGAGCAACAGCGCCCCGCCGATCTGCAGCAGGAAAACGCTGGCGAAGATCACCGCACCCACCTGCGCACCGAGCTGCGGATAGTTCACCGCCAGCTCGCGCGACAGCAGCAGCCCGACCGCGGACATCGGGGCCAGGCCCACGCCGAGCCACGCGCCCTTGCGCCACGCCAGCGCCGAAGCGTGAGCCAGCGCGAGGCTCGCGGCGACCTTCGCCGCGACGCGGACCAGAACGAGGACGATCGCCGGCAGCCACGCGGGCGCGAGCAACGAGAAGTCGACCGTCGCGAAGGACAGCGCGAAGAAGATCAGCGCCGCGAGTGCCGCGGGCAGGCCGAGATCGGCCGCCATCAGGCGCCGCTCGCGGTCGAACGCGCGCGCGAAGGCGCCGAAGGTCAGCAGCGCCAGCAGCGGCGAAAGCCGCAGCACCTGCGCCAGCGCGAAGACCACGCCGACGCAGGCGAGCACGACCGCGATCTGGCTCGCGCGCTCGCGGCCGACGTAGCGCAGCACGACGAGCATGCCGTGCGCCGCCGCTGCGGCGAGGATCAGCGCGCCGAAAACGAGGTAAAGCGGCTGCAGAACCCAGGTGTCGAGCACGCCGCGCGACTCGACGTGCGCCCACGCGAGCATCAGCGTCGACAGCACGATCGCGTAGACGCAGTTCAGCGCCGTCAGCAGCAGCACCCGCTCGGTGAGCTGCCCCTGCGCGCGCACTTCGCGCGTGACCGCGAGCACGACCGCCGGCGACGTCGCGATCGCGATCGCCGCGATCATCGCCGCCGGCAGCGCGGTCATGCCGAGCGCGCGCAGCGCGACGAACACCGCACCGAAGGTCAGCAGGCTCTCGGCCACGCTGGTGGCGCCGAGCGCGGGGTTGCGCTGCAGCCAGCCCCAGGAGACCCGCTGGCCAAGGTCGAACAGGATCAGTGCGGCGGCGATGCCGATCGCCAGTTCCGCGTCGGCCGGCGCGATCGCCACCAGGTCGACCTGCGCAAGTCCGTAAGCGAGCAGCGCGAACACGAAGCCGGCCAGCGTGTAGCCGACCAGGCGCGGCACGCGCCAGCGTGCCGCGAACTCGCCGGCCACGGCTGCCGCGAGCACGAGCAGCGCCAGCGACAACGCGCCGGGCCAGTTCGCGGGCCACTCGGGAAGGAAGCTCGAGTCGGTCATCGCCGAAGCGCTGCGGGTGTGCGCACGCGCGGTCGGATCGTAGCCAAAAAAAAGCCCGCGGCGCCTTGCGGCCTCCGCGGGCGTCAATGCGAGGAGGAAATGACCTCGCTTGCTTGCTGCCGTCGCTGATCACCGTCGCGCAACCGCCGTGGATTCGCGTCGCAGTCGGCGGCGTTGGTCGGCCGCCGATGCCGCAGTCGCGCAACGACGGTCACACGATACCGGCGCGCCGCAAGCCGCGAAATTCGCACAACAGCGTACGTACAAGCCTGAACGAACGCGCCGAACCCGCAGGCGGCTCGCCGGCGAGGCGAACGCGAGCGCGCGGTTGCGGCCGGCGACATCGACCAGCGCGGCGCGCGTACCGCACGACGACGTCCGCCAGCCGTGCCACCGCAGGGTTTGCGGCGCGCCGCGCCGCCACCGATGTCCGTCACAGCGCGTGCAACGGGTTCGAGGCCCGGCTTGCCGCGCCGCGCTTCCTCAACTGACCGGATTACGTGGCCGGCGGGCTCGTCTGTTCCAGCTCGAAGCGCAGCCGGAACAGGTCCGCGACACGGCGTGCCTGCAGCTTCTCCATGATGCGCGAGCGGTGCACCTCGACCGTGCGCGGACTGATGCCGAATTCCTCGGCGATTTCGCGGTTGTGCTGCCCGTTGGTGATGCGCTCGAAAACCTCCAGTTCGCGCGCGGT
Organism: uncultured Burkholderiaceae bacterium; assembly: GCA_964539745.1. GTDB lineage: Bacteria > Pseudomonadota > Gammaproteobacteria > Burkholderiales > Burkholderiaceae_F > DSNY01. The sequence goes on along the minus strand of CAZIJU010000006.1, from coordinate 32,837 downwards.
GAGCCGCGCCAGCCGGGCTGCGATCTCCTCGCGGTCGCGCGCCTGCGCCACGCGGCGCCGGTCGCTGGCCAGCGCGACCGCGACGGCGTCGAGCAACTCGTTCTCGTCGATTGGCTTTTCGAGAAAGTCGACTGCGCCGTCGCGCAGGGCGCTGCGCGCCGTGGCCACGTCGCCGTGGCCGGTGATCACGATCACCGGCAGCCCCGGGTGGCGCTCCTTGAGCCGGCGCTGCAGCGCCAGGCCGTCGATCCCCGGCAACCGCACATCGACCAGCGCACAGGCGGGCCGCTGCAGCGTATCGAGCTGCAGGAACTCCTCCGCGCTTTCGTGACCGCTCGGCGCATAGCCGCGCAGCCGCAGCAGCAGAAGCAGCGACTCGCGAACCGCCTTGTCGTCCTCGACGACGTAGACGGTCGATCCTTCGAAGTGCGCGTTGTCCCCGAGCGGGGCGGCCTCAGCGTTCATCGGCGGGCAACTCCAGACAAAACGTGGTTCTCGATCGCGTCGCGTCGAACCACAGGCTACCACCATGCCGCTGCGCGATCGTGCGCGCCATCGCAAGCCCCAGACCCATTCCGCCCGGTTTGGTCGTGGCCATCGGCTGGAACAGGCGGTCGCGCACTTCGAGCGCGACACCGGGTCCGCTGTCTTCGACCTCGATGCGCACCCGACCGTCGCCCGAACGCAGCGCACGCACCTCGATCGCGCGCGGCGCAGGTGCGCCGTCGACGGCTTCGATCGCGTTGGCGAGCAGGTTGCCGAGCACGGTGCCGATCTGCACGCGATCGACCGCCACCGCGGGCAGGTCCGGCTCGATCCGGCTCGACCAGGACACGCCGTGACGCGCGAGGCGGTCGCGCACCTGATCGTGCGCCGCGTCGATCAGCGCCGCCGGCGCGGTGCGTTTCAGGTCGGCAGCACCGGTGCGGAAGAAGTCGCGCATGCGCCGCACGAACTCGCCGGCGCGCGCGCTCTCGCGCACGACCTGCGTCAGCGCCTCCTGCAGCTCGCGGCGCGACGCCTCGCCGCCGGCGGCGAGCATCCGGCACGCGCCGGCGTAGGTACCGATCGCCGACAGCGGCTGGTTCAGTTCGTGCGCGAGCGACGCCGCCAGTTCGGCCGCGGCCGCCATGCGCTGCGCCTCGTTCAGACGCGCCTGCTGCTCGCGCAACTGCTGCTCGCGCTGAGCCAGCGCCTCGGCCGCGCGCGCGCGCTCCTCGGCGAGCGCTCCGAAGTAAAGTGTCGTCAGCGAAAGTGCGAGCAGCAGCATCTGGAACTCGAACGCGGTGGCCGCCCGCTCACCCAGCACGTACAGCGAGACGATCACCCCGAGTTGCGCCAGCGGCACCGCGAGCGCCGCACCGGCCGCCCCCTGGCGCAGCGCGAACGCGATCATCGGCAGAAACAGCAGGTACGACATCCGGAACTCGTCGAACGGCGTGATCGCGAAAACCAGCAGCAGCGTCAGCCCGAGCACGAGGACGAACACGGCGAAGTCGCGCAGCGCCGCGCGGCGCGGTGCGCCGGCGTCGGCCGGCGGCAGCAGCGTTGCCCGCGCCAGGTAGACGAGCAGCGGCGCGACACCGACCAGCCCGAGCGCATCGCCGACGGCAAGCCGCAGGAACACCCGGGTGGCACGCTCCTGGGGCAGCGTGCCGTCAGCCAGGTAGGCGCCGACGTAGACGACCGACGACAGCACGGTGCCCAGCGCGGCGAACGCGACGAACCACGTCAGATCGCGCAGCGACAGCGCGCCGGCGGCGAATGCCGTCTTCGACCGGACCGCCAGACCCGTCAACACGTATGCCAGGCCCATGCCGGCGGAGGCGACGACGAAACCGAAACTGCCGCCGGGCGCTTCGCGCACGACGGTCTCGGCCAGGACGGCGGCGGCGAGCACCGCAGGCGCGAACGCCGCACCACCGAGCACGATCAGCGCGAGCGCGAACGCGGGCTGAGGGTTCCACGGGGTCGCCGCGAACGGTTCGCTCGGAAAGACGTACGTGACGGCATCGAGCGCCAGATACAGCCCGACGAAGGCAGCGCCCAGAAGAAAAAGGCGCCCGTGGGCGCCTTCTCGCTTCCATGTGTCGAGCCGGTATGCCAGCGGTGTCATCTCCGGACGCGTCGAGCCGCCGTTCGCGCCTGATCCGCTGCGGCTGCTGCGGCGGCGGCATCAGAACGGGATGTCATCGTCCATGTCTGCGATGTTCGGTGCGGGTTTGGCCGCATCCTGGGCGGATCGCTGGCCCGTCCTGCCCGCACGCGGCGCTTGCGGCTCGGCGACGTCGATGTCGCCGCCTCGATCCGCACCGCCCATGCCCTCGCGCGAGCCGAGCATCTGCATGTTTTCGGCGACGATCTCGGTCGTGTATTTCTCGTTGCCGTCCTTGTCCGTCCACTTGCGCGTTCGGAGCCGCCCTTCGACGTACACGGAGCGCCCCTTGCGCAGATACTCGCCCGCGATCTCGGCGAGTCGGCCGAAGAAGGCCACGCGGTGCCACTCGGTCTCCTCCTGCTGCTGTCCGGACGCATCCTTGTAGCGGCGCGTGGTCGCGATCGACACGTTGGCGATCGCCGTGCCGTCGGCCGTGTAGCGCGTTTCGGGGTCGCGGCCGAGGTTGCCGATCAGGATGACCTTGTTGACGGAGGCCATGCGCTCGTCTCCTTGTTCGTCGCACGCAAGCGGGAGGACGGCATGATACCTTCCGCGCCCGGTTCTCCGGACCGCGTCAGCGCGGTGCGGCCTCGCCGACGGCAATGGGTTCGCCGCGCGCCCTGCGCGGTGGCTCGCGCATGCCCGTGGCGAGGAGCCACCACGCCGCGAGCAGCGCAGCCGCCGCGTAGAAGACGCCCGCGCTGCCGGCGCGCGCGGCGAGCCAGCCGCCCGCCGCACCGCCGGCAAACAGCCCGATCGACTGCGTCGTGTTGTAGATCCCGAGCGCCAGACCCTTGTGCGCCGCCGGCGCCACGCGCGAGGTCAGCGAGGGGAGGCTCGCTTCGAGGATGTTGAAAGCGACGAAGAACAGCAGCAGCCACCAAGCGAGCCATGCGAGCGAAGGCGCGAACCACGCGTAGCCGAGTTGCACGACGACGAGCAGCCCGATCGCGCCCAGAAACAGCATGCGCATCCGCCCGCGGCGCTCGGCCGCGACGATCGGCGGCATCATCAGCGCAAACGACGCGAGCACGACCGGCAGGTAGATCCGCCAGTGCTGGGCGAGCGGCAGCCCGCCGCGCTCGACCAGCAGCACCGGCACGACGACGAAGGTCGCCATTTGCACCGTGTGCAGAACGAAAATGCCGATGTTCAAGCGCAACAGTTCCGGATGCAGCACGACGTCGCGCCAGCGCGCCGGGTCTTCGTGGTGGATCTTCGGCGGCGCCGGCGGAACGACCCACAGCACGACGCCGATCGCTGCGATCGCGAGCACGCCCGTCAGCGCGAACAGTCCGCTCATGCCGATCGCCGCGTAAAGCGGAGGCGCGCCGACCAGGGACAGCGCGAAAGTCAGGCCGATCGATGCCCCGACCAGCGCCATCGCCTTCGTTCGATGCTCGTCACGGGTTGCGTCGGCGATGAACGCGGTCACGGCCGCAGACACGGCGCCGGCACCCTGGATCGCGCGGCCGACGATCGTCAACCAGATGTCGTCGGCGGCCGCGGCGACGAAGCTGCCGATCGCGAACAGCACGAGCCCGATCACGATCAAGGGCTTGCGGCCGTAGCGATCGCTCAGCGCGCCGTACGGGATCTGCAGGATGCCTTGCGTCAGTCCGTAGATGCCCAGCGCGAGGCCCACCAGTGTTGCGCTCGTCGCCGCGTCCTGCGCGCCGGCGAGCCCGCGCGCGTGCACCGCGAACACCGGCAGGATCAGGAACAGCCCGAGCATGCGCAGCGCGAAGATCGAAGCGAGCGAGACGCTCGCGCGGATCTCCAGCGGCGACATGCGGTCGGCGGCGGCCATGGCGGAAGGGTCGGAGCGGGCGGCGTAGCCGCGCCCTGGTGCGGGCGCGCCCGCGTACCCGCGGGCGCGCGCGGGAAGCGAATGGTAGTCGATCCGCCTGCGGCTCGATCCAACGGTGCGGCTGCGCGCGCGAGCAACGCGCCGGGTCCGCGCCCGCGCTGCACGTGCCACCTGCGCGTGCAGCGCCGGGTTTTTCTATAGTGTTTGGTTCGCTCACCCAGTCCGACGCTCATGGAACAGATCCGAATCCGCGGCGCACGCACGCACAACCTGAAGGACGTTGCGCTCGATCTGCCGCGGAACAAGCTCGTCGTGATCACCGGGCTGTCAGGCTCGGGCAAGAGTTCGCTCGCGTTCGACACGCTGTACGCGGAAGGGCAGCGCCGCTACGTCGAGTCGCTGTCCGCCTACGCGCGGCAGTTCCTGCAACTGATGGAAAAGCCCGACGTCGACCTGATCGAAGGGCTGTCGCCGGCGATTGCGATCGAGCAGAAGGCGGCCGGCCACAACCCGCGCTCGACCGTCGGCACCGTCACGGAGATCCACGACTACCTGCGGCTGCTGTACGCGCGCGTCGGACAACCGCACTGCCCCGATCATCCGGAACAGGCGCTCGCCGCGCAGAGCGTCTCGCAGATGGTCGACGCGGCACTCGCCCTGCCGGCCGATACCCGACTCGTCGTGCTCGCACCCGTGGTCCACGAGCGCAAGGGCGGATTCGGCGAGCTGTTCGAGGATCTGCAGGCGCAGGGCTTCGTGCGATTCCGCATCGACGGTGCGATCGTCGAGGCCGAGGACCTTCCGGCGCTCGCGAAGAACGAAAAGCACTCGATCGACGTCGTCGTCGACCGGCTGAAGGTGCGCGCCGATGCGCGGCAGCGCCTCGCCGAGTCGTTCGAGACCGCGCTTCGCATCGCCGACGGCCGCGCGCTGCTGCTCGACGTCGACAACGGCACCGAAGCGGCGTTCTCCAACCGCCACACCTGCCCGATCTGCGGCTATTCGCTGCCAGACCTCGATCCACGGCTGTTTTCGTTCAACAACCCGACGGGTGCGTGCCCGAGCTGCGACGGGCTGGGCACGGTCGAATTCTTCGACGAACGGCGCGTCGTCGCACATCCCGAGTTGTCGCTCGCCAGCGGCGCGATCCGCGGCTGGGACGCGCGCAACCAGTACTACTTCCAGATGCTGGTCGCACTCGCCAAACACGCTGGCGTCGACATCGACGCGCCGTGGGATTCGCTGCCCGCCGACTTCCGCGAACAGGTCCTGCGCGGCAGCAGCGGCGTCGAGATCGCGTTTTCGTATACGAACGACAAGGGCCGCAGGATCGTCCGCCGCCACCCGTTCGAAGGTGTGCTGCCGAACATGGAGCGGCGTTGGCGCGAAACCGACTCGCCGGCGGTGCGTGAAGAGCTCGGCAAGTACCGCGCGGCCAGACGATGCCCCGAATGCGCAGGCTCGCGCCTGCGGCGCGAAGCGCGCTTCGTCTTCGTAGGCGACGGCGATCAGCGCCGCGCCATCTACGAAATCGAGCGGATGACGCTCGCCGACGTGCGCGATTACTTCGACGCGCTGCGGCTCGAAGGCGCGAAGCAGGAGATCGGCGGGCGCATCGTGCGCGAGATCGCGGCGCGCCTGAAGTTCCTGAACGACGTCGGGTTGACATATCTGACGCTCGACCGAGCCGCCGACACGCTGTCGGGCGGCGAGTCGCAGCGCATCAGGCTCGCGTCGCAGATCGGCTCCGGACTGACGGGCGTGATGTACGTGCTCGACGAGCCGTCGATCGGGCTGCACCAGCGCGACAACGACCGGCTGATCGGCACGCTGAAGCAGCTACGCGACCTCGGCAACACGGTGCTCGTCGTCGAACACGACGAGGATGCGATCCGGGCGGCCGATCACGTCGTCGACATGGGTCCCGGCGCCGGCGAGCACGGCGGCCGCGTCGTCGCGGAGGGCCGGCCCGAAGACATCGAGGCGTCGCCCGAATCGCTGACCGGTGCATATCTCGCGGGCCGCAAGTGCATCGCGGTGCCGCAAGCGCGCACGCGACCGGGCCTGCACTGGCTCAAGCTCGGCGGCGCGCGCGGCAACAACCTGAAGAACGTCGACCTGGAGCTGCCGGTCGGGCTGCTCGTCTGCGTGACCGGCGTATCGGGCTCGGGCAAGTCGACCCTGATCAACGACACGCTCGCGGCCGCGGTGGCGCGGCACCTGTACGGCGCGACCGCCGAACCGGCACCGTACGAATCGATCGAGGGGCTCGAGCACTTCGACAAGATCATCAGCGTCGACCAGAGCCCGATCGGGCGCACACCGCGCAGCAATCCGGCCACGTACACGGGACTGTTCACGCCGATCCGCGAACTGTTCGCCGGAACGCCGACCGCGCGCGAGCGCGGCTACGAGGCCGGGCGCTTTTCGTTCAACGTCAAAGGCGGCCGCTGCGAGGCATGCCAGGGCGACGGCCTGATCCGCGTCGAGATGCACTTCCTGCCCGACGTCTACGTCACGTGCGACACCTGTCGCGGCACGCGCTACAACCGCGAGACGCTCGAGGTGCTGTACAAGGGGCTGAACATCGCGCAGGTGCTCGATCTCACGGTCGAGCAGGCGGCCGAGTTCTTCGAGGCGGTGCCGGCGATCGCGCGCAAGCTGCAGACGCTGACCGACGTAGGCCTCGGCTACATCCGCCTCGGCCAGAGCGCGACGACGCTGTCCGGCGGCGAGGCGCAGCGCGTGAAGCTTTCGCTCGAGCTGTCCAAGCGCGACACGGGACGCACGCTCTACATCCTCGACGAACCGACGACCGGGCTGCACTTCCACGACATCGACCTGCTGCTGCGCGTGCTGCACCAACTGCGCGACGCCGGCAACACGGTGGTGGTCATCGAACACAACCTCGACGTGATCAAGACCGCGGACTGGGTGATCGACCTCGGCCCCGAGGGCGGCGACGCCGGCGGTCGCATCGTCGCCGCCGGCGCGCCGGAAGAGATCGCCGCCAACCCGGCGAGCTACACGGGGCGCTATCTCGCTACGGCGCTCGCGCGCGGGCGCGAGCGGAAGGCGGCGTAGCGCGACGCGCGCTGCTCCGCGGCTTGCCGGTCGGAGCCCGGCGGAGCACATTGACCTCGAGAAGCAAACGAGGTTCGGAATGAGCGAACTGCATCGGATCACGACCGACCCCAATGTCTGCAGCGGACGCCCATGCATCCGAGGGATGCGCGTTCGCGTCAAGGACATCCTGGACCTGCTGGCCAACGGGGCCTCTACCGAAGAAATCCTCGCCGACTACCCGTATCTCGAACCGGGAGACGTCAAGGCCGCGCTCGAATACGCCGCGCTCCAGGTCGATCATCCCGTGCTCAGCTCCGCCTGATGCGCTTCCTGGTCGATGCCAACCTGCCGCCGGCACCGGCGCGCTGGCTACGCGAACAGGAACACGAGGCCGATCACGTCGCGGAGATCGGCCAGCCGAGCGTAACCGACGAGCAGGTCTGGCAGCGGGCCGTCGCCGGGGACACCATCATCGTCTCGAAAGATGAGGACTTTGGGCGCCGCCGTTCGGTTGCCAAGCAGGGACCTCCAATCGTGATCCGGGTGCGAATCGGCAATACGCGCAAGTCGGCCCTCCTCGCACGCTTTGCAAGCGTTTGGTCCGACTTGATCGCCGCACTCGAGCGCGGCGATCGGCTGATCGAAGTTCGCTGAAAGCCGTCGCCGGGGTGCATCGAACTGCCTCGCTCAGCCACTTGCGAACCATGATCCAACTCCTTCGACGAGTCGGACACGTATCTTGAACCTATTTGTCAACAGACCCTAGCCATCTCGCGCCGGCGGCTCGGCATGACGGGCAACTACCTGCGCCCGCGCAGCTCGTAATCGCCTGGCAGCTTGAACAGCGCCGCGTCCGGTTCGCCGCGCTTGAGGTCGACCAGCCGATAGCTCGTTTCGCCGCTGCGCGGATCGGCATGACGCGTGGCGACGACGAGCATCAGCTCGGGCGAGTACCAGCGTTCGGAGACGATCTCGATCGGCTTCTCGTTGCCGATGCGGCCGGCGGGGATCGTCCAGGTGGTGCGGGTGCCGTCGGCGCGCACGCCGTCGAACTCCTTCGCGCCGAGCGGGGTCGTGACGCCCTGCCCCGGCGGCGGCGCGATCATCGGCACGGGTGGCACCGGCGGCGCGGGTGCCACGCCGGGAACCGGGGGCACCGGCGGCACCGGCACGTGCGGGGCTTCGGCGACGCGGATCACGTCGATCGCGACGTCGCCGGGTGCGTCGCTGGTCGCCGAGCGGCGGTTGACGGTCACGCGCATTTCGCCGTCCTTGGTCTTTTCGGTGCGCGTTTCCACGTGTTCGGTGCGGAAGCGCGCGGCGAAGTCGCGCGCCCATTCGCGCATCGCCTCGGCCCACGAGCGCATCTCGTCGGCCGACGCTGCCGGCGCAAGCGGCACGCCTTCGGCGAGCGGCGCACGCGGCAGCTCGAGCGCGGTCTTGCGCGCAGGCGACAGCATGTAGCGCTTGCCGGCGACGACGTCGTTGATGAAGATCGACGCGACCTGCCCGTCGCGGCCGATGCGCTCCTGCCGCGTGCGGCCTTCGCCGTCGCGCGCCAGCCGCGTCGTCGACTTGCGCACGATGCGGTTGCCGTCGGCCAGCGCCTGCACGGTTTCGGTGACCGCCTCGGCCGTGTACGGCGCGCCTTTGACGACGCGGCCGCCGATCTCGGACGACGCGAAGCCGAGACTGGGCAGCGCCAGATCGAAAGAAACGTGCCGCGCCGCCGGCGGCTCGGGCACGTGAGCGGCGGGCGCGCTTGCAGGCTGCGCCAGAACGGCGCCCGTTGCGGCGAACGTTCCGGCGACGATCAACGATCGGTACATCGCGGGTCTCCTCACTCGACAAAGCGCACGGCGAGCACGACGCCGCGCGCGGACAGCAGGAATTCGGCCTGCGCCGGCACGTCGGCCCGCGCCGGATCGACCGGCAGGCCGTAGTCGGCAAGCTGCGCGCGCGGAACGCGCGCGGGGACGACGACCTTGCCCGGCTCCGCGGCGATCGCGTCGATCGACGTCAAAGCGATGAAGGGCGCCGGCGGCAGCGCAGCGGATCCGCCGCCGGCACGCAGCAGCGTGCCGGCGACGAGCAGCAGCGCGAATGCGCCGGCGGCCATCGCCCGTGCGCCCAGCCACCCGAGGAGTCGGCGCTTCGCGGACGCGGCGCGCGGTTGCGCGCGCGGTCGCATGGCGGGCCGTGAACCGGCGACCGCCTGCAGCGCGAGCCGTTCGTCGATGCGCGCGCGAAGCTCACCTTCGCTCCACGGCGGCGGCTCGCGGCGCGCAAGCTGGTCGCGCGCGGCGGCGAGCCAGCGGTCGAGCGCTTGATCGGTGCGGGGATCCATCGGCGTCCTCATCGATCTATTGCGCGCGGCGCCGCCAGAAGTTCCAGCAGCCGCGCCTTCGCGCGCGCCAGGCGCGACCGCACGGTGCCGACCTCGATGCCCGCGAGCGCGGCCGCGTCGGCGTAGGAGAACTCCTGCAGCTCGACCAGCATCAGCACGTCGCGGTAGTGCGGCGGCAGCACGCGGATCGCCGCGTACAGCGCATCGATCGCCCGGGCGCGCTCGACTTCGTCGGCCGGCAGCGGCGGCAGCGCCGGCGCGTCGGCACGCTCGCCGTCCTCGGCGACCGGCGTGATGTCGTCGATCGCCTGCACGCGACTCGCGCGGTCGCGCAGCGCGAGATGGCGTGCGATGCCGCACAGGTACGCGGCGGCGCAGCCGCGCGCGGGATCGAAACCGACCGGTGCGTCCAGCAGTGCGAGAAAGGTCTCCTGCAGCACGTCGGCGGCCGCCGACTCCGAACCGGTCAGCAGCCACGCGTAGCGGTACACCGCCGCCCGGTGACGCCGGAACAGCTCTTCGATCGCGGGCGCGCGCAAGGGCGCGGCGGCCGTCGCCGCACGGGCGAGCAGCTCGGCGTCGGTCGCGGCGCGCGTCGTCGTCGGGTCGAAGGCCATTTCCACGCTATTGCGATCCGGTCCCGAAAAAGTTCCCGCCGGCCGGCATGATGCGCCGGCCGCGGTTGCGCGCCGAGGGTCCGCCGCAGATCCGGCGATGTCCGGAATAGCGCGGCGCGGCGCGCGCAACTCGGGCCATCGCCGCCGCCGGCGCCCGGCAGCATGGGGCGATCCGGGGTAACCATCGCCCGCGCGGCCCCGGCCGTCCGGAGTCCTCGGCGCGGGCACGCCGACCGCCTTCGATGCAAGCGCTTCTGCCCCAATTTGCCGGCCGCGTGCTCCTCGTCGAGGACAACCCGGTCAACGCCATCGTCGCCCGCACGACCCTCGAAGGACTGGGTGTGGACGTCGAGGTCGCCAGCGACGGCGTCGAGGCGCTCGACCGGCTGCGCGCCGAGCCGTTCGACCTCGTGCTGATGGACATCCACATGCCGCGCATGGACGGCTACACGGCCGCGCGCACCTGGCGCGCCGAGGAGGCGAACGCCCGCCGCGCGCGCGTGCCGATCGTCGCGCTGACGGCCAACGCGCTTGCCGTCGACCGGCAGAAGAGCCTCGACGTCGGCATGGACGAGCACGTGTCGAAGCCCTACACGAACGCGGACCTGGCGACGATCATGCTGCGTTACCTGCCGCTGGCTTCGTAGCGTCCGCGCAAAAGCTGTGAATCTTTCTGCTGCGCAGCCCGCTGGCGTCGTTGCGCGGTGTTGGCTGCGGCCGCCCGCCTGCGGCGGGCTGAACGTGCGCTGCGCGCACGTGAGCCTGCGCCGAAAGGCTGGCGCCTTTTCGGGCAAGGCCCATCCACCTGAAATGTCTCGGCCCTGCGGCTACGTACCCCCAGACTCGATCCGGAGCAGCGGGCCGCTCGCGACGAAATCTTCACAGCTTCGCAGTGGTCGGAACGGCCGCTACTTCTGCAGCAGCCGCTCCTCGGCCAGCTCGAGCGCTTCGGGTACGCCGCGCAGCACGACGACGTCGCCCTCGCGCAGCACCATGTCGGGGGCGGGGTTCTCGCCACGGATGCCGCGCCGGCGGATTGCGGTGACCTCGGCGCCGACCTCGTCGAGCTTCAGCTCGCCGAGCGCGCGGCCGATCGCGGCCGCGCCGGCCTCGATCGGCACCGAATGCAGCCGCTCGTGCCCCTCTTCCTCGAACGCCTCGCGCTCGTCGGCGCCGTAGAAGTAGCCGCGCAGCAGGCGGTAGCGCGAGTCGCGTGCCTCGCGCACGCGCTTGACGACCCGCTGCAGCGGCACGCCGAGCAGCACCAGCGCGTGCGAGCCGAGCATCAGGCTGCCTTCGAAGATTTCCGGAACGACCTCGGTCGCGCCGGCGGCCAGCAGCTTGTCCAGGTCGGAGTCGTCGGCGGTACGCACGATGATCGGCAACTTCGGGTTGATCTCGTGTGCGAAGTGGATCACCTTCAGCGCCGAGCGCGTGTCGGCGTAGGTGACGACGAGCGCGGCCGCGCGCGCCACGCCGGCGGCCACCAGCGTCTCGCGGCGGGCGGCGTCGCCGTAGACGACCGACTCGCCGGCGGCCGCGGCCTCTCGCACGCGATCGGGGTCGAGGTCGAGCGCGACGTAGGGGATGTTCTCCTGCTCCAGCATCTTCGCCAGATGCTGGCCGGTGCGTCCGAAGCCGCAGATCACGACGTGCTTTTCGGTCGCCATCGCGCGCGTGGCGATCTGGTGCAGTTCGAGCGCGCGCTGCATCCACTCCGAAGCGACGAAGCGCATCGCAATGCGGCCGCTGTACTGCATCAGGAACGGCGTGGCGAGCATCGACAGCAGCATCGCGGCGAGCACGACCTGCATCAGCGCTGGCGGCAGCAGCTGCAGGCCGCCCGCCTGGTTCAGCAGAACGAAGCCGAACTCGCCCGCGGTGGCCAGCGGCAGCGCGGCGCGGATCGCGGTTCCGGCCGCCGCGCCGAAGGTGCGCGCCAGCCCCACGATCAGCGCGAACTTGAACGCGGTCGGCAGCAGCAGCGCGAGCAGCACCCAGCCGAGCCGTTCGGTCACCACGCCGACGTTCAGCAACATGCCGATCGTAACGAAGAACAACCCCAGCAGTACGTCGCGAAACGGTTTGATGTCCTCTTCGACCTGGTGCCGGTACTCGGTCTCGGCGATCAGCACGCCGGCGATGAACGCGCCCAGCGCAAGCGACAGCCCCGCGAGCTCGGTCAGCCACGCCAGTCCGAGCGTCACCAGCAGCAGGTTCAGCGTGAACAGCTCGTGCGAGCGGCGCCGCGCGACCACGTGGAACCACCGCCGAATCACCCACTTCCCGCCGACCAGCAGCAGCGCGAGCAGCGCGGCGGCCTTCAGCGCCGCCAAGCCGAGCGCCGGTCCGAGGTTCTCCGGCTGCCGCGCCAGCGCCGGCACGATCACCAGCAACGGCACGACCGCGAGATCCTGGAACAGCAGCACGCCGACGATCCGGCGCCCGTGCTCGGTCTCCAACTCGAGCCGCTCGGCGAGCAATTTCATCACGATCGCCGTGGACGACATCGCGAACGCACCACCGAGCGCGAATGCGCCCGCAAGCCGGATGTCGAACACGTGCGCGAAGAAGCGATTGAACACGAAGCCCGCCGCCATCACCGCGGCGATCGTCGCCGCCACCTGCGCGAGCCCGAGTCCGAAGACGATGCGCCGCATCGCGCGCAGCTTCGGCAGCGAAAACTCCAGACCGATCGAAAACATCAGGAACACGACGCCGAACTCGGCAAGATGGCGGGTCTGTTCGACGTCGCCCACGACGCCAAGCGCGTGCGGCCCGATCATGATCCCGACCGTGAGGTAGCCCAGCATCGGCGGCAGGTTCGCGAGCCGGAAGGCGACGACGCCGAGCACGGAGGCGGCCAGCAGCAGCAGCGTCAGTTCGAGTGTGGAAGGCATCTTCTCGTGCGCGGCGCCGGGCCACAGCAAGAGCCATGCCAGGCAATCGGCGGCAAGAGTATCATCGCCCGCGCCCGTCCCGAACCCGCACGTATCCGCGATTGCCACGATGCAGCGCGCCGCGCCATTGCCCAACCGGCCGAAGCCGCGCGAATCCGCGCGGTCGCTCGCGCGCCAGGTGATCGCGATCGAGGCGCAGGCCGTGGCCGCGCTCGCCGATCGCATCGACGACGCGTTCATGGCCGCCGTCGACCTGCTGCTCGGCTGCCGCGGGCGGGTGGTCGTCAGCGGCATCGGCAAGAGCGGACACATTGCGCGCAAGATCGCAGCGACGTTTGCGTCGACGGGCACGCCGGCGCTGTTCGTCCACGCCGCCGAAGCCGCGCACGGCGACCTCGGCATGGTCACGCGCGACGACGTCTTCGTCGCGCTGTCGTATTCGGGCGAATCCGCCGAGCTGCTGACCGTGGTGCCGGTGCTGAAGCGCGAAGGCACGCCGCTGATCGCGATGACCGGCCGAGCCGATTCGTCGCTCGCGCGGCATGCCGACGTGCACCTGGACTGCCGCGTCGACAAGGAAGCCTGCCCGCTGAACCTCGCGCCGACTTCGTCGACGACCGCGATGCTCGCGCTCGGCGATGCGTTGGCGATCGCCTGTCTGGACGCGCGCGGGTTCGGCCCCGAGGATTTCGCGCGCTCGCACCCGGGCGGCGCCCTCGGACGCAGGCTGCTGACGCGGGTCGAGGACATCATGCGCACCGGCGACGCGGTACCGAGCGTGCCGATCGACGCGAGCGTGATGGACGCCGTTCATGAGATCACGCGCAAGAAGATCGGCATGACGGCGATCGTCGACGGCGACGGCCGCGTGGCCGGCATCTTCACCGAGGGCGATCTGCGGCGCCTGCTCGAGAAGGCCGGCGACGTGCGGCCGTTGCGAATCGCCGACGTGATGACACGCAACCCGCTGACGGTCCGCCCGGGCCAGCTCGCCGCCGAGGCCGCCCAGTTGCTCGACCGCACGCTGCGCAACCAGTTGCTGGTGGTCGAGGATGGCCGGCTGGTCGGCGCGTTGCACATGCACGACCTCACCGCCGCGAAGGTGCTCTGAGCCGATGGGAGCCCCCGTGACCAGTACCGCCGCCGCGCGCGCCGCGCGCGTGCGTCTGATGATCCTCGACGTCGACGGCGTGCTGACCGACGGGCAACTCGTCTACGGCAGCCACGGCGAGATCCTCAAGGCCTTCAACGTGCGCGACGGCCACGGCATCAAGCTGCTGCGCGCCGCCGGTGTGGACGTCGCGATCCTGACCGCGCGCAAGTCCGAGATCGTCGCGGTGCGCGCGCGCGAACTGGGCATCGAACGCGTCGTCCAAGGCGCGTCGGACAAGCTTGCCGGTTTCGAGCAGTTGCTCGCCGCCACCTCGGTGTCGGCGGACAACTGCGGCTACATCGGCGACGACTGGCCGGACCTGCCCGTGCTGGCACGAGCCGGCTTTGCCGCGACGGTGGCCGACGCGGCCGAGGAGGTCAAGGCGATCGCGCATTGGATCGCGCTGCAGCCGGGCGGCCGCGGTGCGGTGCGCGCGCTGGCCGAGTTCATCGTGCGCGCGCAAGGCAGGTTCGACGAGTTGCTCGCGCAGCATCGCGCGGGGGTCGTGCGTGCGTGATCGCCTGACGATGCTGATCGCGATCGCGCTGCTGGCGGCGGTCACGGCGACGAGTTTCTGGTATTCGCGCGTGCTGCGGCGACCTCCCGCCGCGCAGCCGGCCACACCGGGAACGCCCGACTTCGTCGTCGAACGGTTGGTGCTGACGCAATTCGACCCCGCGGGCCGCGCCAGGCACAAGCTGTTCGCCGAGCGACTCACGCACTTCGCCGAGAACGACGACATCGAGCTGGCCAGCCCGCGGCTGGTCAGTCTGCGCCCCGACCGGCCCCAGATCGAGGCGCGCGCGCAGCGCGCCCGCCTCGAAAACACCGGCGAGCGCGTGCACCTGCGCGGGTCGGTGCTGCTGACGCGTGCGCCCTTTGGCGGCGAGCCGGCGCTGCGGCTCGCCACCGAGTACCTGCTCGCGCTTCCCGACGAGGACCGCTATTCGACGGACCGGCCGGTCGAGTTCGAGCGCGGCCCCGACCGGATGCGCGGCGATGCCTTCGAGCTGGACAACATCGCGCGCACGACTCGGCTCGCCGGCAACGTGCGCACCGAACTCGCGCCGCCGGCGCCGCGTTGAGGAGCCCGCGATGCGAACCCCGCTTGCGCCTTACATGACGCTGATGTTGATGCTTGCGCCCGTGCACGCGGCGCACGCCGAACGCGCCGACCGCGACAAGCCGACGCAGATCCTCGCCGATCGCTTCGCCGGCGACGAACTGAAGCAGACGGTCGTTTACACCGGAAACGTGACGCTGACGCGCGGCACGCTGCGCATCACCGGCGAGCGGCTCGAGCTGCGCGAGGATCCCGAACGCTATCGCTACGCGGTGGTCATCGGTGCGCCCGGCAAGCTCGCCAGCTTCCGCCAGCGACGCGACGCGACGACCCTGGGCGTCGAGGAATACGTCGAGGGTTACTCCGAGCGCATCGAATACGACGAGCGCGCGGAAACGGTGAAGTTCATCGGCCGCGCGCAGTGGCGGCGACTGGAGAACGGACAGTCCCGCGACGAGCTGAGCGGCAGTCTGATCGTCTACGACAGCCGCAACTCCAAGTACTGGGCCGAAGGCGCGGCCGACCCGGCGCTGGGCGATGGCCGCGTGCGAACGATCATCGCGCCGCGCGCCGACGCCCCTGCCGCCGCCGCGCCGCCGTTGAACCTGAAGCCCGCTCCCGCCGCGCCGGCATCCGCCCGATGAACGACGTCGCAACCCGGCCGGTGGCCGACGCGCCAGCTTTGCAGCGCGGCGCGGCGCCGGTGCACAGCCGCCTGCTGGTCGAGCATCTGCACAAACGCTACGGCAGCCGCGTGGTCGTCAAGGACGTGTCGCTCGCCGTCGACGCGGGCGAGGTCGTCGGCCTGCTCGGTCCGAACGGCGCAGGCAAGACGACCTGCTTTTACATGATCGTCGGGCTGGTGCCGATGGACGGCGGGCACATCAGCCTCGACGGCCGCTCGATCGCGCACCTGCCGATCCATCGCCGCGCGCGCATGGGGCTGTCGTACCTGCCGCAGGAGGCGTCGGTGTTCCGTCGCCTGACGGTTGAGGAGAACATCCGCGCCGTGCTCGAACTGCAGCGCGACGAGCGGCGCCGGCCGCTTGCACCGGAAGCCATCGAGGCGCGGCTCGAAGAACTGCTCGCCGATCTGCAGATCGCTCACCTGCGGACCAATCCGGCGCAGAGCCTGTCCGGCGGCGAGCGGCGCCGCGTCGAGATCGCGCGCGCGCTCGCGGCGCGACCGCGCTTCATCCTGCTCGATGAGCCGTTCGCCGGTGTGGATCCGATCGCCGTGATCGAGATCCAGCGCATCGTTCGCTTCCTGAAGGACCGCGGCATCGGCGTGCTGATCACCGATCACAACGTGCGCGAAACGCTGGGCATCTGCGATCACGCGTACATCATCAACGAGGGCGAAGTGCTCGCCGCCGGCCGCCCCGAAGAGATCGTCGAGAACGAAAGCGTGCGGCGCGTGTACCTCGGCGAGCACTTCAGAATGTAACGGCCCGGCCGATTCAGTTGCCATGAAGAATGCCTTGCAGCTCAGGCTTTCGCAGCATCTGGCGCTGACACCGCAGCTTCAGCAATCGATCCGGCTGCTCCAGCTGTCCACGCTCGAGCTGAACCAGGAAATCGAGCAGGCGCTCGCCGACAACCCGCTGCTCGAGCGCGACGACGACCCGCTCGCCACAGCGTTTCGGATCACCGCTGACGGCGCGATCGTTTCACGCACGGCTCAGGCGAACGGCACCGAGGTGCCGGGCGAAATCGGTGCAGACCGACCCGAAGGCATCAACGGTGAACCGCGCGACGCCGCGGACGAGCACGACGGATTGCTTGACTGGGGCGCGGGCGGCCGCGGCGAGCGCGCGAGCGACGACGACGAGGGCCCGCTGTCGTGGGCCAGCGTGCAGCCGAACCTGGCCGATCACCTGCGTACGCAGCTCGCGGTGACGACCGCCTCTGCGCGCGACCGCGCGCTCGTCGAGCTTCTGATCGAGGCGCTCGACGACAACGGCTATCTCGCCACGCCGCTGCCTGAGTTGCTCGCACTGTGCCCGCCGGAAGCCGGCGTCGAGCTCGACGATCTGACCGCGGCGCTGGCGCTGCTGCAAAGCTTCGATCCGCCCGGCGTGGGCGCACGCAGCGCCGCCGAGTGCCTCGCGATTCAGCTCGACGCGATGCTGCGCGAGCCCGATCCGCCTGCGCCGACGGCGACGCTCGCGCTCGCCAAACGCATCGTTAGCGAGCACTTGCCGCTGCTTGCAGCGAGAGACTATGCGAAGCTGCGCAAGCTGCTCGAGACCGACGACGACGCGTTGCGCGAGGCGCACGCGCTGATCCGTAGACTCAATCCGCGTCCGGGCGTAGGCTTTGCCACAGCGGGGCCCGATTACGTCGTCCCCGACGTCTATGTCCGGCGAGTCAGGAACCGGTGGGTCGCACAACTGAACCCCGAGGTAATGCCGCGGCTGCGCGTGAACCAGTCGTACGCGGCGATCGTCAAACGCGAAAAAGGCAGCGAAGGACAGACACCTTGGTCGGCCCGGTTGCAGGAAGCGCGCTGGCTGATCCGCAATATCCAGCAACGGTTCGAGACGATCCTGCGTGTGGCGCAGGCGATCGTCGACCGACAACAGAATTTCTTTACGCACGGCGAGATCGCGATGCGGCCGCTGGTGCTGCGCGAGATCGCCGATACGGTCGGCCTGCACGAATCGACGATCTCGCGCGTGACCTCGAACAAGTACATGGCCACGCCTTTCGGCGTGTTCGAGCTGAAGTATTTCTTCGGGAGCCACGTGGCGACCGAAGCCGGCGGCGCGGCGTCCTCCACGGCGATCCGCGCCTTGATCAAACAGCTGATAGGAGCGGAAGACCCGAAGAACCCACTGTCCGATAGCAGGCTCGCCGAGCTGCTGGGCGAACAGGGCATCGTGGTCGCACGCCGAACGGTGGCGAAGTACCGCGAAGCGCTGAAAATCGCGCCGGTGGCGATGCGCAAGGTGCTGTAGCGGCCCGCCGCCTTCGCCGCGGCGCGTCGCTCGCGAATCGATACCCAAGTCCAAGGAGGGTTGTGCATGAACCTCATCATCCAAGGTCATCATCTCGAAGTGACGCCGGCGCTGCGTGACTATGTGAGCGGCAAGCTGGAGCGAATCCGGCGGCACTTCGACCATGTGATCGAGGCTGACGTGCTGCTCGCGGTCGACAAGCTGCAACACAAGGCGGAAGTGACGTTGCGCGTGCGGGGCAACAGCATGCACGCCGAGGCGATCGACGGCGACATGTACGCCGCGATCGACAACCTGATGGACAAGCTCGACCGGCAGGTGCTGCGGCACAAGGACCGCGTCAAGAACCACGCGCGCGAGCCGTTGAAGCACCAGACCGTGCAAAGCCCGCAATAATCGCGTGCGCAGGAAAAAAGAGCCCGCGACCGCGGGCTCTTTTTTTGGGCTGCGGACGCCGGGTGACCTGTCGACGTCGCGGGGCGGCCGCCGGGGCACGCCGGAACGCGACCAGCCTTCGCGCTCGCAGGACCGGACGCGCTTGCGCCCTCGGCGACCCATGCCCGCCGCCCGCCGGCGCGTCCAAGAAGCGGCGGCAGCGGGCCGCGAGACATCCCGGGAGCCACCCGAGGCAAGGCGATGGCGTCGCCGCCTCCCTGCAATCGGGCATTCGTCGCCGCTGCCCGGCCGTCGTTGCCCCGCGGCAACACGCATGCGGGGCGTTCCAGACGGTTTTGTTGCGCTGCCCACCGCTATATCGACCCGCGCGTATACTGCGCGCCTTCTTCGAATCGAACGGCCATTGCGGCAGCGTGACTTACCTGCGCGAGACCGGGTCTAACGCCGCTGCGTGCCGAGCAACCTGGATCGAGTTCGAGACCGAACCCGCGCGGAATTGAGATCGAATTGGACGTTTTCCTGCCGCATTGCCCGGACCGCCCCGATCTAGGGTGACCGCCTGATCCGGCCGCTCACGCCGTCGTCGTCCGCACCGCCTGCGCTTTCCGATGAATCTGATCTCCCGATTGCTGCCTGTGTCGAACGTGGTCCTCGATCTGCATGCGTCGAGCAAGAAGCGCGTGTTCGAGCAAGCAGGGCTGCTGTTCGAAAACAACCAGGGCATCGCGCGCGCCACGGTATTCGACAGCCTGTTCGCACGCGAGCGGCTCGGATCGACAGCCCTTGGCCAAGGCGTGGCGATTCCGCACGGTCGAATCAAGGGGCTGAAGGAAGCGGTCGCGGCCTTCATTCGGCTGGCCGAGCCGGTACCGTTCGACGCGCCGGACGGTCGCCCCGTGCGGCTGCTCGTCTTCCTGCTCGTGCCCGAGCAGGCCACGCAGCAGCATCTGGACATCCTGTCGGAGCTCGCGCAGATGCTCTCGGACAAGCCCTTCCGCGAGAGCCTGTTGACCGTCAGCGATCCGGCCGCGCTGCACGCGATGCTCGCGACCTGGGAGCCGGTGCGGCCGGCGGCCTAAGCCGCGCTGCGCGCGGGCCGCTATGCTCGCGGCATGGTCACACTGGAAAACCTGGTCGACGACAACCGCGACACCCTCGCGCTCGAGTGGCTCGCCGGCCGCGAGCACGGCAGCCGCCCGCTGCCGGAGACCGGCGCCGCCAACGTCGCGACGGCTGACCTGGTCGGCCACCTCAACCTGATCCATCCGAAGCGCCTGCACATCCTCGGCATGCCCGAGGTGCATTACATCGCGCGCATGGACGCGGCGCGGATCGAACACTATTCGAATGAACTGATCGCCGGCGCGCCGCTCGGACTGATCGTCGCCGAAGGTCTCGCCCCTCCGCCCGGGCTGCTCGCTGCCGCGCAACGCGCCGGGCTGCCGGTGCTCGCGACCCCGGTGCCTGCCGCGCAGGTCATCGATCTGCTGCGCATCTACCTGGCCAAGGTTCTCGCCGCGCATTGCACGATGCACGGCGTCTTCATGGACGTGCTTGGCATGGGCGTGCTGATCTCGGGCGAATCGGGCGTAGGCAAGAGCGAACTGGGGCTCGAGCTGATCAGCCGCGGCCACGGGCTCGTCGCCGACGACGTGGTCGACTTTGCGCGCGTGGCACCCGACACGATCGAGGGGCGCTGCCCGCCGCTGCTCGCCAACCTGCTCGAAGTCCGCGGGCTCGGGCTGCTCGACATCCGCGCGATCTTTGGCGAGACCGCCGTGCGGCGGAAGATGAAGCTTCGGCTGATCGTCGAACTGCGCCGCCGCAGCGCCGCAGAGATGATGGAACGGCTGCCGCTGGCGGGGGCGACCGAAGAGGTCCTGGGTCTGCCGGTCCACAAGGTCGTGATCCCGGTCGCGGCCGGGCGCAACCTCGCGGTGCTGCTGGAAGCAGCCGTACGCAACACGATCCTGAAGCTGCGCGGCATCGACACGATGGCAGAATTCCAGGCACGGCAGCGCGACGCCATGGAAGGGGGATGAAGCCGGCGGCGTCAACGCCTGCGGCCCCGGCCGCGTTACGCGCCGACTGGTGCGCGATCGAACACGCCGCCAGAGACCCGCAACCGGAGGAGAAACCGATGATCAGGAACGTACTGCTGGCCGCCTGTATTGCGCTGCCGCTTGTCGCCCATGCGGCCGACGAGCCGAAGAAGCCGACCCCGCAGCAGGCGAAAATGGCTGCCTGCAACAAGCAGGCAAGCGAGAAGAACCTCAAGGGCGACGAACGCAAGAAGTTCATGTCCGAGTGCCTGTCGGCGGCCAAGAAGACCCAGCAGGAGAAAATGACCGCGTGCAACAAGCAGGCCGGCGAGAAGAACCTCAAGGGCGACGAACGCAAGAAGTTCATGTCCGAGTGCCTGCGCGGGTAAACGCCGGGCGCAACCGGTCGAGGGCGCGGGAATCCCGCGCCCTTTCCGTTTTCGCGCCTTCGGCGCGCGCGCCGGCCATCCGGCGCGCGACCGTGCAAAAATGCCGGCGATGCGCGTGGTCCTGGTCACCGGCATGTCAGGGTCCGGCAAGTCGGTGGCGATCCGGCTGCTGGAGGACATCGGCTATTACTGCGTCGACAACCTGCCGATGCGGTTCCTCGAGGACGTCTGCGGCCATCTTTCCGGGGCGGGCCATCGCGATCTCGCCGTGTCGATCGACGCTCGCTCCGAGGCGTCGCTCGCCGAACTGCCCGGGATCATCGACCGGTTGCGCGCCGCGCGCCACGACGTCAAGGTGCTGTTCCTGACTGCGGCGACCGCCGCGCTCGTGCAGCGCTACTCAGAGACGCGGCGCCGCCACCCGTTGTCGCAGCGACTGAAGAAGGCCGACCGCGAGCCGACGCTGACGGAGTGCATCGAGGCGGAACGCGAGCTGCTGGCGCCGCTGGAGACGGTGGGCCACCAGATCGACACGGGCGGGCTGCAGCCCACGACACTGCGGGTGTGGGTGCGCAATTTCGTCGACAGTCCGCCCACGCAACTGACGCTCGCCTTCGAATCGTTCGCCTTCAAGCACGGCGTTCCTGTCGCGGCGGACTTCGTCTTCGACGTGCGCAACCTGCCGAACCCGTACTACGACCCGCAGCTGCGGCCGCTGACCGGGCTGGACGCGCCGGTCGCGCAGTACCTCGCAGGCTCGCGCGACGTGCGCCAGATGATCGACGATATCGCTTCGTTCATCGAACGCTGGCTGCCAACCTACACGGCCGACAATCGCCACTATCTGACCGTCGCCGTCGGCTGCACCGGCGGTCAGCACCGTTCGCCCTACGTCGTGGAGCAGCTCGCGCGCAGGTTCGCCGCGCACGAGCACGTGCTGGTGCGCCACCGGGTCATCGACAGGCTGTGATGGAAATCCCGCTGTTTCCGCTGAACACGGTGCTCTTTCCGGGCGGCGTACTGCCGCTGCGCATCTTCGAGGCGCGCTACATGGACATGGTGCGCGACTGCATGCAGGACGAAGCGCCGTTCGGCGTGTGCCTGATCGCCAAGGGGGCCGAAGTCGGCGCTGCCGCGCACACGGAATCGGTCGGCTGCCTTGCGTCGATCCGGGCATGGGACATGAAGCAGCTTGGCCTTCTGCACCTGCGCACGGTCGGTACACAGCGCTTTCGCATCCAGCGCTCGCACGCACGGCCCGACGGGCTCGTGCTCGGCGAGGTCGACCTGATCGATCCCGACGAGGATCTGCCGATCGAACCGGAACACCAGCCCTGCGCCGATCTGCTCGCGCGCATCATCGACGATCTCGGCGCGCAGATCGCCGAGCGCCGGCGCACCTCGGGCGACGAAGGCGACGTGCTGGGGGGCATGCCCTTCGACCGGCCTTACCGCATGGACTCGAGCGTATGGGTCGGCAACCGGCTGTGCGAGGTGCTGCCGGTTCCGCTGAAAGCGAAGCAGAAGCTGATGGAGCTGGACGATGCCCACGCCCGCCTCGAAATCGTCGCGCAGTACCTGCGGCAGCATGCGGTGCTGAAGTGACGGACCGAGCGCCCGCGATCCGGCGTCCGTTCGAGCGGGCACGCGACGAGGCGAAGCGCCGACCCGTTCGAACACCGTCCCCGACCCCTGGCGCTCGTTCCGCGGCCCGCCTCCGCAACCCGAACCATGCCCCGCATTCGTTACCTGCCCGACGATCTGAACGAGCCGGCCGAACTGGTCGCCGCCATCCGCGCGCGGCGCGGCGGCCGCCTATTGAACCTCGACCGCATGCTGCTGCACAGTCCGCCGTTCGCGGCCGGCTGGAACGCGCATCTGCGCGCGGTGCGCACCGAGCTCGCGCTCGATCCGAAGCTGCGCGAGCTGGCGATCTGCGTCGTGGCGGTGGAAAACGGCGCCGAGTACGAGTTCCACCACCACGCGCCGGAATTCGTCAAAGCGGGCGGCAGCGCAGCGCAGGTCGAAGCGCTGCGCGATCCCGACGCGGCGCGCAAGAGCGCAGCGCTGTTCGACTCGACCGAGCGCGCGGTGCTTGCGCTCGCGGTCGAAATGACGCGTAAAGTGGCCGTTGACGACGCGACGTTCGAGGCCGTCCGGCGCGCGCTCGGTGACCGCTGCACCGTCGAGCTGGTGGGTACGATCGCGACCTACAACATGGTGTCGCGCTTCCTCGTCGCGCTGGGCGTCGAGCCGGAGGACTAGACATCATGGCCCGTCCTTGTGGGCGCGGCCATGATGTCTAGTCGCCAGCCTTGATCCGGTTGTCGCGCACAACTTTCGCCCAGCGATCGATTTCCGCGCGCACGAAGCGATCGAGCTGCTCCGGTCCGGCGCCGACGATCTCCATCCCCTGCCCGGTCAGGCGCTCGGCGACCGAGGGCACCTTCAACGCCTTGGCCAGTTCCTCGTGCATCCGGCGCACGATCGGCTGCGGCGTGCCGGCGGGCGCGAAAACGCCCCACCAGGCGAGTGCCTCGAATCCCGGCACGCCCTGCTCCACCAGCGGCGCGACCCCCGGAAGCGACGGATCGGGTTTGCGCGAGGTCACCGCCAGCGCCCTGAGCTTGCCGCTTCTCACGTGCGGATTGACCAGGAAGACTGTACCGATCGCCAGTGGCACCTGGCCCGCCACCGCGTCGTTCATCAGCGGACCACCGCCGCGGTAAGGCACGTGCGTCCACTCGATGCCGAGCTGGTTGCCGATCTGCGCCATCGCGAGATGGCCCAGGCTGCCGGTGCCGATCGACCCGAACGACACGCTGCCCGGCTTGGCCTTGGCCGCGGCGATCACGTCGCGGAAGTCCCTGTACGGCTGGCTCGCGTGCGCGACGATGGCCATCGCCGAGGTGCCGATCAGCGTCACCGGTGCGAGATCTCGGACGGTGTCGAACGGGAGGTTCGGGATCAGCGACGGGTTGACCGCATGCGTGTCGAACACCACGGCGAAGGTGTAGCCGTCCGGCGCAGCGCGAGCCACTTCCGCTGTACCGATCGAGCCCGACGCGCCGCCCTTGTTCTCGACGACGAACTGCTGGCCGAGCTGCTGCGCGAGTTGCGCCGAGAGTACGCGCGCGACCTGATCGACCGATCCGCCGGGCGGGAACACGGCGATCATGCGAACGGGCTTGGTCGGCCAAGCCGGTGCAGAACCGGTCGAAGCCGTCTGCGCGGCAACGGCCGGCGCGGCGGCGAGCAATGCAGCGGCGCACACGGCCGCGATCGAGCGTTGAAGTCCTTTCATCGGCGGGTCTGCCTGTCGTGAAGTTCTTCGCGCTTGGACGGCGCGCGCGCCACAGTATGCCGCGCGCGCCTCGCCCGGGGCGTGTCGATCCCCGCTCGCACGTCGCACAGCAGCGCGCGGATGGGTGTGGGCAGCGCCGCGGTCTCGATCTGCGCGAGCGACAGCCAGACGCAGCCCGGCTCGGCTGCGCGCGGCGCGATCCGCGCCAGACGGACGACATGCGGCGTGAACTCCAGCGTGAAGTGCGTGAACGCGTGACGGCGCGCCGGCAGCGGCCGCGCGCGCGCACCGTTGCCAAGCATCCGCACGGCGGAGCGCAGCGCCGCCGCGCTTTCGAACTGCGGCAGCGCAAGAAGCCCGCCCCAGACGCCCGACGGCGGACGTTGCTCGACGAGAACGGCGTCGCCGTGCACGGCGACCAGCATTCGCACACGCCGGGTCCGCACCGGCTTGCGCGGCCGCGGCATCGGCAGCTCGGCCACTCGACCGGTCTGCAGCGCCGCGCAGGTCGACGCGACCGGGCAAACCTCGCAGCGCGCGCGCGCGCGCGTGCAGACCGTCGCGCCCAGATCCATCAGCCCTTGCGTGTAGGCGGGCATCGCGCGCCGCGGCGGCAGCAGCTCGTCCGCGAGCTGCCACAGCCGGCGCTCGACCGCGGCGGCCCCCGGGTAACCTTCGACGCCGAAGTGCCGTGCGAGCACGCGCTTGACGTTGCCGTCGAGGATCGCGGCGCGCTCGCCGAAACAGAATGCCGCGATCGCCGCGGCGGTCGATCGGCCGATGCCCGGGAGCCGCGCCAGCGCCTGCGCATCGCGCGGGAACTCACCGCCGTGTTCGGTCATGACGCGGCGCGCGCACGCGTGCAGGTTGCGCGCGCGGCTGTAATAGCCGAGTCCGGCCCACGACCGCATCACGTCCGCGAGCGGCGCGGCGGCCAGGCTCGCCACATCGGGAAAGCGTTGCAGGAAGCGCGCGTAATAGCCGACGACGGTGGCCACCTGCGTCTGCTGCAGCATGATCTCCGCCAGCCAGACGCGGTACGGATCGCGCGTGCCTTGCCACGGCAGATCGCGCCGTCCGTGCGCTGCGTGCCACGCGGCCACGCGCTCGGCGAACTCACTCATCGGTCGATCGGGGCGCGCTTGAATCGAAGCCGCGCCACGATACACGCGCCGCGCGCCGCCGCGTCTTCAGATCTCGACGCGCAGGTACGCGGGGGTTTCGGCGTCGTTCGCCGCCCGCAGCGGCATCGCCGCCGGCTCGCGTTCGGCGATCTGGCGGGCGCGGCCGCCGAGCCGCTTCAGTTCCTCGAGCCTGGACTGCACGTCCTCGAGCGCCTCTTCGAGCTGGCCGATGCGTTCGTCGAGCGACTCCTGCGCGTCGCGGATGCGCGCGACCGACTCGGCGCGTTTCTTCAGTTGCGCGCGCTGCTCGCGCACCTGAACCTCCAGCGGCGGCAGCAGCGACCGGACCCAGGCTTCGGCGTCGCGCTCGGCCGCTGCGAACACCTCGCGCGACTTCGACACGACCGTATCGAAGAAGCGCTCGATCAGCGACCACTTGTCGCGCGTGAGCACCGCCAGCGCGCCGAAGTGGTTGCGGTACGCGGCTTCCGCGCGTTCCAGCTCGGCCATGTAGGTATCGAGCGAAAACGGCATCGGCGGCGGCGTGCTCCAGCCGAGGTCTTCGGCAAAGCGGCGCTGCACGCCGAGCACCATCTGCTCGATCTCGAGCAGCTTCGCGCTGGACGCGCGCAGCAGCTCGCGCAGCTGCGCGAAGTAATCCCGGACCGCCGACAGGAACTGCGGCGTCAGCCGGCTCTTGCGCATGCGCTCGCGCGCCTCGAGCACGCGGCCGCGCAGCGACTCGAGCCGCAGCGGCTCGTACGCCTGCTCCGCGAGCCGCGACAGCACTACGCGCGCGGCGACGATCTTGCGAACGTTGTCCTCAAACTCGCGCTGCTCGCTTCGCGCGCGGATCAGCATGCGCTCGATCGAGCTCTGGTTCTTGCCCTGCAGCGCACGCAACTCGTACAGCTGCTCGATCAGGTTGCGCTCGCGCGCGGCGAGCGCCTGCCGCACCTCGGCATTGATTCGTTCGACGACGGCGATCGCCTGGTCGCGCACGATGCGCTGCTTGGCCGGCACCAGCAGATCCACCAGCGCCGCCTCGAGCGCCGGCAGGCGGCTCAACTGCAGCAGCCGCGTGTCGTCGGTGACCTTGGCGACCAGACCTTTCTGCGCCGACACCGGAAAGACTCGCTCTGGCGCCAGATCGAGCGTGCGGCTGACGCTGGCGACCTGGCACTGCACCTCGGCGTCGATCTCCTCCTCGCTCTTGAGCGCGTCCCACAGGCCGTCGATCTTGTTCAATACGGCGATATGGTTGTGCGCGTTGCCCGAGTCGCCGACGATGTGGCGCCAGACGTCGAGGTCGCTCTTGGTGACTCCGGTGTCGGCGGCGAGCACGAACAGCACCGCGTGCGCGCTCGGAACCAGCGACAGCGTCAGCTCGGGCTCGGTGCCGATCGCGTTCAGCCCCGGCGTGTCCAGGATCACGAGCCCCTGCTTGAGCAGCGGATGAGGGAAGTTGATCACCGCGTGGCGCCAGCGCGAAATCTCGACCATGCCGTGCTTGTCGATCGCGAGCGCCTGGTCCGGATCGTCCGGATCAAATAGCCCGTACATGCGCGCTTCGTCAACCGACACCTTGACCGTTTCGGCGACCAGCCGAAACGCGTGCAGCATGCCGTCGGGCGACGCGGTGTTGACCGGAAACACGCGCCACTCGGCGCTCGCCTTCTTGAAGTCGGTCGTCGTGCCGAGCCGCGCGCGCGTTTCGATCGGCAGCGCGCGGATGCACGGCGGCAGCGACTCGTCGTACATCAGCTCGGTGGGGCACATCGTCGTGCGCCCGGCCGACGACGGCAGGATGCGCCGACCGTAGTCGGCGAAGAAGATCGCGTTGATCAGTTCGGACTTGCCGCGCGAGAACTCGGCGACGAAGGCGATGACGAGCTTGTCCTGACCGAGCCGGTCGAGCGCGACGTCGAGCCTGCGCGCGGCGTCGGCTTCGAGCAGCTGCGACTGCTCGAGCCAGCGGCGCAGTTGCCCGATCGCCCCCGCGAGCGAATCGCGCCAGGCGCCGTATTCCTGAAAACTCGTCGCGAGTTGAGCCATCGGCCACGCCACGTCCAAGCGGCGCGGCCGACTCTAGCACGCAGGTTTCGCAGCGCACAGTCGCGCGATAGCGAGAATTGGATGATCAAGCGCCCGCTGTTCGCGCGAACCGCGGCGCCTCAGCGGCGCTGGCAGCGCGGGCAGAAGAACGTCGCTCGCTGGCCCTGCACGATGCGGCGGATCGGCGCGCCGCAGACCTTGCACGGCAGCCCGGCGCGGTCGTAGACGAAGGCGTCGAGCATGAAGTAACCCCGCGCGCCGTCGGCGCCGACGAAATCGCGCAGCGTGCTGCCGCCTACACCGATGGCCTCGGCGAGCACCGTGCGGATCGCGTCGGCCAGGCGTTCGCAACGCGCCGGACCGAGCCGCTGCGCCGGAGCCGCCGGATGGATGCCCGCGCGGAACAGGCTTTCGGATGCGTAGATGTTTCCGACTCCGACGACGACGTCGCCGGCCAGCAGCACCTGTTTGATCGACGCGCTGCGGCCGCGCGTGCCCGCGTGCAGCCACCGTCCGTCGAAGCGCGCATCGAACGGCTCGATGCCGAGCGCAGCGAGCAGCGGGTGCCGCTGAACGTCGCCGTCGCGCGCCGCATGCCATAGCAGCGCGCCGAAGCGGCGCGGATCGGTCAGCCGCGCCAGTTGCGGCGGCGCGCCGTCGAAAACGATGTCGACGTGATCGTGCACGCCCGGCGCGGGGGCGGCGCCGACGTGCACCCGCCACGATCCCGACATGCCGAGGTGCGAGATCAGCGTGCCCTGCGCGAAGCGCCACAGCAGATACTTGCCGCGCCGGTCGAGCGCGATGACGGTCTGCCGAGCGATCGCGCGCGCAAGCTGCGCCGGCACCGGCCAGCGCAGCCGGTGTTGGCGCACGACGAGCCGCCGCACCGTGCGCCCTTCGACGTGCGGCGACAGCGCGCGGCGCGTGACCTCGACCTCGGGCAGTTCAGGCATCGGCAGCGCCGGCGCGACCCGGCCGTCGGGCGCACCGCGCGCGGCGCGCGGCGCGCGGCGCGGCACCAAACGCCGCTTTCGCGGTCATCAGCGAAGCGCCGCGCAAACGACGCTTATCCCGCGGCCGTGACGATACGGCGGCGCGGCTACACTGCGGCACGATCCATTCGCGCCGATCGCCGCGGTAGCGCGGCGCCCGGCGCCTTCCGGTGTTCGCATCATGACTCACGCGATGGCTTGGTTCCGACTCTTGTCCGCGCTCGCGGCGCTGGCCTCGGCGGTCTGGATTGTAGGTTGCGCCAGCACGTCGGCGGCCGCGCCCGAACCGGCCAACGCGCCGCCGGCTGCGGCGCCGGCGGCCGAACCGCGCGCGCCCAAGCCGGACGGTTCGCCGCCGGAGGTCGAACTGAGCGGCCCGCTGCTGTTCCAGATCATGGCCGCCGAGGTCGCTTTGCAGCGCGGCGACACGGGTGCAGCCTTCGCCACGTACCTCTCCGTCGCACGCGCCACGCGCGATCCGCGGCTGGCGCGGCGCGCGGCGGAAATCGCGATCGGCGGACGCGCCGCGCCGCAGGCGCTCGAGGCGGCGAAGCTGTGGCGCGAGCTCGACCCGGCGTCGAGCGAAGCGGCGCAGGCGGTGACCGCGCTGCTGGTGGCCAACGGCAAGTACGACGAGGCAGCGACGGCGCTCGCGGCGCAGGTCAAGACCGCGGCCGATCCGGCCGCGGAACTGGCGCGCGTTCAGCGTTCACTCGCGCGCGCGCCCGATCGCGCTGCCGGCTTCGCGCTTCTCGAAAAACTCGCCCAGCCCTACCGCGACGACCCGAAGATCGGCGCCGACGTGCGGCTCGTGCTCGCCGGCGGCGCGCACGCGGCGGGGCTTGCGCCGCGCGCGATCGAGCTCGCGCAATCGGCGCTCGCGCTGCGTCCGGACTTCGAGCGCGCGGCGCTGACCGCAGCGCAACTGATGGCGCGGCCCGAAGGCAAGGACGACGCGGCCGGGCGCGCACGCGCGCTGCAGCTGCTGCAGGAGTTCCTCGCGCGCAACCCGCAGGCGCTCGAGGCGCGAATGGGTTACGCGCGGCTGCTGGTCGCGGACGCGAAATACGACGAGGCGCGTGCGCAGTTCGCGCAGGTCGTCGGTGCCGACGAGCGCAATCTCGACGCGCTGTACGCGCTCGCGGTGCTTTCGCTCGAGACGCCGGCGCTGCGCGCCGACGCGCGCAGGCTGTTCGAGCGCTATCTGAAGCTGCTCGAGCAAAACCCGGGTGTCGAGCGCGACCCCGACCCCGCGTATCTGAATCTCGCGCGCATCGCCGAAGAGGACAAGCGCTACGCCGAAGCGCTGCAGTGGCTCGACCGCATCGGCGGCGGCGAGCAGTACGTCAACGCGCGCGTGCGGCGCGCGCTGGTGCTGGGCAAGATGAAGCGCGTCGAAGAAGGCCGCAAGGTGCTCGCCGAAACGCCGGCAGCGAGCAACGAGGAACGCACGCAGATCGTGCTCGCCGAGGCGCAGCTTCTGCGCGAGGCGAAGCGCTACCGCGACGCCTACGACGTGCTCGCGCAGGCGCTGGCGCGCGCGCCCGATGACACGGGGCTGCTGTACGACGCGGCGATGGCGGCCGAGCGGCTTGACAAGCTCGACGTGATGGAAGGCCACCTGCGCCAGCTGATCAAGCTGCGGCCCGATTACGCCCACGCATACAACGCGCTCGGCTACACGTTTGCCGATCGCAACATCCGGCTGCAAGAAGCGCGCGAGCTGATCGAACGGGCGCTCGAGCTCGCGCCCGAGGACGGCTACATCCTCGATTCGATGGGCTGGGTCTACTTCCGCCTCGGCGATCTTGCGCGCGCGCGCGAGTACCTGGAGCGAGCGTACAAGCTCAAACCCGAAGCCGAGGTCGCCGCGCACCTCGGCGAAGTAATGTGGGCGCAGGGCGAGCGCGAAGCGGCGCGGCGGCTGTGGCGCGAATACCGGAAGAAGGAGCCCGACAACGAGACGCTGAAGGCGACGCTCGCTCGGCTCAAGGTCAAGTTGTAGGTCGCGGTGCAGTCGATGCCGCGCTGGAACGACGAGTCCGCTTGCCGATCGGCCCGCGCGCGCATTGGCGCGCTTGTCCTCTCGGGAAATTGGGCAAAGACACTGGGTCGCCGCTGGAGCCTGCCCCCGAGTGCTGTTGTCGGGGGCGGGGACGACGAGTCCGCTTGCCGATCGGCCCGCGTGCGCATTGGCGCGCTTGTCCTCTCGGGAAATTGGGCAAAGACACTGGGTCCCCGCATCCGCGGGGACGACGAGTCCGCTTGCCGATCGGCCCGCGCGCGCATTGGCGCGCTTGTCCTCTTGGGCGGACTCGTCGCCTGCGCGAGCCTGCCGCCGCCGGCGCCGGCCGAGCGCGTGCACGCGGGGCGGTTTTCGGCGGTTGCCATGATGGACGGCCGGCAGGAAAACCTGTCCGGGCGGTTCGTGCTGTCGGTCCGCGGCGAATCGCTGACGCTCGATCTCGCGTCGCCGCTGGGCACCACGCTGGCGCGGGTCGAAACCGGACCCGAGGGCGCGCGGCTGACCGAACCGGGTTCGCCGCCGCGCGAGCTGCGTGGCGCCAGTGCCGAAGCGCTGGCCGAACAGGCGCTGGGCTTCGCGCTGCCAGCCACCGGCATCGCCGACTGGATCGTCGGGCGCCCGGTGGCGCGGCGCCCGGCGCGCACGACCGAGCAGGACGGACGCGTCGGTGTGATCGAACAGGACGGTTGGACGATCCGCGTGCTCGAACGCTTCGCCTCGAACGATCTGCCGCGCCGCCTATCGTTCGAGCGGCCCGCGCACAACGCCTCGCCGGCGATCCGCCTGCAGCTCGTGCTCGACGATCCTGCGGGATGATGCGCCGCGCCTGCCCGTTCGACTGGAGATTCCGATGACCTCGCGCCGCCGCCTTCTGTTCGGTGCCGCGCTGCTTCCCGCGGCGCAGGCGCTGCCCGCCGCGACTCTGTTTGCGCCCGACGAAGCATCCGCCGACGTGCGCCCGGGCGAGCCGGGGCGCCCGCTCGACGTGCCCTACATGCCCACACCGATGAAGGTCGTCGACGCGATGCTCGATCTGGCGCAGGTCACGAAGAACGATCTCGTCTACGACCTGGGCTGCGGCGACGGCCGCATCGTCGTGCGCGCCGCGCAGCGCTTCGGCTGCCGCGGCGTCGGCGTCGACCTGGATCCGCAGCGCATCGTCGAGGCGCGCGCCAACGCGAAGAAAGCGGGCGTGGCGCACCTCGCGCGCTTCGAAGTCGGCGACGTGTTCCACTTCGACATCGCGCCGGCCACGGTCGTCACGATGTATCTGCTGCCCGGCATCAACCTGCAGCTTCGCCCGCGCCTGCTGAAGGAACTGAAACCCGGCACGCGCATCGTTTCGCATGACTTCGACATGGGTGACTGGACACCCCAGAGGCACGTCGACGTCGACCGCAGCCGGATCTACCTGTGGACCGTCCCGCCCCGAAGCTGAGCAGCGTCGTGCCGCGCCTGTTCCTCGGCCTGCCCGCGCCGGCGAAGCTCAACCTGTTTCTGCACGTCGTCGGACGGCGCGCCGATGGCTATCACGAGTTGCAGAGCGTCTTCGTTCCGATCGACCTCGCCGACACGCTCGACTTCGAAAGCCGCGACGACGGCGTGATCGAGCGCACGGGCGACGTGATCGGCGAAGTCGAGCGCGATCTGGCGGTGCGCGCCGCGCGGCTGCTGCAAGCCGAGTCGGCGACCGCGCTCGGCGTCTCGATCCACGTGGACAAGCGCATCCCGGCCGGCAGCGGCATGGGCGGCGGCTCGTCCGACGCGGCGACGACGCTGATCGCACTGAATCGGCTGTGGGACCTCAACTGGCCGCGCGAAAGGCTGGCCGCGCTCGCGCTTCGGCTCGGCGCCGACGTGCCGTTTTTCCTGGGCCGCGGACCGGCCTTCGTCGAAGGCGTCGGTGAGCGGCTGGCGCAGATCGACTGGCCACGCACGCACTTCGCGGTCGTGCATCCGCAAGTCGCTGTTTCGACGGCGGAAATCTTTGCCGACCCCGGTTTGACACGACGCGCGAAACTCACGACAATGCCCGCCTTTTCCGCGGAGCGGAAAGCTTTTCCGCGCGCGCTATTCGGCGCCAACGACCTTGAGCCGGTCGTCCGGCGTCGGGTTCCGGCAGTCGACGCCGCCATTGCGCACCTTGCGCGCTACGGCCCGGCGCGAATGACGGGATCCGGTTCGGCGGTGTTCGTGCCGGTCGAGTCCGAAGCGCAGGCGCGCGAAGCTTTAGCGGACCTGCCCGACGGCTGGAAAGGCTGGTCCGTGCAAAGCCTGCAGGAGCATCCGCTCGCCGCGTGGTGACCAGCCGCCACCGGTGCCGAAGTGCGGCGCGGAAACGAGGTTTCGCGCTGGGGAGTCGCCAAGCTGGTTAAGGCAGCGGATTTTGATTCCGCCATTCGAGGGTTCGAATCCTTCCTCCCCAGCCATTT
>CAZIJU010000005.1:29633-77213 GCA_964539745.1 uncultured Burkholderiaceae bacterium | reverse complement strand
CATCGTGCCGCAGGACACGGTGCTGTTCAACGACACGATCGAATACAACATCGCGTACGGCCGGCCCGGGGCGTCACACGAAGAGGTCGTCGCCGCGGCGCGCGCCGCGCACATCCACGAGTTCGTCGAGCGGCTGCCTGACGGGTACGCCACCCTGGTCGGTGAGCGCGGGCTGAAGCTCTCGGGCGGCGAGAAGCAGCGGGTGGCGATCGCTCGCACGCTGCTGAAGAATCCGCCGATCCTGGTCTTCGACGAGGCGACCTCGGCGCTCGATTCGCACACCGAGCGGGCGATCCAGGCCGAGCTGGCCGAGATCGCGCGCGATCGCACCACGCTCGTGATCGCGCACCGGCTGTCGACGATCGTCGATGCGGACCAGATCCTCGTGATGGACCATGGCCGCATCGTCGAGCGCGGAACGCATGCCGAGCTGCTCGCGCGCGGGCCGCAGGCGAGCGCGTACGCCCGCATGTGGCTGCTGCAGCAGCAGGAGGAAGCCCGGCGCGAACTGCCGGCGGCGGCGTGAACGGTCAACCGGGCGCGCCGTTGCGCCTCGCGCGGATGCGTGACGGCCGCGGCGCTGGCCTCGTCGGTGCTGCGCCCGTCCGCGCGAAGTGCGCGCGAATCGGACCCGAATTCGCGGCAAGGTGGTCCCGGCGCGCAGGTAGACTGGCGCGCGACTTTCCGGACCCTGGATCGAATCCGCCCATGAGCTTCACGCAGCGCCTCGTTCGTCCCGTCCTCGGCGGCATCGCCGTCGCGTCGTTCGCGCTTGTGGCGCCTGCCGTTGCGCAGACGGCCGCCAACGGCGCCGCCAAGCTTCAGTTGCGGCTCGCCAAGATTCGCGAAACGGGTGTCGTGACGATCGCCAACCGCCCCGATGCGTTCCCGGTGGCCTACCTGGACGCGAACAAACAGCCGGTCGGCTACGGCATCGACGTGTGCCGCGAGATCGTGCGACTGATGGAGCGCGACCTGAAAAAGCCGCTGAGACTCGCGTGGGTCGAGGTCAGCGCGAAGACGCGTTTCGACGTCATCGCCAGCGGCAAGGCCGACATCGAATGCGGCAACACGATCAACGATCCGCTTCGGCGCAGCAAGGGGGCCGGCTACTCGATGCCGTATCTGTTCACCGGCCCGCGCTTCTTGGTGCGGACCGACTCGAAGATCCGCGGCATCCACGATCTGCCAGGCAAGCGCATCTGCGTGGTTCCGGGGACCAACTCCGTGCCGCTGCTGGAGGCGCGCATCAAGGGCGGCATCCTGCGCGGTGCGGTGCTCGTCGAGCAAAAGAGCTATGACGATTGCACGCGCGCGCTCGAGCGCGGCGATGTTGACGCCTTCGCGACGATCGACCTGCTGCTCGCCGGGCAGCGCGCGCGGTCGAAGAACCCCGAGGCGTTGCAGATCGTCGGCGCCTTTCTGGTGCTGGAGCCGGCGGCGATCCTGCTGCGCAAGGAAGATGTCGAGTTCAAGCGGACGATCGACCGCTACCTGGCGTCGCTGATGCTCGACGGCACCGTCGAGCGGCTCTACGACAAATGGTTCATGCAGCCGATCCCGCCGGACAACCTCAAGCTCGACCTGCCGATGAGCTCGGCGATGCGCGACCAACTGCGCTGGCCGACGGATCGGCTCGGCGACGAGATCACGCGCTGAACGGGGCGCGCCCGGGTCCGTGCGGCTGTCGTCGTCCCGAAGGACGCAGTCGACCCACGGCAGCCCGGAGAACACGGCGGGCGAACGAACCGCTGCGCGGCCGCGCCGGATCGGACGGCGCGTCGGATGCCGTCCGGCCGCAAGACCGCGGTTGATCACGCATGTCCGTGCCTTCGAGCGCCCGGAGCGAAGGTTCCTCCGTTCGCTGTCGTTGCGTCGGCGGTGCGTTTTCCTTCGCAACAAGGGTTTTCGGGCGCAGGCCGCCCTGCCGCAACAGGCGGCGCTGAACGGGTTTTGCGTCGCCGACGCCAAGGGATGCCATGATTGCCGCGGCTTCGCGGCCGGTGTTACATTGCCCGGCCCCGCGCCTGCAGGGATCGCGGACGTCCGGCCGGTTGCCCGGCCGGGCCAACTTCAAAGGAGGAGCGTTTTCTCATGATGACCAACACAGGCAAATGGCTGTTCGGCGGACTGCTCGCCGCTGGCGTCCTCGCCGCCGGCCCGGCGCACGCGGGCAAGACACTGGATGCGATCAAAAGCCGCGGACAACTGGTCTGCGGCGTCAACACCGGTCTGGCGGGGTTCTCGCAGGCCGACAGTCAGGGCAACTGGTCGGGGCTGGACGTCGACGTCTGCCGCGCGATCGCCGCCGCCATCCTCGGCGACGCGAACAGGGTCAAGTGGGTGCCGCTGACTGCGCAGGCGCGCTTCACCGCGCTGCAGTCGGGCGAGATCGACATCCTTTCGCGCAACACGACCTGGACGCTGACGCGCGATGCCTCGCTCGGCCTGCACTTCACCGGCGTGACCTACTACGACGGGCAGGGCTTCATGGTGCCGGTCAAGAGCAAGATCAAGAGCGCCAAGCAGTTGAAGGGCGCGACCGTGTGCGTGCAGTCCGGCACGACGACCGAAAAGAACCTGACGGACTTCTCGCGCGCCAACAACCTCGGCATCAAGCCGGTCGTGTTCGAGAAGGTGGAAGCCGCCACCGGCGCGTACTTCGCCGGCCGCTGCGTGGCGTACACCACCGACGCGTCGGGGCTGGCGTCGGTGCGCAACAAGGAGGCCAAGGATCCGAAGGAGCACGTGATCCTGCCCGAGCTGATTTCCAAGGAGCCGCTCGGTCCGGCCGTGCGCCGCGGCGACGACGAGTTCTTCGCGATCGCCAAATGGGTCGTGTTCGGGCTGATCGAAGCCGAGGAATACGGCGTCACACAGGCCAACGTCGACAAGATGCTCGCCGAAAGCCAGGACCCGGTCGTACAGCGGCTGCTGGGCAAGACCGAGGACACCGGCAAGCTGCTTGGGCTGGACAAGGACTGGATGGTCCGCGCGATCAAGGCGGTCGGCAACTACGGCGAAATCTTCGAGCGCAACGTCGGCCCGAAGACGCCGCTGGCACTTCCGCGCGGCGTGAACAACCTGTGGAACAAGGGCGGAATCATGTACGCGCCGCCGGTGCGCTGACACCCGACCCGATCCGCGGCGCGCCGCGGATCGCCGGGGCCCTCGGGCGACGAGGGCCCTGATCCAAGCGGGCGGGCGACCGCCCGCTTGAATCAGAACGAGAAGACGCTGCACCCGCGGACGAACGCCGCGCGACGCAGACCGGGCGAAGGAGGCACTCGACGATGGCAGAGCGCGGGCCGCCGAAGCGGCGCGACTGGTCCTGGCGCAGCCAGGCTGTCCGCGGGATCGTCTACCAATTGATCGCCGTCGCGGCGGTCGGGCTGACCGTCTGGTATCTCGCGCACAACACGCTGGCCAACATGGCCGCGCGCGGAATCCAGAGTGGCTTCGACTTCCTGCGCACACCAGCCGGTTTCGACATCGGCGAGAGCCTGATCCCGTACGACGCGCTCGACCCGTACTGGAAGGCGTTCGCCGTCGGTGTGCTGAATACGCTGCGCGTGGCGCTGATCGGCGTCGTGCTGGCCACCGTGCTCGGTACGCTGCTCGGCGTGGGGCGCTTCGCGCGCAACGCCATCGTGCGCGGGCTCTGTTACGCGTACGTCGAGTTCTTCCGCAACGTGCCGGTACTGCTGCAATTGCTGATGTGGTACCTGATCCTGACCGACGTGCTGCCGCCGCTGGCGGATGCGATTTCGGTGGGCGGCGTGATCTTCCTGAGCAACAACGGCTTCAAGTTTCCGGTCCCCGTCTGGGGGCTTGGTCAGGCGCTGGCCGGGGTCGGCGGCGCGCTGGGCGTGGTGCTTGCCTGGCTGTATCGCCGCTGGGCGATGCGGCAGTTCGAACTGACCGGACGCGTGCGCAGCCTCGTGCTGGTGCCGATCGCGATCGTGATCGCCGCCGCCACCGCGGGCTGGATCGCCGGCGGCGCACCAACCGCCTGGAGCGTTCCGAAAATCGACGGCTTCCTGGTCGAGGGCGGCGCGACCGCCACGCCGGAGTTCCTCGCGGTGCTGATGGGACTCGTTCTGTACACGTCGGCGTTCATCGCCGAAGTCGTGCGCGCGGGCATCAACTCGGTGTCGCACGGACAGGTCGAGGCGGCCTTGAGCCTCGGGCTGACCCGAGGGCAGACGATGCGGCTCGTGATCCTGCCGCAGGCGCTGCGCGTGATCATTCCGCCGATGACCAGCCAGTACCTGAACCTCACGAAGAACTCGTCGCTGGCGGTGGCGATCGGCTACCCGGACGTGGTGTCGATCGCCAACACGGCGATCAATCAGACTGGACGCGCGGTGGAGTGCATCGCGATCATCATGGCCGTGTACCTGACCACGTCGCTGTCGACCGCGGCATTCATGAACTGGTACAACCGGCGTGCCGCGATCAAGGAGAGGTGATCGCGTGGGTGCCGTCTTCCAGCCGATTCCGCCGCGACCGGCGCCGGTGCGGACCGAGGGCGTCGTTCCGTGGATCCGCGCCAACCTGTTCGGCGACGTCAAGAGCAGCGTCGCCACGCTCGTGATTCTGGCGCTCGGCCTGTACTACCTGCCGGGCTTCTTCAAGTGGGCGGTGGTCAATGCCGTGCTCGTCGCCGACGCGAACGCCTGCCAGGCTGCGCGCGGCATCGGCGCCTGCTGGGCGGTCGTGGTGGAGAAGTTCCGGCTGATCGTGTTCGGCCGCTATCCGTACGAGCAGCAGTGGCGGCCCGAGCTCGCCACACTGATCCTGCTCGCACTGCTTGTGGCGAGCTGCATCCGCTACTTCTGGAAGCCGTGGTTGACGCTGGCTTGGGTCGTCGTCGTGCCCGCGTTCTTCATGCTGATGGGCGGCGGCTGGTTCGGGCTGGAGTCCGTGCCGACCGACCAGTGGGGCGGGCTGCCGCTGACGATCATGCTGGCGACCTTCGGCATCGTGCTCGCGTACCCGCTCGCGATCGTCGTCGCGCTCGGCCGCCGCTCGAAGCTGCCCGCGATCCGAACGCTGTGCATCGTCTACATCGAGCTCGTGCGCGGCGTGCCGCTGATTTCGGTGCTGTTCATGGCGAGTTTCATGTTTCCGCTGTTCATGCCCGTGGGCAAGACGCCGGACGTGCTGCTGCGCGTGCTCGTAGGCATCACGCTGTTTTCGGCCGCATACCTGGCGGAGGTCGTGCGCGGCGGCCTGCAGGCGATTCCGAAGGGGCAGATCGAGGCGGCGCAGTCGCTCGGGCTCACTTACTGGCAGACGCAGCGCAAGATCGTCCTGCCGCAGGCACTGGCGATGGTCGTGCCGGGGATCATGAACAGCTTCATCGCGATCTTCAAGGACACGTCGCTGGTGACGATCGTCTCGCTGTACGAGCTGACGGGCGCGCTCGGGCTCGCGTTGAACTCGGACGCCAACTGGCGTCCCTTCAAGATCGAGGGCTATCTATTCATCACGCTGATCTACTTCGCGTTCTGTTTCGCGATGTCGCGTTACAGCCTGTGGATCGAGAAACAGTTGAACGTCAGCAGGAAACGCTGATCGTTTCCCTCTGCCCGCGCGAGCTGCACCGATGACCACCGACAACATCATCGTCTTCGAAAAAGTCAACAAGTGGTACGGCAACAACTTCCACGTGTTGCGCGACATCGATCTCGCCGTGCGGCGCGGCGAGCGCATCGTCATCTGCGGGCCGTCCGGGTCGGGCAAGTCGACGCTGATCCGCTGCATCAACCGGCTCGAGGAACACCAGGAAGGCCGCATCGTCGTCGACGGCGTGGAACTGACGGACGACGTCCGCGCGATCGAGAAGATCCGCCGCGAAGTGGGCATGGTGTTCCAGCAGTTCAACCTGTTCCCGCACCTGACGGTACTCGAGAACCTGACGCTCGCGCCGATGTGGGTGGCCAGGATGCCGAAGAAGGAGGCCGAGGAGCGCGCGATGCAGCAGCTCGCGCGCGTGCGCATCGCCGAGCAGGCGCATAAGTATCCGCTGCAACTGTCCGGCGGCCAGCAGCAGCGCGTGGCGATCGCGCGCGCGCTGTGCCTGACGCCGAAAATCATGCTGTTCGACGAGCCGACCTCGGCGCTCGACCCGGAGATGATCAAGGAAGTGCTCGACGTGATGGTCGAGCTGGCAGGCCAGGGCATCACGATGCTCGTGGTCACGCACGAGATGGGCTTCGCCAAGGCGGTCGCGGACCGCGTGATCTTCATGGACCAGGGCCAGATCGTCGAGCAGAACACGCCCGAGGAGTTCTTCTCGCGGCCGAAGAGCGATCGCACCAAGGACTTCCTGTCGAAGATCCTGGGACATTGAGGGGGAATGCGTATGGACGAATCGAACGCGACCGTGGTGCAGCCGCGCGCGGTCGACGCGGCGCGCGGCGTCTCGTGGTGGACCGACGCCTGGGCGCTGTTCATGAAGAACCCGGGCGTGTGGGTCGTGCAGGGGATCATCATGATCGTGATTTTCCTGGTGCTGAATTTCATTCCGTTCGCCGGGAACATCGTCGCGATGCTGATCCTGCCGCCGCTTGCGGCCGGCTGGCTGCTGGCCGCGCGCAAGGTCGAAGGCGGCGGCACGCTCGAGGTCGGCGACCTGTTCGCCGGCTTCAGGGACAAGCTCACGCCGCTCGCCGTGCTCGGTGCGTTGCTGCTGGCCGCGGGCGTGGTGATCGCGCTGATCGCCGGCGTGTTCGGTCTCGGCGCAATGATGGGGATGTTCATGGGTGGCGCGCGCCACAGCGCAGGCGGCATGATGGCCGCGTTCGGCGCAGGCATGTTCGCGCTGCTGGTCGTGTTGGCGCTCGCGATGCTGCTTGCGATGGCGCTGTGGTTCGCGCCGGCGCTGATCGTGTTCCGCGACGTCGCGCCGGCCGACGCGATGAAGCAGAGCTTCGCCGCCTGTTTGAAGAACATCGTCCCGTTCCTGCTGTACGGCGTCCTGTACCTCGTCGCCGCGATCGTCGCTTCGATCCCGTTCGGGCTCGGCTGGATCGTGCTGTTGCCGGTGCTGATGCTGACGGCGTACACGTCGTACAAGGACGTCTTCGGCGCCTGAGGCGGCGCGCGGCCGATCGCGGATAATCCGCGTTTGCGCAAGCGGGCCCGGCTGAACGCCGGGCCCGTTTTGCGTGCACCCGAAACGAGAAAACCGCATGCAAGCCGTCACCCTGACCGCGCCCGCGTCGCGCGCGGTCCTGCCCTACGCCGGCACGATCTTCCTGTCCGCGTTCCTGCTGTTCCTGGTGCAGCCGATCATCGCCAAACAGATCCTGCCGTGGTTCGGCGGGTCGGCCGCCGTGTGGACCACCTGCCTCGTGTTCTTCCAGACCGTGCTGCTGGCCGGCTACGCGTATGCGGATGCGACGACGAGACTCGGTGTCAAGCGGCAGACACAGCTTCATCTCGCGCTGCTGGCGATCTCGCTCGCCACGCTGCCGATCCTCGCCTCCGACGCGTGGAAACCGCAAGGCGACGAGGACCCGATCGTCCGCATCCTTGCGCTGCTCTCGGCCACGATCGGGCTGCCGTATTTCCTGCTGTCGACGACCACGCCGCTTCTTCAGGCGTGGTACTGGCGGCGCTTCCGCGCGTCCGTTCCGTACCGGTTGTTCGCACTGTCGAACTTCGCGTCGTTGCTCGCGCTGCTCGGCTTTCCGGTGCTTTTCGAGCCGTGGTTGACGCTGCCGCAGCTCGGCGGGAGCTGGTCGGCGATGTACGCGGTTTTCGTGCTCGTCTGCGCGGCGACCGGCTGGCTGTCGATGCGCGCGGCCGCGGCGGCCGAAGGCGATGCGCAGCCGCTCGCCGGCGCTGCGCAGGAACGCGCCGCCGCGGCGC
The DNA here is from genome assembly GCA_964539745.1 of uncultured Burkholderiaceae bacterium. Taxonomy (GTDB): domain Bacteria; phylum Pseudomonadota; class Gammaproteobacteria; order Burkholderiales; family Burkholderiaceae_F; genus DSNY01. The sequence goes on along the minus strand of CAZIJU010000005.1, from coordinate 69,332 downwards.
CTACGCTCGGCACGCAACTGCTTTGGCTCGCGCTCGCCGCGATGGGCTCGATCATGCTGCTCGCGGTCACCAACCATGTGACACAGAACATCTCGAGCGTGCCCTTCCTGTGGGTGCTGCCGCTGTCGCTGTACCTGATCACCTTCATTCTGTGTTTCGACCATCCGCGCTGGTACGTGCGGTGGCTCATCGTCGCGCTGCTCGTCCCCGGAATTCCGTGGATGGCGTACTTCATCTCCTCGCTCGAGCTGCTGTGGGCGGCGGTCACGTACTTCGCGGGGCTGTTCGTCGCGTGCATGTTCTGTCACGGCGAGCTGGCCCGGTTGAAACCCGATCCGCGCTACCTGACGCGCTTCTATCTGATGCTTTCCCTCGGCGGCGCGGCCGGCGCGGTGCTGATCGCGATCGTCGCACCCCTCGTGCTCGACGGGTACTACGAGCTGAACATCACGCTCGTTCTGCTGGCGCTGCTGGTGCTCGCGCGACTGGCCGGTGCGGCGCGTCTCGTCGGCGTGCTCGTGCTGGTGCCTACGGCCTGGTTCGCGCTGCAGGGCGCGCGCGAGTACGGGCGCGACGTGCGCGTGATGGAGCGCGACTTCTACGGCGTGGTGCGCACGCGCGACCGCACGGTCGACGGCGTCACGTACCGCGCGATGTACCACGGCGGCATCATCCACGGCGGGCAGTTGCTCGGCGAGCAGTACCGGCTCGTGCCGTCCGACTACTTCGGCCCGACCTCCGGCTACGGGCGGCTGTTCGCGACGCTGAACGAGATCAAGCCGCAGCCGCGCAAGGTGGGCGTCATCGGGCTCGGCGCCGGCGTGGTCGCCGCGTACGGCCAGGCCGGCGACGCGATCACGTTCTACGAGATCAGTCCGAAGGTGATCGAGATCGAGCGCCGCGAGTTCACGTTCCTGCGCGACACGCCGGCGAAGACGCAGGTGATCCTCGGCGACGGCCGGCTGTCGCTCGAGCGCGAGCTGAAGCAGCAGGGCGCGCGCGGCTACGACGTGCTCGGCATCGACGCCTTCTCCGGCGACTCGATTCCGATGCATCTGGTCACGCGCGAGGCGATGGCGTTGTACGTCAGCCATCTGGCGCCCGACGGCGTGATCGTGTTCCAGGCGACCAACCGCTACATCGACCTGTTGCCGGTGGTCAAGCGCCTGGCCACCGAGTTCGGGCTCGAAGCCGTCGTCGTCTCCGATGTCCCCGAGTCCTCTGCCGCCGCCGACTACTGGTTGTCGTCGACCGACCAGATCCTGGTCACGCGCAACAAGAAGCTGCTCGCGCATCCGCGTGTCGCCGAAGCCGCCGAGCCGATCAGGGATCGCGCGGATTTGCCGACGTTCACGGACGCGCATCACAATCTGTTCCGGATACTGAAGTGAGCGCGCAACCCGATTGAACCTCGCACAGGCAGAACACCGAGAACACGCAGCACATGGAGAAAACGAACAGGCATGCAAGCCTGCACCGTCGTACCCGATCAGGCGGCGGGTGAATGATTGCCGATCCGCACGGCGCCGATTCGTCGCCGTTTCCCGCGTGTCCGTGCCGGGGGGCGAGGTTTGCGTACCGATACGAGGCCATGACCGCAGGCATGACACCCATCGACCTACTGCGCGCGAGCTTCGCCGCCGCCGTCGCCGCCGCCGATCCGCTCGCGATCGTCGCCGCGCACCTGCCGCCGCGTCCGCGCGGGCGCGCGTGCGTGGTCGGCGCGGGCAAGGCGGCGGCGAGCATGGCGCGCGCGGTCGAGCTGGCGTGGCCCGACGTCGCGCTCGAAGGGCTCGTGATTACGCGCTACGCGCACGGGCTGCCGACCGAACGCATCCGCGTCGTCGAAGCCGGTCATCCGGTGCCGGACGAGGCGGGCGAGGCCGCCGCGCGCGAGATCCTTGCGATCGCGCAATCGCTCGGCCCCGACGACCTGCTGCTCGCACTGATTTCCGGCGGCGGATCGAGCCTGCTCGCGTTGCCGGTGCCCGAGGTGCCGATGGCGGATCTGAAGGCGGTCACGCGCGAACTGCTGCGCTCGGGCGCGCCGATCGAGCAGATGAACGTCGTCCGCAAGCACCTGTCGCTCGCCGCGGGCGGCCGGCTCGCGGCGGCCACACGGGCGCGCGTGCTCGCGCTGATCGTCTCCGACGTGACGGGCGACTCTCCGAGCGACATCGCCAGCGGTCCGTGCGCGCCGGATCCGTCGACCTATGCCGACGCGCTGGCGATCCTCGAGCGGTACGGTTGCGCCACGCCGGCCAGCGTGCGCGCGCATCTGGCGCGCGGCGCGCGGGGAGAAATCGGCGAGACGCCGAAGCCCGGCGATCCGCGCCTCGCGCGGGTCGACAACCGCGTGATCGCCACCGCGCACCGCAGCCTGGAGGCGGCGGCCGAAACGTTCCGCGCCGCGAACGTCACGCCGGTGATCCTCGGCGATACGATCACCGGAGAAGCGCGCGAAGTCGCGAAGGTGATGGCCGCGCTGGTGCGCGAGATTCGGACGTACCGCCAGCCGTTCGCGCCGCCCGTGGCGTTGATCTCGGGCGGCGAATGCACGGTGACGATCCCGCCGGGTGTGGCGGGCCGCGGCGGCCGCTGCAGCGAGTTCCTGCTGTCGCTCGCCGTCGAACTCGACGGCATGCCGGACGTGTACGCGATCGCGGCCGACACCGACGGCATCGACGGGTCGGAGGACAACGCGGGCGCGTGGCTCGCGCCCGATTCGATCGCGCGCGCGGCGGCGCGGGGCGTGGCGGCGCACGCCGCGCTCGACGCGCACGACGCGTGGGGCTTCTTCGCAGCGGCCGACGCGCTGATTCGCACCGGGCCGACGCGGACCAACGTCAACGACTATCGCGCGATTCTCGTCGCGTAAATCAACGCGTCCACGGCGGCGGCGCGCCGGCGTCGATGCCCCAGGACTGCGCCGCGCGGCGCGCGAGCGCCGGGTCGAGCGCGGACAGCGCGGCGACCGCAATCGCGTGGCGATCGACCTCGAAAAAGCGCCGCAACGCCGCGCGCGTGTCGGAGCGGCCGAAGCCGTCGGTGCCGAGCGCGATGTAGCGGTCACGCACCCACGGGCGGATCAGATCGGCGACCGCGGCGACGTAATCGCTCGCGGCGACGACCGGCGCGCCGGTCGGCGTCAACTGCTGTTCGATCCAGCAGACACCCTGCGGCTTGCCGAGACGGCGCTGCCGCTCGAACGCCATCGCTTCGCGCCGCAGTTCCGTGTAGCTGGTGACCGAATACACGTCGGCGCCGATGTCGAAATCGCGCTCGAGCAGCTCGGCCGCGGCCAGCGCTTCGCGCAGGATCGTGCCGGCGCCGGCAAGCCGCGCGCGCGCCGCGCCCAGCGTCGAGTGCCGCACGCAATACATGCCGCGCAGGATGCCCTCGCGCACGTCCGCAAAGCGCGATCCGTCTTGCTCTTTCGCTGCGGCGGAAGGGTCTGGAGCGCGGGGGGTCCACGGCGCCGACGGCTGCGCGTACGACTCGTTCATCACCGTCACGTAGTAGAAGACGTCCTCCTGCGAAACGAGCATGCGCCGCATTCCGTCTTCGACGATCACCGCCAGCTCGTACGCGAAGCAGGGGTCGTACGCGCGGCAGTTCGGAATCGTGCTCGCGACGAGATGGCTCGTGCCGTCCTGGTGCTGCAGGCCTTCGCCGGCGAGCGTCGTGCGGCCGGCGGTCGCGCCGAGCAGGAAGCCGCGCGAACGCGAATCGGCCGCGGCCCAGATCGCGTCGCCGACGCGCTGGAAGCCGAACATCGAGTAGTAGATGTAAAAGGGCAGCATCGCGAAGCCGTGCGCCGAGTAGCTCGTCGCCGCGGCGACCCAGCTCGCGATCGCGCCGGCTTCGGTGATGCCTTCCTCGAGGATCTGCCCGCTCGCCGACTCCCTGTAGTAGCTGACCTGCTCGTGATCCTCCGGCTCGTAGAGCTGCCCGACCGGCGAGTAGATGCCGATCTGGCGGAACAGATCGGCCATGCCGAAGGTGCGCGCCTCGTCGGCGATGATCGGCACGATGCGCGGTCCGAGCGCAGGATCCTTCAGCAGCGCCGAGATCATCCGCACGAAGGCCATCGTCGTCGACATCTCGCGGCCGTTGGCTTCGAGCGCAAAGCGCGCGAACGATTCGACCGCCGGCACCGCGACGGGCTCGCACGCGGCCGAACGCGCGGGCAGGTAGCCGCCCAGCTTCGCGCGGCGCGCGTGCAGGTACTTCATCTCGGGCGAATCCGCCGGCGGGCGGACGAACTCGCAGTTCTCGACCTGCGCATCGGTGAGCGGCAGCGCGAAGCGATCGCGGAATTCGAGAAGCTGCTGCGTGTCGAGCTTTTTCTGCTGGTGCGTGGTCATCCGGCCCTGGCCGGCGCTGCCCATGCCGTACCCCTTCTTGGTCTTCGCCAGAATCACGGTCGGTTGCCCCCGGTGCCGCGCGGCGTGCCAGTACGCGGAGAAAATCTTGACCGGATCGTGGCCGCCGCGGCGCAGCCGGTCGATGTCGTCGTCCGAAAGATGCGCGACGAGCTGCTGCAGCTCCGGATACTTCGCGAAGAAGTGCTCGCGGTTGAAGCGGCCGTCGGTCGCCGACAGCGTCTGGAATTCGCCGTCGACCGTCTCGTGGAACGCGCGCAGCAGCAGCCCCTGCGTATCGCGCGCGAACAGCGGATCCCAGTCGCCGCCCCACAGCAGCTTGATGACGTTCCAGCCGGCGCCGGCGAACAGTCCCTCCAGCTCCTGGATGATCGAGCCGTTGCCGCGCACCGGGCCGTCGAGCCGCTGCAGGTTGCAGTTGACGACGAAGACCAGGTTGTCGAGCCCTTCGCGCGCGGCGAGCGAAAGGCCGGCGAGCGACTCGGGCTCGTCCATCTCGCCGTCGCCCACGAAGGCCCAGACCTTGCGCTGCCCCGTGTCGAGCAGTCCGCGATTGGCCAGATACCGCATGAAGCGCGCCTGGTAGATCGCGAACAGCGGGCCGAGCCCCATCGAGCCGGTCGGAAACTGCCAGAATCCCGGCATCAGCCACGGATGCGGGTAGGACGACAGCCCTTTGCCGGTCGTCTCGCGCCGGTAGTTGGCGAGGTGCTCTTCGGTCAGCCGCCCTTCGAGAAACGCCCGCGCGTAGACGCCCGGCGCCGAATGCGGCTGGAAGTAGACGAGGTCGCCGCGCGCCGGTCCCTGCGCGGTTTGCACGCTCGCGCGGAAGAAGTGGTTGAAGCCGACTTCGAACAGATCGGCGGCCGACGCGTAGCTCGCGATATGGCCACCGAGTTCGGCGCTTTCGCGGTTGGCGCGAACGACCATCGCCAGTGCGTTCCAGCGCACCAGCGCCGAGATGCGCGCCTCGATCTCGAGGTTGCCCGGGTACGGCGGCTGGTCGGCCAGCCCGATCGTGTTGCAGTAGGCGGTGGCGAGCACCTGCGGCAGCGGCACGCGCCGCGTGCGCGCGTGCTGCATCAGCTTCTTCAGCACGAAGGTGGCGCGCTCGGCGCCCTCGGACGCGATCAGCGCATCGAGCGCATCGAGCCACTCGCGCGTCTCCTGCGGATCTGCGTCTTCGATCGGCAGCCGCCACGCGGCGGATGCGGACCACTTGGCGAGGTCGTCGCGGTTCATCGTCGTCTCCTCGCGGCCATTATCGCGCCGGGAGCGTGGCGCGGCGATCGGTGAAGAAAGACGAATTCACCACCGGGCACACCGCGACAAACAGGAGCCTGTCTCTGTGCCCTCCGTGTCTCGGTGGTAAACACTGCCGCCCGCGAACGCTTTTGATGTCACCGCCGAGAACACCGGGCAACACTGACAAGAGCCCAGGTCTTTCTCGATGCGCTCGGTGTTCTCGAAGGTGAGTCCGAGCTGCCAGGGGCCACAAGACAATCGGCCCCCGACTGCGCGGGGGCGACGGCGCTGTCACCGATCGCGCTTCGCGCCGTCGGACAGCGCCGACGAGCGATAATCGCCGCATGAGCGCCGCGACGCTGACAATCACCCGCCCCGACGACTGGCACCTGCACCTGCGCGACGGCGCGGCGATGGCCGACGTGCTGCCGTACACCGCGCGGCAGTTCGCGCGCGCGATCGTGATGCCGAACCTGAAGCCGCCGGTGACGACCGTCGCGCAGGCGGCCGCGTATCGCGAACGCATCGTGCGCGCGTTGCCGGCGGGGCTCGCGTTCGATCCGCTGATGACGCTTTACCTGACCGACGACACGCCGGCCGGCGAGATCCGCCGCGCGAAGGAAAGCGGCTTCGTGCACGGCGTCAAGCTCTATCCGGCCGGCGCAACGACGCATTCGGACGCCGGCGTGACCGAGCTGCGCAAGTGTGCGCGCGCGCTCGAAGCGATGCAGGCGGTCGACCTGCCGCTGCTCGTGCACGGCGAAGTCACGCATGCGCACGTCGACGTCTTCGACCGCGAACAGGTGTTCATCGACGAGGTGCTCGAGGCGCTGCGTCGCGATTTCCCGCAACTTCGCGTCGTGTTCGAGCACATCACGACGAGCCAGGCGGTCGACTACGTGCTGGAAGCGAAGGGCCGGATCGGAGCGACGATCACCGCGCACCATCTGCTGTACAACCGCAACGCGCTGTTTCTGACACCGGAAGGCCGCGCCGGCGTGCGGCCGCACTACTACTGCCTGCCGGTGCTCAAGCGCGAATCGCACCGGCAGGCGCTGCTGCGCGCGGCAACCTCCGGCAATCCGCGCTTTTTTCTCGGCACCGACAGCGCGCCGCATCCGAGAGGCGACAAGGAAAACGCGTGCGGCTGCGCCGGCTGCTTCACCGCGGCAGCCGCCCTCGAGCTGTACGCGATGGCGTTCGAACAGGCCGGTGCGCTCGACAAGCTGGAAGCGTTCGCGAGCTTTCACGGGCCCGACTTTTACGGGCTGCCGCGCAACCGATCGACGGTGACGCTCGAGCGGCGCGAATGGGCCGTGCCGGGCGAACTGAAGTTCGGCGCGGCGACGATCGTTCCGCTCGCCGCCGGCCAGGTGCTGCCGTGGAAACTCGCGACGTGAGCGCGCTGCCCGCGATCGACTGGTCGGCGCCGTGGCTGGCGCCGCTGGCGCGCTGGCGCGTATCGCTCGCGTCGCCCGACTGGCGCGCGGCGCTGACCAAAGCCGCGCGCATGCGCGGTGTGGTGTCCGGACGCGGGGCGCCGATCCGTTTTGTCGCCGCCGACGATGCCGGCGCGTCGCCGTACGAGCTGCACATCGCGGAAACCGGCCGCGTGCCTACGCGCGCCCACTGGCACGACGCATTCAACGCGCTGATCTGGCTCGCGTATCCGCGCGCGAAGGCGGCGCTGAACCGGCGCCAGGCCGACCAGATCGAAGCGCGCGGCGTGCGCGGGCCGCGCGGCGCCGTGCGCGATGCGGCCACGCTGATCGACGAGAGCGGGCTGCTGCTCGCGTGCGACGACGCCGAAGTGTTCGACGCGCTCGCGTGGCACGACTGGCGCCGGCTGCTCGTCGACTGGCGCGGCCGCTGGGGCCGCTCGATCGTCGCGCTCGCGTTCGGCCACGCGTTGCTCGAAAAGCTCGCCGGTCCGTTCAAGGCGATCACGGCGTGTGTCGTGCCGATCCCGCTCGCCGGCGATCGCGACGAAGCCGCCGCGCACTTCGTCGATCGCGCCGACCTCGCGCCGCCGCTGCTCGCGCATCTGCCGGTGCTCGGCATCCCGGGCTGGTGGGCGGCGAACGAGTCGCCGGCGTTCTACGACGATCCCGCGGTGTTTCGTCCGCGGCGGACGGTCGTGCCGGAGAAGTCAGGACTCAGGGTCTAGGATTCAGCGAGTCCGACATGCATCATCTCGGGCATGACGAATCTTCGCGACACCACCGACCGCCTGGCGCTCGCATCCGTCGCCCTTTGTCATTCCGAGCCGCAGGCGAGGACTCTCCTACCGCTCGCAGCGCCGGGATCCCTCGCGTTCGCTCGGGATGACAAGCCAGCGTCATTCTCGCGGCCTGACTTCGCCACCCCGAGCCGCAACGCCCCCATTGTCATTCCGAGCCGCAACGCTCCCATTGTCATTCCGAGCCGCAGGCGAGGAATCCCGGCACCTCGCGGTGCGGAGATCCCTCGCGTCGCTCGGGATGACATGCCAGCGTCATTGCACCCCGGCTTGGCTTCGTCTTTGCGCACCGCAAAGCCCCCCGCATTTCGTTCCGAGCCGCAACGCCGCTCTTGTCATTCCGAGCCGCGACGCCCCATTGTCATTCCGAGCCGCAGGCGAGGAATCTGCGCCGCTCGCAACGCCAAGATCCCTCGCGTTGCTCGGGATGACGGAACCGGTGTCCCGACGGGCGACGCGAACTTGCGAAGTCCGCGGTGTCACGCGCTTGCGTAACTCTGAATGAGCACCGACGCGAAGTCCAGAATCAGAGGCGTGGGTCCTGCTGCTCCGCGGGCAATCTGCTCGGGTCTGTTGGCCTATGGATCGGGTCTGCGGCGGGTCGGATCGGGTCGCAGGGCCAGGCGCGGCGGGGGGACCATTGGCCGCAGCCGAGGCCCCGAGCCGCAACGCCGCCATGCGGCCCAAGGCGGCCCGCTCCGCAGGGTGATCCCCGCCGTCGGCTCCATGGGGGGCGCGGCGCTTTCGCGGCGCTTTCGCGCAGCCGCCTTCGCGCGACCCGCCGGCGGCGGCGGGGATCACGCGGACCTGAGGCATATGTCGACAGACCCTAGATCTTGAATCCTCAATCCTCATGCTCTTAGGCTGCATCGCCGACGACTTCACCGGCGCCTCCGATCTGGCCAACACGCTGACGCGCGAGGGCATGCGCACGGTACAGTCGATCGGCGTGCCGGCGGCGGATGCGCAGGTCGATGCCGACGCGGTCGTCGTCGCGCTGAAGACGCGCTCGATCGAACCGCAGGACGCGGTCGCGCAGTCGCTCGCCGCGTACGCATGGTTGAAGCGCGCCGGCTGCACGCAGTTCCTGTTCAAGATCTGCTCGACCTTCGATTCGACGCCGCGCGGCAACATCGGCCCGGTCGGCGCCGCGCTGAGGCTGGCGGTGCACGCGAACGATGCAGCGGCCTGCGTGCCGGTGTGCCCGGCGTTTCCGGCCAACGGCCGCACGGTCTATCGCGGCTATCTGTTCGTCGGCGACCGCCTTCTGAACGAAAGCGGTATGCAGTCGCATCCGCTGAATCCGATGACCGACGCGAACCTGGTGCGTGTGCTGCAGGCGCAGACGGCCGAGCGCGTCGGGCTGGTGCCTTTCGACGTCGTGCGGCGCGGTGCGGGTCCGATTGCCGCGGCGCTGAAGACGCTCGGCGCCGGCGGTTACGGCTTCGCGATCGTCGACGCGGTCGACGACGCCGACCTGCGCGCGCTCGGCGAAGCGCTGGCCGAGTTGCCGCTGGCGATCGGTGGCTCGGGCATCGCGCTCGGCCTGCCGGAGAATTTCCGCCGCGCGGGCAGGCTGGGCGAACGCGCCTGCCTGACGGTCAAGGTCGACGGCGCCTGCGTGCTGCTCGCGGGCTCGTGTTCGACGGCCACGCGCGCGCAGATCGCCGACTACCGGGCGCACGGACCGGTGCTCGAGCTCGATGTCGCGCGCGTCGTGGGCGACGCGACCTATCTGCACGAGGTGGCCGCGTTCTGTGTGGCCCAGTTCGCGGCGCCGCTGGTGGCGAGTTCGGCCGCGCCCGAACGGATCCAGGCGGTGCGCGGCCGCTACGGCGACGCGGTTGCCGCGAAGATCGAGCAGTTTTTCGGGGCGCTGGCGGCGGAGCTCGCGCGGCGCGGCGTGCGCCGTTTCGTCGTCGCCGGCGGCGAAACCTCGGGCGCGGTGGTCAACGCGCTCGGCATCGCGCAGCTTCATATCGGCGCGGAAATCGATCCGGGCGTGCCGGCGCTGTTCGCGCAGCGCGACGGCGCGTGGTACTCGCTCGCCCTAAAATCCGGCAACTTCGGCGCGCGCGACTTTTTCTCCAGGGCGCAGCGATTCGTATAGGTCCATCGATGAAGATCGTCGTCACCGGCGGCACCGGATTCCTGGGACAGCTTCTGATCCGCGCGTTGCTCGAGCGCGGGCGGCTGACGCGAAGCGACGGCGTCGAGGCACAGATCGGGCAGATCGTCGCGGTCGACCAGGCGCAGTCGGGCAGGCTGATCGTCGACGATCGCGTCGGCTACGTCGTCGGCGACATCGGGCAACCGTACTTCCTGTCGCACGTGCTCGCGGCCGATACCGATAGCGTGTTCCATCTCGCGGCGGTCGTCAGCGGTGCGGCCGAGGCGGACTTCGATCTGGGCATGCGGGTGAATCTGGACGGCACGCGCGCGCTGCTCGACGCCTGCCGGGTCCAGAAGGGCTTGCCGCGCGTCGTGTTCGCCAGTTCGGTCGCGGTGTTCGGCAGCCCGTTGCCGGCGGTCGTCACCGACGAAACGACGCCCACGCCGCAGTCGAGCTACGGCGTGCAGAAGCTGGTCGGCGAGCTGCTGGTCGGCGAGTATTCGCGCAAGGGCTTCATCGACGGCCGCGCGGTGCGGCTGCCGACGATCGTCGTGCGGCCGGGCAAGCCGAACGCGGCGGCGTCGAGCTTCGCCAGCGGAATCATCCGCGAGCCGCTGGCGGGCGAGGTGGCGGTCTGCCCGGTCGAGCCGGACACCGCGATGTGGCTGCTGTCGCCCGACGCGGCGATCCGCAACCTGATCCATGCGCACGAGCTGCCGGCCGACGCGTGGGACAGCCGGCGCGCGCTGAACCTGCCGGGGCTTACGCTGACCGTGCGCGAGATGATCGAGGCGCTGCGCGCGGTCGGCGGCGACGCCGCGGTCGATCGCATCCAGTGGCAGCCCGACGAGCGCATTCGCGCGATCGTCCGCACCTGGCCCGCGCGCTTCGATACGCGCCGTGCCGACGCGCTGGGCTTCGTCCGCGACGCGGACTTCGTCGAGGTCGTGCGCGCTTACGCGCGGACGTACGCCCAAGGCTGAAGCGGCGAAGCGACCGGCGCCGCGCAAGGCGCCGTCCGGCCGACCGCAGCCTGCCGCGGCGGCGGTGTAAGCTGGCGCCGTCGGTGACGCTCATCGCACCGTCGCTGAAAGGGAGGTCGAGTGGCGAAACCGAACTACCAGTACGAAAAGCGCCAGCGCGAGCTGGCGAAGAAGCGCAAGCAGGAAGAAAAGCGCCAGCGCAAGGCCGCGAAGGCGGAACCCGTTGCCCCGCCCGAGCCGCCGCCGCAACCGGCCGAAGACAAGTCCGCACCCTGAACCGGCGCGCAGCGGCAGCGGCGTCGTCCGAGCCGGTCCCGCCCGCGCAGCATCGTCTCGCATGTACCGCGGTGAACGGCTGAACGGCCTTACGCACCTCGCCGGCGTCGCTTTCGCCGGGGTCGCGACCGTGGTGCTGATCACGCTCGCCGCGCGCGCGGGCGATCCATGGAAGATCACGAGCTTCGCCGTCTTCGGCGCGATGCTGATCGCGCTGTATTCGACATCGACCCTGTACCACAGCCTGCGCGGGCGGGCGAAAAGCGTACTGCGCAAGCTCGATCATTGCGCGATCTATCTGCTAATCGCAGGCACCTATACGCCGTTCACGCTGGTGACGCTGCGCGGTCCGCTCGGCTGGACGCTGTTCGGGCTGGTCTGGGCGCTGGCGGCGGGCGGCATCGCGCAGGAGCTGTGGTTCGCGCGCGGGGCGCGCGTCGCCTCGCTGGTCCTGTATCTGCTGATGGGCTGGCTCGGGCTCGCAGCCGCGGCGCCGCTCGTGCGCGAGATCGGCTGGTCCGGCTTCGCCTGGGTTGCGGCGGGCGGCGTTTTCTACACCGCGGGCATCGTCTTCTACGCCAACGACGAACGCTGGCGCCACGCACACGGCATCTGGCACCTGTTCGTGCTCGCCGGCAGCGCGAGCCACTTCGCCGCGCTGCTGCTGTTCGTCGCCTGACGCAGCGCGATCAGCGCAACTGCGCGGTCGACCGGATCGCCGAGATCGTCGCGTTCGGCGTGATCACCTCGGGATCGCAGGCGAGCTCGATCAGCGCGGGCAGGCGCTTTTCGCGCGTGTGCGCGAGCGCCTTTTCGAGCGCCGGCGCGAACGCATCGGTCGTTTCGACCACCGCGCCGAATGCGCCGTACGCTTGCGCGAGCAGCGCGAAGTGCGGGTTGCCGAGCGCGGAGCCATGCACGCGCGCTGGAAACTCGCGCTCCTGGTGCATGCGGATCGTGCCGTACATGCCGTTGTTGAAGACGAGCACGAGCGGCGCGGCCTGGTATTGCGCGGCGGTGGCCAGCTCCTGCCCCGTCATCAGGAAGTCGCCGTCGCCGGCGAAGCACACGACCGTGCGCTCGGGGGCGGCGATCTTCGCGGCGATCGCGGCGGGGACGCCATAACCCATGCTGCCCGCGGTCGGCGCGAGCTGCGTTCGCATCGGCCCGTAACGCCAGAAGCGATGCGCCCAGGTCGCGAAGTTGCCTGCGCCGTTGGTGACGATCGCATCCTGCGGCAACGCGCGTTTAAGGGTTTCGACGACCTGCCACAGGTCGAGCTTCGGAACGATCTGCGAATACACCGGCGGCCGCGCCTGCCACGCCTCGTACTCGCCACGCGCCTGCGCGACGGTCGCCGCCCACGGCGGGTTCTCGATCGGCACCATCATCGCCAGCCGCGCGGCGAACTGCGGCATGCCCGCGCAGATCGCGAGCTTGGGCTGATACACGCGGCCCAGTTCCTCGATGCCCTGGTGGACGTGGACCAGCGTCTGTTTCGGCAGCGGCGCCTCGAGCAGCGTGTAGCCGCCGGTGGTCATCTCGCCGAGCCGCGGGCCGATCGCGAGGATCAGATCGGCTTCGCGCACGCGCTGCGCGAGCTTCGGATTGGGCGCGATGCCGACGTCGCCGACGTAGTTCGGATGGCGGTTGTCGAACAGGTCCTGGTAGCGGAACGCGCAGGCCACCGGAAGCCGGTTCGCTTCGGCGAAGCGGCGCAGGTTGTCGCACGCGGCCGGCGTCCACCCGGGTCCGCCGAGCAGCACGAGCGGCCGTTGCGCGGCGCCGAGCAGTTGCCGCAGCGCGGCCATCTGCGTATCGGAAGGGGCCGCTTGCACCGGCGAATGGCAGGCGGCGTCGGCGACCTCCGCCGTCTGCGTCTGCATGTCCTCGGGCAGCGCGAGCACGACCGGACCGGGGCGCCCGCTGGTCGCGGTCTGGAACGCGCGCGCGACGAATTCCGGGATGCGATCCGCGCGGTCGATCTGAGCGACCCACTTGGCCATCTGGCCGAACATCCGGCGGTAGTCGATCTCCTGGAACGCTTCGCGCTCGGCGAAGTCGCTGCCCACCTGGCCGATGAAAAGAACCAGCGGCGTGGAATCCTGGAACGCCGTGTGCACGCCGATCGATGCGTTGGTCGCGCCCGGCCCGCGCGTGACGAAGGCCACGCCGGGTTGCCCCGTGAGCTTCGCGTACGCGTCGGCCATGAAAGTCGAACCGGATTCGTGCCGGTTGACGACGAGCTTGATGCGGTCGCGCGCGTCGTACAGCGCGTCGAGCACCGCGAGATAACTTTCGCCGGGAACGCAGAAGGCGTGGTCGACGCCCTGGAGCAGAAGCTGGTCGACGAGGATGCGGGCGCCGGTGCGGGATCGCGTCATGGAGCGGATTGTCTGATCGGGAGTCGCGGCAGTGTAGCCGCGGCGCCCCGCGCCGATCAAAATGACGGGCCGTGCCTGGATCCGTTTCTCCGATGAAAGCGAACAACGCCGTTGAACCGCGCAACGACGCCAGCGGGCCGCGCAGTAGAAAGATTTACAGCTTCGAAGCGCTGCGCCGTCACACCGGATCGCCTGGCGGGCGAGCGGCCGGCGACCCGCGACGCGGCGATCGATCGCGTCGGTTCGCACCTGCGCGCCTGCGCGGCGAAGTTTCGGCGATGAGCAACATGTCGATCGCCCGTGCGTTGTTCGCTGCCTGGCTGGCCGCCGCGGCGGCGCTGCCGGCGGCTGCGCAGCCGCCGGCGGCGAAGACCGAGCCCGCTTCGCAGCGCCCGCGCATCGGGCTCGTGCTCTCCGGCGGCGGCGCGCGCGGGTTCGCACACATCGGCGTGCTGAAGGTGCTGCAGGAGCTGCGCGTGCCGATCGATGCGATCGCAGCAACCAGCATGGGCGCGATCGTCGGCGGCGGCTATGCGGCCGGGTATACGCCGCAGCACCTCGAAGAACTCGCCCGCACGACCGACTGGAACAACATTTTTTCGCTGCGCGCGCCGCGCGAGTCGCTGCACTTCCGCCGCAAGGAGGACGACTACAAGAACCTGTCGAACGTCGAGTTCGGCATCAAGGCCGACGGCCTGACGCTGCCGCGCGGAGCGGTCGGCAGCCAGAACCTGGGGCTGTTTCTGCGCGCGCTCGGCGGACCGGTCAAGGAGATCAACGATCTCTCGAAGCTGCCGATCCCGTTCGCCGCCGCGGCGACCGATTTGGCGACCGGAAAGCTGGTCGTGCTGCAGAAGGACGTTGCGCTCGCCACCGCGATGCGCGCGTCGATGTCGGTGCCCGCGGCGTTCGCGCCGGTCGAGGTCGACGGCCGGCCGCTCGTCGACGGCGGGCTGGTGCGAAATCTGCCGGTCGATCTCGCCCGGCAGATGGGTGTGGACCGCGTGATCGCGGTCAACGTCGGCAGGCCGCTGCTGCCGAAGGAGCGGCTGACCAGCGTGCTCGCGGTGACCGAGCAGGTGATCAACATCCTGACCGAACAGAACGTCGAACGCAGCCTGGCCGAACTCGCGCCCGAGGACATCCTGATCACGCCCGACCTCGCGGACTTCGGCCCCGGCGACTTCGCGCGCAGCGAAACGATCGTCGCCGCCGGCGAAGCGGCTGCGCGCAGGCTCGCGGACCGGCTGGCGTCGCTCGCGCTCGACACGGTCGCGTACGCCGCGTTCGAGCAGCGGCGCACGCAGCTCGTGCGCGAGGACCGGCCCGTCGCGGTGACCGACGTGCAGGTGGCAGGACTGCGCACCGTCAACCCGGAGGCGATCCGCCGCGAGATCGACGTGCCGCTCGACAGGCCGCTCGCGACCGCCGAGATCGACCGTGCGGTGCAGGAGCTGTTCGGCCGCGGCGATTTCGAGTCCGTCAGCTACAGCCTGGTCGACGACGGCCCGCGCCGCACGCTGATCGTCACACCCTACGAGAAGTCGTGGGGCTACAACGCGCTGCGCGTCGGCGGCAACCTGCAGACCGACTTCGACACCGACAGCACGTTCAACCTGCTGATCGCGCACACGTGGAGCTGGCTCAACCGCTACGGCGCCGAATGGCGCAACGAAGTGCAGGTCGGCGACACGCAACGGCTGCTGACCGAGCTGTACCAGCCGCTCGCGCCGGGCAGCCGCTGGTTCGTGCTGCCGCGGCTCGCGGCGCAGCGCGAGGACTTCGATCTGTTCGTCGGGGACGAGCCGCTCGCGCGCTTCCGCAACTCGACCGCGCGCGCAGACGTGGCGCTCGGTCTTGCGCTGCCGCGGCTCGGATCGCTGCGCGTGGGCGCCGGTCGCGCGCAGATCGAAACGACAAGGCTGATCGGCCCGCCGGTGCTGCCTGCGGCGCGCAGCCTCGTCACCGCCGGCGGCGCCGAGCTGCGGCTCGACACGCTCGATACGGTCAACTATCCGCGGCGCGGTCTTTTCGCGAACCTCGCCTACCTGCGCTACAACGTCGCGGCCGGCAGCGCACAGGCGCGCGACGCGTGGTCGGTCGAGGCGCTGAAGCCGACGACCTTCGGCCGCTACACCGTGGCGCTCGCGGCGCGCGGCGGCGTGGCCGCGCAGGAGGGCGCGTTCCGGCTGGGCGGGTTGTTCAACCTGTCGGGCACGCCGACCGGCCAGTTGAGCGGCGCGCGCTTCGCGCTGGTTCGCGCGCAGGTGTACCGCAACGTTTCGGATGCGTTCGGCGACATCGCGATGCCCGTGTACGTCGGCTTCTCGCTCGAAGCCGGGGACGCGATCGCGCGCCGGCAGACGCTGCGCTGGTCGGACTTCACCCGCGCGGGGTCGCTGTTCTTCGGCGCGGAGTCGCTGATCGGCCCGGTGTACTTCGCGCTCGGCCGCACCTTCGGCGGCGGACGCGCGATCTACTTCTACTGGGGACGGCCGCAGTGAGAGATCGGCGATTCATCGGCCGCGCCGCGGCAGATACAGATCCTGCCGGTAGGTCAGCACGACGTTCGGGCGGAAGATCACGAGCGCCGAGAAGATCATGCCGCTGGCGAGCGCCTCGCCCCAGGCGAGCAGCAGCGCGTAACCGATGGCATCTCCGAGTTGCGCCTTCGCGGCCGGCGCCGCGAAGGCGGCCGCGACGAGCAGTTGCGCCACGCTCGCCGCCGCGGTCGTCGCCAGCACGACGAACAAGCCGTTGCCGATGATGAACACGAAAAGGTTTTTCGGCAGCCGCGCTTCGATCTGCCGCTGCAGCGCTGTGGCCATCCAGGCCGGAAACGCGGCGAACAGCAGACCGTTCAGACCGAAGTTGCTCCACGCACCGCCGGTGAACGCGGCGTGCAGCGCCAGCGCCGCGACGAGCCCGAGGATCGCGCGCGCGCGGCCGAACAGCAGCGAGAAGAGCGCCACGCCGAGCAGCCCGAACTGCACGCCCTGCGCCGACCTGACCGGCAGCGACCACAGGAACGCGACGCAGACGATCCCCGCGGGCCAGGCGTGCTGCGCGGCGCCGTCCGGCAGGAATCGCCCGCGCACGCTGAGGAGCGCCCACAACGCGATCGGCGCGAACAGCACGGCCGCGAGCCATGCGAACTGCCCTCCGACCGGCGTATGCAGCAGCGCCATGCGGGCAGTCTAGAACCCATCTCAGGATCCCCGACGACCGCGGCGGGGTCGCCGGGGGATGTAGCGGCAGGCGCGGCGCGGGGACCACTGGCAAGTGCCAAGGACCCGAGCCGCAACGACGGGATACGCTCCATCACCACGTAGGTTGGGGTGAGCGAAGCGAACCCCAACGCGGTTGGTTCCGTTGGGGTTCGGCTGCGCCTCACCCCGACCGACGCCCACGCGGGTCACGGTCTGCTGCGGCCGCCATTCGCCGAGCGGACCCGCGCGTCGGGGAGTGCGCGATCCGCGATCCGAATCAGTTCACCCACGCGCCGACGCCGCGTTCGAGCGCGGCGCGCAGCGGCGCCTCGATGTACGGCAGCAGCATGAACAGCACGGCCAGGCCGACCAGCAGCGTCAGCGGGAAGCCCACGGCAAAGATGTTCAGTTGCGGCGCGATCCGCGCGAGCACGCCCAGCACGACGTTGGTGAGCAGCATCACCGCGAGGAAGGGCAAGGCGACCGCAAGCCCGATGGCGAACATCTCGGCGCCGAACCGCACGATGCGCTCGAAGGTCAGCGGCAGCGCAAACTCCCCGGACGAAAGCGGGAACAGCCGGAAGCTTTCGGCGAGCGCGTGGATCAGCAGCAGGTGCCCGTCGATCGCGACGAACATCAGCAGCGCGAGCAGCGACATGAAGCTCGCCACGGGCGTCTGCGCCTGCCCGGTCGCGGGGTTGAAGAAGCCGGCGAACGAAAGCCCCATCTGCAGGCCGATCAGCTCGCCGGCGATCTCGAGCGCGGCGAATATCACGCGCACGGTGAAGCCGATGACGAGCCCGATCAGGATGTTCTGCACGAGCAGCGCGAAGCCCGGCGCGGTCATCACGTCGGTGATCGGCGGCGAGGCAACGACCGGCATCAGCACGACCGCCACCGCGAGCGCCAGCCCGACCTTGATCCGCAGCGGGATCGCGCGGTGCGCGAGCAGCGGCGCCGCGGCGAACAGCGCGAGCACGCGCACGAGCGGCCAGAACACCGCGCCGTACCAGGCGGCGAGCTGTTCTGCGGTGAAGGTGATCATTCAGGATTCGGGATCCAGGGACTGGGACTTGGCTGACTGTGGCCGTGCGCCGTCCGCGGCTGTCGCTGAATCCTGAATCCTGGGCCCCCGATCCTCACCCGATCGCGGTGGGGATCGACTCGAACAGACGCCGCACGTAGTCGACGTAGTAGGTGATGATCCAGGGGCCGGCGATCACCAGCGCAGCGAGGATCGCGACGAGCTTCGGGATGAACGACAGCGTCATCTCGTTGATCTGTGTGGCCGCCTGCAGGATCGAGACGATCAGCCCGACGACCAGTGCGGCGATCAGCATCGGCGAGGCGATCATCAGCATCACGTACAGTGCCTGCTGGCCGAGGGTGATGACGGATTGGGGGTTCATGGGCGCCGGCGATCTGGGATCGAGGATTCAGGATTCAGGATCATTGAGACTTACGCAAGCGCGTGACACCGCAACCACGCAAGTTCGCGTCGCCCGTCGGGACACCGGTTCCGTCATCCCGAGCAAACGCGAGGGATCTCCGGGCTGCGAGGCGCCGAGATTCCTCGCCTTGGGCTTGGAATGACTCCCCATTGTCATCCCGAGCGAACGCGAGGGATCCCGGCGTTGCGAGCCGCGGAGATTCCTCGCCTTCGGCTCGGAATGACAACAGCCGCGATTCGGCTCGGAATGACAACAGCCGCGATGCGGCTCGCAATGACAATCGCGGCGTTGCGGCTCGGAACGACAGGGGGGCTTTGCGGTGCGCAACGACGAAGCCAAGCCGGCGTGCGATGACGCTGATTTGTCATCCCGAGCGAATGCGTGGGATCTCCGCGTTGCGCGGTGCCGAGATTCCTCGCCTTGGGCTTGGAATGACTCCCCATTGTCATCCCGAGCGAACGCGAGGGATCCCGGCGTTGCGAGCCGCGGAGATTCCTCGCCTTCGGCTCGGAATGACAACAGCCGCGAGTCGGCTCGGAATGACAAGAGCCGCGAGTCGGCTCGCAATGACAATCGCGGCGTTGCGGCTCGGAATGACGAAGGGCGACGGATGCGAGCGCCATGCGGTCGGTCGTGTCACGAAGATTCGTAATGCTCGATAAGTAAGCGGCCTTGGCCGAAGCGTTGTTCATATCTGGAAGCTCGCGACCAACGAACCGATCAGCAGGTTCCAGCCGTCGGCGAGCACGAACAGCATCAGCTTGAACGGCAGCGCGATCAGCACCGGCGACAGCATCATCATGCCCATCGACATCAGCACGCTGGCGACCACCATGTCGATGATCAGGAACGGGATGAAGACCATGAAGCCGATCTGGAACGCGGTCTTCAGTTCGCTCGTGACGAAGGCGGGGATCACGACGCGCAGCGGCAGCTTGTCGGCGCTGTCTGCGCCTTCGACGCGGCCCATGCGCGCAAACAGCTCCAAATCGTTGGCGCGCGTGTGCTTGAGCATGAAATCCCTCATCGGCGCCGAGCCGGTCGCGAGCGCCTGCTCGAAGGTCAGTTTCTGGTCGCGGTACGGCACGTAGGCCGTGTCGTGGATGCGGTCGAACGTGGGCCCCATCACGAAGAAGGTCAGGAACAGCGCCAGCCCGATCAGCACCTGGTTCGGCGGCGTCGTCTGCGTGCCGAGCGCCATGCGCAGCAGCGACAGCACGATGATGATGCGCGTGAAGCTCGTCATCATCAGCAGCACCGCCGGCAGGAAGGCGAGCAGCGTGAAGAACAGCAGCGTCTGGACCGGCACCGAGTAGGTCGTGCCGCCACCGGCGCTCGGCGCGGCGGTGACCTGGATCGGGCTGGTTTGGGCGAGCGCGGGGTGGCTCAGCGCCAGCAGGAGCAGCAGTGCGGGGAGCCCGAGAAATCGCCCCCGCCCCCCGTTTTTTAAAGAGGGGAGTGACAGCAGGCTGCGGACGGCTTTCCGTCTCGCGAACGCGCAGAGCGACGCCGGACCGCGAAAGAGCGCCCCGGCCGTAAAGGGGGGCAGAAGGGATCGGAACGTGCCGCTCACTTCTGCAGCCTCGTCATCAGCGAGGCGAACGATGTCGCCGAGCTGGCGAGCGCGTTCGCATCGCCTTTGGGCAGCGTGCCGACGCGCGTAATGCTCGCGGCGGTGACGCCGAGCAGCAGCCAACGTTCGCCGGCTTCGACGACGACGATGCGCTCGCGCGGGCCGAGCGGAAGCTGCGCGACGACGCGCAGCCCGGCGCTCGCCGCCGGCTGGGCACCGCCGAAGCGCTTCAGCAGCCACATCGACACGGGAATCAGCGCCAGGACGAAGACGAGCGCGACGAGCATCGGCGCGAGCGACGGACCCTCAGCGCCGGCCGCGGCGGTCTGCGCGCGGGCGGCCGCGGGTAGGACGAGCGCGGCAAGCGCGGCGAGCGTAGGCCCGCGCGCCTCGCCCGGCGTCCGACGAGCAACCGCACGCCGCATCACCGGTGCAGCCTTCGCATCCGCTCGCTCGGCGTGACGATGTCGGTCAAGCGGATGCCGAATTTCTCGTTGACGACGACGACCTCGCCCTGCGCGATCAGGCAGCCGTTGACCAGAACGTCCATCGGCTCGCCGGCGAGCGCGTCCAGTTCGATCACCGAACCCTGCGCGAGCTGCAGGATGTTCTTGATCGGGATCTTCGTGCGGCCCAGCTCGACGGTCAGGTTGACCGGGATGTCGAGGATCAGGTCGATGTCCTGCGCGCCTTCCGGTGCCCCCGCAGCGCCGGGCGTCAGACGCTGGAAGATGTTGGCGGGCTGCGCGGCGTCAACGGTGACGGAGCCCTCGGCCGCCTTTTGTTCAGCGAGCGCCGCGGCCCAGTCGTCGCCGGTGCCGTGCGCGGGGTCGAGTTGATCGCTCATCGGTCGGTTCCTTCGACGGATCGCCCGTCGGTGTGTTGCGAGTACTTCAGCAGTTTCTCGATCCGTATCGCGGTGTGGCCGTTGACCGCGCCGAAGCGGCACTCCATCACCGGCACGCCGTCGACGTGCGCGTGGATCACCTCTTTCAGCGGGAGCTCGATGAAATCGCCGACGCGCAGCCTCAGCAGTTCGCCGACGGTCAGCGTCGTGCGCGCCAACTCGGCGGTCAGCTCGACTTCGGCCGACTGCACCTGCTGCGTCAGCATCCGCACCCAGCGGCGGTCGGGCTCGTGCCCGTCGCCCTGCACCGTCGAGTACAGGATGTCGCGGATCGGCTCGAGCGTCGAGTACGGGAAGCAGATGTGCATCTCGCCGCTCTGCTCGCCGATCTCGACGTTGAAGGTGGTCGCGACGACGATCTCCGACGGCGTGGCGATGTTGGCGAACTGCGTGTGCATCTCCGAACGCAGGTGCTGGAACTTGAAGCGGAACAGCCCGCCCCACGCCTTCGTGTATTCGGCGAGCGCCACGTCGACCAGCCGCTGGATGATGCGGCTCTCGGTCGGCGAGAAGTCACGTCCCTCGATGCGCGTATGCAGCTTTCCGGTACCGCCAAACAGCGTATCGATTACCGCGAACACCAGCTTCGGGTCGAAGATCACGAGCGCGTTGCCGCGCAGCGGCGCGGCCGAGACGATGTTGATGTTGGTTGGCACCGCGATGTCGCGCAGGAAGGCCGAGTACTTGATCACGCGCACCGGGCCGACCGACATCTCGGGGCTGCGGCGAATGAAATTGAACAGTCCGACGCGCAGGTTTCGCGCAAAGCGCTCGTTGACGATCTCCAGCGTGGGCATGCGCCCGCGGACGATCCGCTCCTGGTTCGCGATGTCATAGTCGCGGATGCCGCCCCCGCCTTCGTCGCGCTCGAGCTTCTGCGGCTCTCCGGTGACACCTTCGAGCAGCGCGTCGACTTCGTCCTGTGACAGAAAGGTCTCAGCCATGGTCGTTCCGTTGCGCCTGCCGCCGCGGCGGCACGCATGGCGCGCCCTGCGCCGCGCGATAGGTCATTGCACGATCAGGTGCGTGAAGTTCACCGCCTCGACGCCCTTTTCGGCGGGCGTGCGCTCGAGGACCTTGTTCGCGGCGGCGACGATCTCCTGCGCGAGCTTTTCCTTGCCCTCGCGCGTCGCGAGATCGGCCGCCTTCTTCGAACCGAGCAGCAGCAGGATCTCGCTGCGCACCGCGGGCATCATGTTCTTCAGCACTTCGCCGGCGGCCGCGTCCTTGACCTCTGCGACGAGCTTGACCTGCATGAAGCGGTCGTCGTCGTCGTCGCGCAGGTTGACGGTGAAGGACTCCAGATCGACGAAGACCGGCGTCTTCTTCGGCTGGACTTTTTGCTCGGCGACGTGTGCCGCGTCCTTCTTGCCGATCAGCAGATACGCCGCCGCACCGCCGCCGACGGCCGCGAGCGCGGCACCGACGCCGACGATCAGCAGCAGCTTGGACTTGCTTTTCTTCGGTGCCTTGGCCTCCTCGACCTTGGCTTCCTTTTCGGCCATCGTGCACTCCGTGTCGAAACCACATCACGCACGTCGACCGCCGCAGCGGGCGACGTTATCGGCACGATTATTCGAGCGCTTGAGGTGCCGCGATCCCGCGATAAGCGGCCAGAATCGGCGGCGCCCGCCTGCGATGGAGAATCGCCGCTTGCGGGCTGTCCCCGCGTCGGCGCTTCGCGCGCCCGGCGGCCGCGGCAAGGTTCCCGTCGGCCGAAATCGTCGCTGCCGGCGCCGCGGCCCGTCGGGCGCGATGTTGCGCGTCGTAAAACGAGCGCGTTCCGATCAGACGATGACGTCGATCAGCCGGTCCGGACGTGCGGGCCGCGCTGGACGCAGCAGATCGGGTGCGATCTGCACCGCGCCGATCGTTCGCATCGGATCGGCCGGGCCGCGCTGCGGCCGCGCAAAATCGCGCCGGGCGTGATCGCCGATCTGCGCATCCGCCAGTTGCAGGCCGCTGCCGGCGAACATCTCGCGCAGTCGCGGCAGCGCATCCTCGATCGCGGCGCGCGTCGTTGCGTGCGCGGCACCGAAGAACAGATGCGCCTCCTGGCCGCGCAGTTCGATCGTCACCGCGAGCGGGCCGAGATCGGCGGGCGTCAGTGCGATCTCCGCGCTTTGCACGCGCTGGCCGGCGAGGAAAACGACGCGGTTGGCGAGATCGTCGCCGAAGCCAGGATGCAGCACCGGCGTGGCGATCTTCGCGTGCGCGATCGAATACGTCTGCGGCGCATGCGCCGCGAAGGCCGGCGCGACGGGGTCGTGTACGCCGAAGTTTTCGGCGCGCGATGCGGGCTGCGCGGTCGCGGGTGTCGGCTCGAAGCGCGCCAGCACCGGCTCGCCGACACGTTCGGGCGCAACGTCGGTCGGTTCGACGGCTTTGGGCTGATCCGCGTCCGCGACGGCGGCAGGTGCGCCGACGGGCGCTGCAGCGCGCGCCGCGTTGCGCGGCAGCGCCGCCTTCGCTTCCGCAGGATGCGCGGCCGCGTTTTCAGCGGTCGGATCCGCGACGCTCGATGCCGGCTGCCGATGGCCGTTCGTCGGTGCCTGCGGCGCGGACGCGGCGAAAGGCTCGATGCCAGGTGCCGAATCGACGCCCGCCGCGCGGTCGTCCGGTCCGGTGGCGCCGGCAGTCTGATCGTTCGTGATGACGATCGCCGCGAGCTGCGCAGCGACGGGGATCGCGGCATTCGCGTTCGCGGCGGTGCCGGCGTGGGCGGCGTCGCCGTCGTCCGCTGCGGCAGCCTGCGGCGACGGCGCCGGGTCGCCGTCGGACCGCGGCGCATCGCCGTTGGCCGACGCTTCGCGAGCCTGCGCCGAGGCGGCGTCCTGACGTGCGACGCGCGCCATCACGCGGTCGAAGTCGGCGGCGGCATCGTCGGCGTCGCGCGCGGGTGCACCGCGCGAGCCGCTCGTGTTGGCCTGGCGCGCTGCCTGCAGCGCGGCGAGGTTCAGATCGTTCATCAGCGTCCCCGGATCACCATTCGGACGGAGCGAGCGGCCTTGCGCGTCCCGATTGCGCAAGCTCGTCCTGCGTTTTCTGCTCGCGCCGGGCGAGCGTCTGGCGCGCGTCGGCAAGCCGCCGCTCGGCGAGCGCCTGCATGCTTTTCACGCGCCGCTGCATCCGTTGCAGCGCTTCGTCGGCCGCGGCGAGCGCTGCCGCGCGCCGCTCGACCTCGAGCTGCTGCGCCTCGATCGCCTGTTGCAGCTTCGCCGTGAAAGCGCGCAGATTGTTCTGCGCGGCCATGTCGACACCCTGCGTGAGCGTCGTCTGCGCCCGCCGCTCGTAGTCGCGCGCGTAGCCGCGCAGAACGTCCAGTTGCGACCGCGCCTGAGCGAGGCTCGCCGCCGCCTGCGCGCGACGCGCCGCCGCCGAGTCGCGCGACGTCACGGCCAATTCGATCAGCATGGCGAGGTTGGCGGTGTCCATGTCGGCTCAATTCGGATGGCGATCGGCGCGCACCGCCGGTTGCCGACGCGCCCGGCGGGCGGCGCGGATCGATCCGCGCGGGAAAAGCGTCCCGATGCCGCTCGCGGCGGCGCATCGCGCAGCGGCGCGGGTTGGGGTCTGAAAGACCGGCGTCACGACACATCCACGGTGCTGAGCAACGCGGCCAGACGGCCGTGCGCTTCGGCGAGCGACGAGGCCTCGTTCATCGATTGCTGCAGGAACGCCTCCATCCGCGGCCAGGCCGCGATCGCCGCGTCGAGCACCCGGTCGCTGCCGGGGACGTAGGCCCCTACCGATAGCAAGTCGCGGTTGCGCGCGAAGCGCGAATAAAGGGCCTTGAAGCGGCGCGCCAGTTCGATTTGATCGGGGCCGACGATCGAGGTCATCACGCGCGAGATCGACGCTTCGACGTCGATCGCAGGGTAGTGCCCGGCATCGGCGAGCTGCCGCGAGAGCACGATGTGTCCGTCGAGGATCGCGCGCGCCGAATCCGCGACCGGGTCCTGCGGGTCGTCGCCTTCGGTGAGCACCGTGTAGAAGGCGGTGATCGAGCCGCAGCCCGCGGCCGCGTTGCCTGCGCGTTCGACCAGTTGCGGCAGCTTGGCGAACACCGACGGCGGATACCCTTTGGTCGCGGGCGGCTCGCCGATCGCCAGCGCGATCTCGCGCGCGGCCATCGCGTAGCGCGTCAGCGAATCGAGCAGCAGCAGCACCTGCTTGCCGCGGTCGCGGTAGTGCTCGGCGATCGCGGTCGCGTACGCGGCGCCCTGCATGCGCAGCAGCGGCGGCGTGTCCGCGGGCGCGGCGACGACGACCGCGCGGCGCAAGCCCTGCGGGCCGAGGATGTCCTCGATGAACTCCTTGACCTCGCGGCCGCGTTCGCCGATCAGCCCGACGACGGTCACGTCGGCACTGGTGTACTTGGCCATCATGCCCAGCAGCACGCTTTTGCCCACGCCCGAACCGGCGAACAGCCCCATGCGCTGCCCCCGACCGACGGTGGCCAGCGCGTTGATCGCGCGCACGCCGACATCCAGCGGCTCGCGCACCGGCTCGCGCTCCATCGCGTTGATCGGCCGGCGCGCCAGCGGCTGCAGCTCGGCGCCTTCGAGCGCGCCGAGCCTGTCCAGCGGGCGCCCGTTCGGATCGACCACACGGCCGAGCAGCGCCTCGCCCATCGGCAGATACCGCGTGCGGTCCTCGGCGCGCCGGCGCGGGTGGTTGTTTCGGTAAAGCTGCGGGCGCGCGGCCGAGGGTTCGTGCGGCACGACCATCGCGCCCGGCCGTAGCCCGTACGGATCGGTCGCCGGCATCAGGAACAGCCGCTCGCCGTTGAAGCCGACGACTTCCGCATCGACGGCAAGCGACGCGTCCTGCCGCACGATCACCTGCGCGCCGACCGGCAGCCTCAGTCCGACCGCTTCCATCACGAGACCCGCCACCCGCGTAAGCCGCCCGCGTACCTCGATCGGGCTCGTCGAAGCCGCGATCGCGCGCGACTGCGCGAGGAAGCGGAGGAAGGGCGCTTGCTCGGATTGCGGATCGGGCATCAGAGGAAGGACTCCGGGTTCAGCACTTGTCGAGCATTACAAATCTCCGCGACGCGACCGACCGCCTGGCGCTCGCATTCGTCGCCTTCGTCATCCCGAGCCGCAGCGCTGCTCCTGTCATTCCGAGCCGTATCGCCGCTTTTGTCATTCCGAGCCGAAGGCGAGGAATCTGCACCGCTCGCAACGCCGAGATCCCTCGCGTTTGCTCGGGATGACGATGGGGAGTCATTCCGAGCCCAAGGCGAGGAATCTCGGCACCGCGCAGCGCCGAGATCCCTCGCGTCCGCTCGGGATGACAAATCAGCGTCATCGCAGCCCGGTTTGGCTTCGTCTTTCCGCAGCTCAACGCCCCCACTGTCTCGTTCCGAGCCGCAACGCCGCTCTTGTCATTCCGAGCCGCAACGTCGCTGTTGTCATTCCGAGCCGAAGGCGAGGAATCTCGGCACCGTGCAGCGCGCAGATCCCTCGCGATCGCTCGGGATGACGATGGGGAGTCATTCCAAGCCCAGGGCGGGGATTCTCGGCTCTGGCAACGCCGGGATCCCTCGCGCTGCTCGGGATGACGATGGAGAGTCATTCCGAGCCCAGGGCGGGGATTCTCGCCTCTGGCAACGCCGGGATCCCTCGCGCTGCTCGGGGTGACGGAACCGGTGCCTGCACGGGCGCAACGTACTTGCGGGGTTCGCGGTGTCACGAGCGTGCGCAATTCTCAATCGGAGTCAGCGATTCAGGGACGGTGCCATCACGATCGAGGTCAGCGAAGTCCCGAATCCTCGATCCTGAATCCTGATCGGTGCCTTCAATGGGCGGCAGTTCGTCGGCGTCGATGCCGAGCGCACCGAGCGCGCGCCGCCAGCGGGTCGCGAGCGTAGCGTCGACCTCGCTCTGCGCGGTCTCGACGCGGCAACCGCCGCGCGCGACCGTTGGGTCCGGAACGAAGCGGCAGCCCTGGTACAGTCCGTCGGTATCCAGATCGGCCTGGATCAACCACAGGTCGTCGGGGTGCAGATGCACGCGCGGATGCGTCTGCTCGTCGATGATCGCGGTGACCGCCTCGCGCACGACCGGCAGCACCGCGTCGCGCTGGATGTCGATCTCGCGGCGCACGACCTGGCGCGCGATCTCGATCGCAAGATCGAGCACGGCGTCGGCCGCGGCCGATTCCAGCTCGGCGAAACGCCCGCGCAGCTCGTTCAGCACGCGTTCGAGCTGGCGCGCGTGCTGCGCCTTCTGCCGCTGCGCTTCCTGCTGGCCTTCGTGGAAGCCCTGCTGGCGGCCGCGCTCGAACGCGCGCCGCTCGCGTTCGTTCATCGTCCCGGTGGGCGCGGCGCCAGCAGCGCCGTTGCCGCGCAGCGGTGACTTGGCCGCGCCGCCCAAGGGCTGGAACTCCCAGCTCGAGACGTCGCCGACGTGCTCCTTGGGTATGAAACGGCCGAACGACTTTTCGGGGGCGCCCATGGTGAGGATCGAGGATTCAGGATCGAGGATTTAGCGGTTTGTGCCAGTGATGCGGTTGCGCGTGGGGCGATCGACTGAATCCTGGATCCAGCCGTCACACATACTGATCGTCCCCGCCGCTGCCCAGCTGGATCTGCCCTTCGTCGGCGAGCCGGCGCACGATCTTCAGGATCTCGCGCTGCTCGGCCTCGACCTCGGACAGCCGCACGGGGCCCTTGGCCTCGAGATCCTCGCGCAGCATCTCGGCGGCGCGGTTCGACATGTTCTTGAAGATCTTCTCGCGCAGCGCCGGGTCGGCGCCTTTGAGCGCGATGATCAGCGACTCGCTCTGCACCTCGCGCAGCAGGAGCTGGATCGCGCGGTCGTCCAGATCCAACAGATTGTCGAACACGAACATCTGGTCGAGGATCTTCTGCGCGAGGTCGGGGTCGTGCTCGCGGATCGCTTCGACCGCGGCGGTTTCGAGCTGGCTGCCGAGGAAGTTGAGGATCTCGGCGGTCGCCTTGGTTCCGCCGAGCGTGGCCTTCCTCAGCTTCTCGCCGCCGGCAAGCACCTTCGACAGCACTTCGTTCAGTTCCTGCAGCGCCTGCGGCTGGATGCCGTCGAGCGTGGCAATGCGCAGCAGCACGTCGTTGCGCATGCGCTCGGGCAGGTTTTTCAGCACCTCGGAGGCGTGATCGCGCTCCAGGTGCACGAGGATCGACGCGACGATCTGCGGGTGCTCGTTCTTCAGCAGTTCGGCGATCGACCCCGGGTCCATCCACTTCAGGCTCTCGATGCCCGAGACGTCGCGTCCCTGCAGGATGCGGTCGAGCAGCATGCCCGCCTTGTCCTCGCCGAGCGCGCGCGTGAGCACCTGGCGGATATACGCGTCGTTGTCGCCGACGAGCGAGTACTGCTCGTCCTTGGCCTTGTTGAAGTTGCGGACGACCTCCTCGACGCGCTCGCGCGGCACGGTCTTCAGCCGCGCCATCGTCTCGCCGAGCTTCTGCACCTCCTTCGGCGAAAGGTACTTGAAGACCTCGGCGGCCTGCTCCTCGCCGACGGTCATCAGCAGGATGGCGGCCTGTTCGAGTCCGGCGTCGTCCATGGTCAGCGCCCGGATCGCGGATCGCGCATCACGCCTTCCCCTCGGCGCCGACCCACGCCTTGACGACGTTGGCCACCGTCGCCGGATCGTTCTTGGCGAGCTGGCGCACCTGATCGAGCGGCGAGACGCTCGTTTCGCCCGCCGGTGCGCTCATCGCGAGCTGCGCGGGCTGCGGCGGGGCTTCCGCAGCGGCCTGCTTCAGCGCGGCGGCGGCAAAGGCGCGCAGCGCGGGCCGGACGACGCCGAAGACGACGAGCATCGCCAGCACCAGGAACAGCAGCGCCTTGCCGGTCTCCTTCGCCAGCGCGATCGCGTCCGGGTGCTTCCAGAACGGCGGCGCCTCGGGTGGCGCGCCGGCCTCGGGTTGCGTGAACGGCGCGTTGACGACGTTCAGCGAATCGCCGCGCTGCGCGTTGAAGCCCATCGCCTCGCGCACGAGCGCCTGAACGTTCTGCATCTCCTTCTCGGACAGCGGCGTGGGCTTGGCCGCGCCGCCCGCGGCCGCGGGCGCCATCCGGTAGTTGACCACCACCGCCGCCGTGAGCCTGCGGATCTGCCCGCTACCGGTCTTCGTGTGGCGGACGTTCTTGTCGACCTCGAAATTGGTCACCGCTTCGCGCCGCGTACTGTTGCCCGCGGCCGCAGCGGCGGCGTTCGGGTTCAGCGGTGCGGCGGCACCGTTGATCGGCGCGGTCGGCGGCACCGGCGGCTGGTTCGACAGCGCGCCCGGCACGCCGCCCGCGGCGGCCGGTCCCGGCTGCGAGCTTTCGATCGTCGACTGGCTGCGCACGGTCGCCGCATCGGCCGCCTGGTTCGGCTTGTACGTTTCGGCCATGCTCTCGACCTGCGAGAAGTCCACGTCGGCCGTCACCTGCGCGCGCACGTTGCCGCGACCGACGATCGGCTCGAGGATGTCCTCGATGCGCTTGATCGTGTTCGCTTCGATCTGCGCCACGTAGTCGAGCTGCGCGGCATCCATCCCGGCGGTGCCGCCGCGCTCGCTGGCGAGCAGATTTCCGTGCTGGTCGACGACCGACACGTTTTTCGGTGCCAGCTCCGGCACGCTGGACGAGACCAGGTGCACGATGCCGGCGATCTGCTGCCGGTCCAGCGCCTTGCCCGGGTGAAGCTGCAG
Organism: uncultured Burkholderiaceae bacterium; assembly: GCA_964539745.1. Taxonomy (GTDB): domain Bacteria; phylum Pseudomonadota; class Gammaproteobacteria; order Burkholderiales; family Burkholderiaceae_F; genus DSNY01. The sequence continues at coordinate 39,878 of CAZIJU010000005.1, read as the reverse complement.
CAGCACCGACGCGGTCGGCGGCTGCTTGTCGCGCAGGAACCCCGACTGCTTCGGCAGCGCCAGATGCACGCGCGCACTGGCCACCGGCGCGAGCGTCTGGATCGACCGCGCCAGTTCGCCTTCGAGTCCGCGCTGGTAGTTGACCTGCTCCTGGAACTGGGTGACGCCGAACTTCTGCGTCTCCATGATCTCGAAGCCGACGATCGAGCCCTTCGGCAGTCCTTGCGAAGCGAGCTTCAGCCGCGCCTCGTGCACGCGCTCGGCGGGCACCATGATCGTTCCGCCGTCGGCGTTGCGGAACGGGATGTTCATTTGCGCGAGCTGCGCAATGATCGCGCCGCCGTCGCGGTCCGACAGGTTCGTGAAGAGCACCCGATAGCTCGGGCTCGCGCTCCACAGCCACACGCTCGCAACGACCGCCGCCAACGCGGCCGCGCCCAACGCCAGCATCCCCTTGGTGCGCGCCGATACGCGCGCGAAGCCCCCCGCCGTCAGCCCCGTGCCCGGTACCCGTGCCGTGTTGTCCATCGCCTTCTTTGTCTTCGCGTGAGGCCGCTCGTGGCGACCGCCTAGCCTGCGATTATTCGGGCGACTTTAGGGTGCGGAACAACGGATAAGCCGAGGAATTCGGTGATGCTTCGAAGACCGCGTCGGACAACTTCCTACACGCGCGGACACGCCCAATTGCCGCCGCATTCGGGCGGAATTCGAACGAAATCGAAGTGCGCGCTCGCGTTAAGGTCGGCGCCAAACACGGGCAAACCGGATCACGGGGTGCGGGAACGATGGAAATCAAGTCGATCAATTCTCAGACCGCGCAGGCCGTCGCGGCCATGAAGGCGCCGGCCGCGACGGTCATGCCGCAGGCGGGCGGCTTCGACTTCGTCGCGTCGCTGGACTCGGCGCTGCGCTCGGTGAGCCGCAACCAGCAGACCTCGGCCGAACTTCAGCGCCAGTTCCAGCTCGAGAACCCGGCGGTCAGTCTCGAGGAGACGATGATCGCGATGAACAAGTCGCAGATCGCGTTTTCCGCCGCGGTGCAGGTACGCAACCGGCTGGTGCAGGCGTACGAGCAGATCATGAACATGCCCGTGTAGCGGCGACTTCGCCGCGACCCCGCCGCACGCAGGCTGGCGCTACGCCCGAGCGTCGCACTCGCCGCGCCGCATTCACCGGCGAGCGTGCTCCGACCCGCGAAGATGGGCGGCGACGCGGGATCGCCGCCGACCGCCGAGGCACAATGCCGTCTCCGATCAGGGAGGCGACATGCAATACGTGAACCTCGGCGCGTCGGGACTGAAGGTCTCGCGCATCGCGCTCGGCATGATGACTTTCGGAACGCCCGAGTGGCGGCCGTGGGTGCTCGACGAGGAGGCCGCGCGGCCGATCGTGCGGCGCGCGGTCGAGCTGGGCGTGAACCTGTTCGACACGGCCGACATGTATTCGGCGGGCCGCTCCGAGGAGATCACCGGACGGCTGCTGCGCGAGTTCGCGCGGCGCGACGAGATCGTCATCGCGACCAAGGTGTACTTCCCGGTCGATCTCGCGTTCAAGGGCGGCAACGTGCCGGGGCCGAAGCCCGAGCGGCGGCCGAACATGAGCGGGCTGTCGCGCAAGCGCATCTTCGCGGCGATCGACGCGAGTCTCGCTCGGCTCGGCACCGATTACGTGGACCTGTACCAGATCCACCGCTTCGATCCGGAGACACCGGTCGAGGAGACGATGGAAGCGCTGCACGATGTGGTGCGCGCGGGCAAGGCGCGCTACATCGGCGCATCGAGCATGTGGGCCTGGCAGTTCGCGAAGATGCAGCATGTCGCGCAGCGGCACGGCTGGACGAAGTTCGTCTCGATGCAGAACCACTACAACCTCGTCTACCGCGAAGAGGAGCGCGAGATGATTCCGCTGTGCCGCGACCAAGGCGTGGGGCTTTTGCCGTGGAGCCCGCTCGCGCGCGGCTTCCTCGCGGGCAACCGCGCGAAGGACGACGCGACGGCGGGGGCGACTGCGCGCGCCAAGACCGACGAAATCGCGTTGAAGTTCTATTACCAGGAAGGCGACTTCGCGATCGTCGAGGCCGTAGCCGCGCTCGCCAAGGCGCGCGGCGTCGACAATGCGCAGATCGCCTACGCCTGGCTGGCAAGCCGCCCCGGCGTCACCGCGCCGATCGTCGGCGCGAGCAAGGTCTGGCAGATCGAGGAGGCGGTGGCCGCGCTCGACGTGAAGCTGACCGCCGAAGAAGTCGCGCAGCTCGAGGCGCCGTACCAGCCGCACCCGGTGCTCGGGCACGTCTGATCGCCGGTCGCTCGCCGGGCGAACTGTCGGCGCCGCGCGGGGTCAGCGTGGGTTGCTGATCGAGTTCTTGACCGTGTCGTGTTTCGGTCCGCCGCGGACCGCATTCGCGCCTTCGGGCGGCGGCGCTGTCCCGGCTTTGGCGGGTTCGCCTGCGCCGGCGGCGCGGGCAGGTTTCTGCGCGCGCCGCTCGATCTTGAAGAAGTCCTGATGTTCGGACGCTTTCGGCGCGGAACGCTGCGCTGCCGGTTTGTCGGCAGGCGGCGCCGCGCCGGCTGCGCCGGGGTCCGCGCCCCACGCGGGCCATGCGCAAACGATCAAAGCGAACGAAAGTGCAGTCTTCATCGATACGCTCCTTGGACGAGGGGTCGAACACCCGCGATCGCGCGCGCCCGCCGTGCCGGTACGCTGCGGATCGCGATCAAAAGCCGAGCGAAGCGAGCAACTCGTCGACCTGCGCCTGATTGGTGACGACATCGGTGCGGCCGTCGGGCTTGACCACCGGACCGCCCGGTTCGGAATCGGCGTGCGCTGCTTCGACCCGGGTGCGCTGCTGCGACGGCGTCGTGTCGATCAGCAGCCGGACGAGCTGCTCCTCCATCGTCTGCGCGAGCGCGACGACCTTGCGGATCACCTGGCCGGTCAGATCGTGGAAGTCCTGCGCCATCATGATGTCGGTCAGGATCGCATTGGTGCGATCGGTCTGTGCTTCGACGCCAGCGAAAAACTCGCACGTCTCCTCGACGAGCTGCCGGCCGGCGGGTGTCGCGCGCCCGGGTGCTGCGGCAAACGCCGCGACCGCCTGCCAGCGCCGGCGCAGATCGCCGGCCTGGAGCATCAGTTCCTGCTGCACGCTGCGCGCGCGGTCGACCGCGTTGAGCACCTTGTCGGCCGCCTCGCCCGTGACCCGCGCGATGTAGGCGAGCCGGTCGCGCGCGTCCGGCAACTGCTCGCGCGTGCCGAGCAGCTCCTTCTCGTAACCGAGTTCGCGCAGCGCGTCGTGCAGCGTGCGCGTCAGATGGCCGATGCGCTGGTGCAGCTCGTCCGCCGCGGGTCGTTCCCCGCCCGCCGGCGGCGGTGCGTCGGTGCCGCCGATGATCGCCACGCCCTTCGCCGGCACGCCCTTGCGTGCGCGCGGCTTGCGGGTCCGCCTGACTTTTGCCGCAGTGCTGTCGAATCCGTTGGCGTCGCAGTACAGCGCTGCGCGGCCGGTGGTATCGCTGCGCTCCATCGCGCTCCTTTACTGGTTCTTCTGCAGAATCTTCTGCACTTTTTCCTCGAGCGTGGCCTTCGTGAACGGCTTGACGATGTAGCCGCTCGCGCCGCCCTGCGCGGCTGCGACGATGTCGTCCTTCTTCGCTTCGGCGGTGACCATCAGTACCGGGATCGACTTGAGCCGCTCGTCGGCGCGGATGTTCTTCAGCAGCTCGAAGCCGTTCATATTCGGCATGTTGATGTCGGACACGACGAAGTCGAACTTGCCCGACCGCAGCATGTTCAGCGCGACCGCTCCGTCTTCGGCTTCCTCGGCATCGGCGAAGCCGATCTCCTTCAGCAGATTGCGCACGATGCGCCGCATCGTCGAGAAGTCGTCGACGATCAGAAAGCGCGGTTGGGCTCCCATGTTTGCTCCTGCGTACTGCGTGACGCGCGCGCACGGCGCGGCGCTTGTCGAAAGTCTGCAGATCGCGCGTATCCGGCGATCGGATGAAAAGCCGACCGCTTCACCGCGGTACTCGCGCCGTCATCGGACGACCGCCGGGGACGCGGCCGCCGCGACCGCCGGCGCGGCGGGCGCAGCCGCCGAAGGCAGCGGACCGGCGTCCGGCCCGGGCGGCAGCGCGTCCTCGACGTCCTTGGCCGTTCCGGCCTCGAGTTCGCCGCCGGCGCGGTTGAGCCGATCCTCGGCGAGCTTGTTCAGCACGATGATCGAGATGCGGCGGTTCAGCGGGCTTCTCGGGTCGTCCTTGACCAGCAGATTCGAATCCGCGAGCCCGACGACGCGAACGATCTTCGACGGTTCCATGCCGCCGGTGATCAGCTCGCGGCGCGACGCGTTGGCGCGGTCGCTCGACAACTCCCAGTTGGAGTAGCCGCGCTCGCCGCCGGCGTATGGCGCGGCGTCCGTGTGGCCGGACAGCGCGATCTTGTTGTCGACTTCATTCAATACCTTTCCGATCTCGTGCAGGATCTCGCGCATGTACGGCTGCACGCGCGACGAGCCGAGTTCGAACATCGGGCGGTTGAAATCGTCGACGATCTGGATGCGCAGCCCGTCGGGCGTGATCTCGACGCGGATCTGGTGACGGAACTCCGAGAGCTTGGCGTTGGCGAGGATCGCCGCGTCGATGCGCTGCTTCAGTCGGACCATGCGTTCCTTTTCGATTTTTTCGAGTTCCTGGCGGAGCTGGTTCGGGGAGCGCCGCTTGCTGTCGTTGTCGCCGTTCTTGACCTGTCCGACCGAGGCGGTCAGATTGGGGCCGCCGCCCTGGATCACGGTGGTCGCGTCGCCCGCGCCCGAGCCGCCGGACAGCGCGACCTTCAGCGGCGACTGGAAATACTCGGCGATGCCCTTCAGATCGCCCTGCGTGGTCGAACCGAGCAGCCACATCAGCAGGAAGAACGCCATCATCGCGGTCACGAAGTCGGCGTACGCGATTTTCCAGGCGGCGCTATGGGCGCCGTGCCCGCCCTTCTTGATGCGCTTGATGACGATCGTCGACTTGGTCTTCTCGCCAGCGGTGGCCATCGGTTTCGTGCTTTCGCGTTTCGTGATTCGGGGGCAACGCGGCGCAGATCAGCGCTTCTGCTTGACGTGTTTTTCCAGCTCCGCGAAGCTCGGCCGCTCCGTCGAATACAGCACCTTGCGGCCGAACTCGATGGCCACCGCCGGCGCGTAGCCCTGCAGGCTCGCCAGCAGCGTGGCCTTCACGCACTGCAGTTCCTTGGTCGCCTCGTCGGCGTTTTTCTCGAGCAGCTTGCCCAGCGGGCTGACGAATCCGTACGAGAGCAGGATGCCGAGGAAGGTGCCGACCAGCGCGGAGGCGATCATCGCGCCGAGTTCCGCCGGCGGCTTGCCGACCGACGCCATCGTCTTGACCACGCCGAGCACGGCCGCGACGATGCCGAAGGCGGGTAGGCCGTCGCCCATGTTCTGGATCGCATGCGCCGGCACCATCGCCTCGTGATGGTGCGTTTCGATCTCCTGGTCCATCAGGCTTTCGATCTCCAGCGGATTCATGTTGCCGCTGACCATCATCCGCAGGTAGTCGCAGATGAACTCGACCAGATGGTGGTCGTTGCCGACGACCGGGTGCTTCTGGAACAACGGACTCTTGTGCGGGTCCTCGACGTCGGACTCGATCGCCATCATCCCTTCCTTGCGCACCTTGGACAGGATGTCGTACAAAAGGGCCATCAGCGCCATGTAGCGCGCTTTCGTGTACTTGGATCCCTTCAGTGCGGCGGGCAGCGCGGCCGCCACCGCCTTCAGCGTCTTGGACGGATTGGCCACCAGGAACGCGCCGATCGCCGCACCCATGATCACCGCCATCTCGTGGGGTGCGGCGTGCGCCACGATCGTCATGTTGCCGCCGACGGCGGCGTAGACCCCGAAGACGGCGACCGTGACGACGACGTAACCGATGATGACGAACATTCCCCGACGGCCCTTCGTGTGCGTGTGGTTGGCGCAGGGCGTTCGGACGCTTTCCGCACACGGTCCGCCCGCCCAGGTCTGTACCGCTCGCCCCTGTTTCGGCAGCGGCGCGGCAAGACTTGAAATGGATCGTGAAACGGTGGCTTTTTGCCGGCAACGCCGCAGGCGCAACGCGCGCCCGGCGGGGACCGGTCTGGCCCCGCGCGCCCGACCGGTCGCGGCGCGCGCGGGCCGTCGGCGCCGCGTGAATCACGGTTGGCTCGATGCGCGCGGCGCAGCCCGAGCGCGGCGCGCCGAATCTTCCTCGCCGCCGCTGCGGCATCGTCCATTCGGCAGCGGGGCCACGCGCAAGTAGTCTGCGGGTGCAGTGGCGACCGGTGCGGCGAGTTTCGGCGATGGAAACCGTCGCGCCGGCGCTCTGCACCAGCGCGGGCGGCTGCGCGACGCGCAAGTCGGCGGCGCCGTCGTGGCGCTGCTGCCGCGCATGCCGGTGGCGGATCGCGGCGCGTTCGCCGGGACGGCATGCGCCGAGCGCGCACGTCAAAAAGAAAGCCCGGCCGGAGCCGGGCAAAGGTCGGAGGAGAAAACCAGGAGGAGCCGCTGTTTTTGGCCGGTCGAGCGGCGCGACCGGAACCGGATCAGTGAACCGCCGCTTCGCTGCGCACGCTGCCCTTGCCCTTTCCGGCGCGCGCCGGCGGCTCGCACAGGCCGCAGACGTAGTTCTTCGTCAGTTCGAAGGTGTGCGTGACGAACTTGCCGCCGCACTTGCAGCACGGTGTGAGCGTCACCATGCCGGCGTCGACGAACTTGACCAGGCGCCAGGCGCGCGTGACCGACAGCAGCGGATCGAGGTTCTGCACGCGGATCTGTTCGAGGTACAGCTCGTACGCCTTGATGATCGCGTCGATCTCCTCGAGCTCGGTCGTCTTGTTCAGGTACTCGTAGATGTTCAGGAACAGCGACGAGTGGATGTTCGGCTGCCAGGTCATGAACCAGTCGGTCGAGAACGGCAGCATGCCGCGGGCCGGCGACTCGCCCTGCACCTCCTTGTACAGCCGCAGCAGCCGCTCGTACGACAGGTCGGTTTCGGACTCCAGCACCTGCAGGCGGGCGCCCAGTTTGATCAGCGCGATCGCGCGCTGGATCTGGCGGCTTTCGGTGACGATGCTCTTGATTCGCATGGTGTGCCTCGCTTTCCGTGCGCTTGCGTTCGTGTCTCAGGCCACGTTCGCGATCTGTCCGGCCATCACGATGTTCGCGTGCAGTCCGGCGACCGCGCCGGTGCCCGTGGCCTTCGACTTCGAATGGCTGGTCAGCAGGTTCCAAACGATGTCGTCGTCGAAGCGAAAGCGGCAGATCAGTTGGTTGGCGCCGGCGATCTTCATCAGTTGCGACGGCGTCAACTGTTCGACGATGTTGGCGACCTCCTCGGAGATGCCGAGCCGGTACATCGCCTGCGCGCGGTCGGCGCGGATCATGTGCTGCGCGAGCACCAGATAGGCGAGGTTGACCTCGCGCACTTCTTCCAGCAGTTGCTCGTTGACGGTCGGATTGCTGTTGCTCATGGCTGCCTCCTGATGTGCGGGCGTTGCGATCACCCGAATTGCGCTGCGAAGTGAGGCCATTGTGTGGAAGCGCCGAATTCCGATGAATCGGGCGCATTCCAAAAGCCTTGTCGGATCGCCGCGCAGCGGCCTGTAGGGCGGATTCCTACAACGGCGACGGCAGCGCGCCCGCCGCAGGCAGACCGCCCGTTCGCGCAGGCCGATCGGCATCGCGCCGCTGCGATCGGGCTCAAGTTCGCCGCGGCCGCGCCGAAAGTGCCGGATGTGTGGTCGCGCAATCGGTACGCGGTTCATTGTGCGGCCGCGGGCCGGCGACAGGCAGCGCCGAGCGGAAGGCCGGCGCTGCGACACACACGAATTCGAAGCAAGGCAGTCACGGTTTTCCTCCCCCGCCCTGCGCGCCGCAGCGACTTCGGTCCTCGGCGCGCTTTTTTTTGGGCTCTGGCGCGAGCCTGGTTGGCCCGGTGCGGGCGGGTCTTGACGTATGCCGCGCGCGCGTAGGCGCGCGTCGCTGCGGCGGCGCGACGCGGTGCGTCGCGAAACCCCGCCTCTGTTCCACGGCCGCGCAAGCATGCGCGGCCGGCTGCGGCGGCGCGAAGCAGTGCTTCGCGAAACCCCGCCTCCGCCCCCCGCCCTGCGCGCCGCGGCGACTTCGGTCCTCGGCGCGTTTTTTTTTTTTCGTGTTCGTTCAGTGCTCGGCCGACAGGGCGGACACGCCGAACCTACGGCCCCAGCGCTTGCAGGCGCGGACAGACGCAGCGGCGCGACGCCGTGCCTCCCGAAGAAGGCGCATTTGTCATCCAGAGCCGCGGCCAGAGGCCGGGGCCAGGGATCTCCGCGTAACGATGTTCCCCGGATTCCCCGCCAGCGCCTCGGCATGGCACAAACGGGTGCAGCCCCGGAATGGCTGAGGCGCCGCGCTCCGTCCTTCCTCCGTGTGCTGCGTGCGTCTGCGGTTCAACGGGCCTTTTACGTTCAGCCGCGCGTCGGACGGCGACGACTCGGAAGCGGCAACCGGAGCGGACGTCGAATTGCACGCCGATCGCCGCGCTTTTCGTCCACTCCCTCCCTTGACTTCGGTAGACCGCGAAGCCGCGCCGCCTAAAGTTCGACGAAGACGGCTCCGATAAGCCACCTAGCGCGGCAACGGTCCGCGTGACTGCGGAAGCCTTCGAGAAGAAGCGCAGCCGCTTGGGCAAAGGTGAAAGCGCCGACTGTCGAAGCGGCTGCTTTTCGAGCAACCAGGAAAGGAGCTTTGCAATGCCTCAAATCATCAACACCAACATCATGTCGCTGAACGCGCAGCGCAATCTCAACGCCTCGCAGTCCGCGATGGCCACCGCCGTGCAGCGGCTGTCCTCGGGCCTGCGTGTGAACAGCGCCAAGGACGACGCCGCGGGTCTGGCGATCGCCGAGCGGATGGATGCGCAGGTGCGCGGCATGAACGTGGCGATCCGCAACGCCGCCGACGGCATCTCGCTTGCGCAGACGGCCGAAGGAGCGCTGGCGGCGATCGGGCAGAACCTGCAGCGCATGCGGGAACTGGCCGTGCAGGCCGCCAACGCGACCGCTTCCGGCGACCTCACCGCGCTGAACAACGAGTACCAGCAGCTCGTCAACGAAAACACGCGGCTGATTGCCGTGACCTCGTTTAACGGTCAGGCACTGCTGTCCGGTGCTGCGACGCTGACGTTCCAGGTTGGCGCGAACAATAGCGCGAACAACCGGATCGACGTGACGCTGTCGGCGCTTTCGATCACCTCCGGTGACCTGACGTCGCAGGCCAACGCGCAGACGGCCATCGCCAACATGGACACGGCGCTGAACACCGTCAACAGCCTGCGATCGACCTTCGGGGCAACGCAGTCGCGCTTCGAGGCCGTCATCACCGGCCTGCAGGTTGCGGCCGAGAACCAGGCCGCCGCTCGCAGTCGGATCATGGACGCGGACTACGCGGCCGAGACCGCCGCGCTGACCCGCGCGCAGATCCTGCAGCAGGCCGGCACCGCGATGCTGGCGCAGGCCAACGCGATGCCGCAGAACGTGCTGACGCTGCTGCGCGGCTGACGTTCGATGCCTGGCCGCGAGCGGCCGCGGCAACGGGAAGGGGGCGTTCGCCCCCTTTTTCGTTGCCGGCTCGCAGGCAGGCGTGAGAAGGTCAAGTTTTTCGGCGCGCGGCCGATTAGCGCAGTGAAGCGGCAGTCCTTGCGGTGGCCGAGCGGATGGCGATGAGGATCGAGTTGCAACCGGTTGAGGTCAAGGCGGCGCAGCCTGTGCGCCACGCGCGCGAGCGCGATGCCCGGCCCGTGCCGCAGGCGCAGCCGGTCCACGACGCCGAAGCCAGGCGCGCCGATGCGCAGCAGCTTCGCGAGGCGATGGCCGAAGCCAATCGCCGGCTCGCGCAAATAGCCCGCGAATTGACCTTCGAATTCGACGAAACCGCCGGTCGGATCGTCGTTAGATTGGTCGACCGGACGACCCGCGAAGTGCTGCGGCAGATACCGTCCGAGCAGGCGCTGGCGCTCGCCCGCGCGCTGCGGGACGAGGCCGTGCGCGGCGCACTGCTGCGCGCGGACGCATAGGTGAGGCGCTGCGGCACGCAGCGGGTACCAGGGCAGGAAAGGCCAACCATGGCACTGACGGGAGTGGGCGGCGGCGCGATCGACGTGGCCGCGCTGGTCGGGCAACTGATGACGCTCGAGCGCAAGCCGCTCGTCAAGCTGCAGGAGC
>CAZIJU010000005.1:0-29623 GCA_964539745.1 uncultured Burkholderiaceae bacterium | reverse complement strand
AACGCAGGTGCAGTCGCGGCTGACGGCGCTCGGCCGCGTCAAGAGCGCGCTCGATGCGCTGAAGTCGGCTGCGGACACACTGCGCCGCGCGGGCACGTTCGATGCCGCGAAGGCTTCCGCCAGCGGCGACGGTGTCGCCGCCAGCGCCAGCAGCGCGGCGCAGCTCGGCACCTATTCGATTTCGGTGACGCAACTGGCGCGCGCGCAGTCGTACGCATCGGCGGCGTTCGCGAGCCCCACCGCCGACGTCGGCGCGGGGACGCTGACGCTGAGAAGCGCCGACGGCGCCACCGTGCTCGCCACGATCCAGGTCGGCGATACCGGCACCGGCACGCTCACCGAGATCCGCGACGAGATCAACGCCGCCAATATCGGCGTGCGGGCGTCGCTGGTCAACGACGGCACGCAGACGCGGCTCGTGCTCAACGCCAAGCAGACCGGTGCCGCCAACGGCTTCCAGGTCGAGGTCGATGCGGGACTCGCCGCACTCGGCATCACGCAGACGCAGGCCGCGCAGGATGCGCAGTTTTCCGTCAACGGACTGGCGCTGACCTCGGCGTCGAACACGCTCTCCGGCGTGATCGAGGGACTGACGATCACGCTCGCCAAGGCGCCGCCGGCGGGCTCGCCGCCCGGCACCACGGTCGACACCACGGTCACGGTGTCGCGCGATGCCGATGCGGTGAAGAAGACGGTGCAGGACTTCGTCAAGGCGTACAACGACGCCGAGCGCCTGATCGCCGAGCTGACCAAGTACGACCCGAACACGAAGACCGCCGCCGTGCTCAACGGCGAATCGGTGCTGCGGCAGGCGCAGGCCGCCGTTCGGGCGGTGGTCGGCTCGACGATGTCCGCCGCCCCCGGCGACTACACGCGGCTGACCGACGTGGGCCTGGAGATCCAGCGCGACGGCACGCTGCGACTGAACGAAACGAAGTTCGACGAGCGGCTTGCCACCGATAGCGCGAAGGTCGCGCGCCTGTTCCAGACGAATTCGACCGTGGAGGCCGAGCAGGGATTCGCGGTGCGGCTGCGCGCGCGGATCGACGCGATCGCCGGCGTGGACGGATCGCTCGCCGCGCGCGAGGAAGGCCTGCGCGCCTCGATCCGCACGCTCGACGACCAGCAGGCGCGCCTCGAAGCCCGGCTCGCGACGATCGAGCGGCGGTTGATCGACCAGTTCAGCAAGCTCGACGCGCTCGTCTCTTCGCGGCAGCAGCAGAGTGCGGCGCTGGCCAACGCCTTGGCGGGGCTACCGCTCGCCAACCAGCAGAAGTAGCCGGCGCGTCCACGGAACGGACTTCCCGACTTCTTTTCCGATTCAATGAACGTGCCGCCGCGGCCGATAGTCCGGGTATCGATCCAGTGACTGCGAGGAAGGAATGAGCGGATACGGTGCCAAGGTCTATCAGCGGGTGAGCGTGGACAGCGGTGTGGCCAGCGCCGACCCGCATCGGCTCGTGCTGATGCTGTTCGACGGCGCGCTGGAGGCGATCCGGCTCGCCTCGTCGCATATCGCCGCCGGAAACGTCGCCGAGAAGGGCCGGGCGCTCGGCAAGGCCGCGCGCATCGTCGAGGAAGGACTGAAGGCGAGCCTCGACAAGGACGCCGGCGGCCCGCTCGCGAAGCAGCTCGCGGCGCTGTACGACTATGCGACCCTGCGCCTGTTGCAGGCGAACCTGAAGAACGATCGCGCCGCGCTCGACGAAGCGGCCGGCCTGCTCGCCGACCTGCGCGAAGCCTGGGCGCGGATCGGCGAGCGCGCGCCCGCGGCCGCCGCCGTCGCGCCGGTGCAATCCTTCGGCGAGGCGAACGCCGCCGCGGTGCGCCGTGTGGCCGTGACCGCCTGAATCCGATGCGAGGAGACCGCGACCGATGCCTCCACCGGAACACGGCCGGGCAGCGCACGCGCACGCGCGCACCGGCGCTGCGCCCCGGCTGATCCAGCGCTACGAAGCGATCGCGCAAGCGAGTCGAAGGATGCTTTCCGCCGCACGCAGCGAGGACTGGGACGAGGTGGCGCGTCTGGAGGACCGCTGCCGTGACCTGATCGCCGAATTGAAGGCCGCGCACCGCACCGAACGGCTGAGCGCGTCCGAACAGCGCCGCCGCATCGAACTGCTGCGCGGCATCCTTGCCGACGACGCCGAGATCCGCGCGCGCGCCGAGCCGTGGCTGCGCCAGCTCGAACGCATGATCCACGCGCGGCGCGGCGCGCGAAACGCCCGGCCCTGAAGCCGCACGCGCAATGGACCTCGCAACGATCGCCGCCGTCGTCCGTCGCGTCGGTCCGGTCGGCGAAGGCCGCGCCGGCGTCGAGCGCATCGTGCTGAACCTGCGCGCGCTGCTGCCGTTGCTCGAAGGGCAGGGCCGGCTCGCCGCGGCGCCGAGCCAACTGGTCGCCGACCTTCGCAACGTCGCGGCCTCGGGCGACGAGGCAATCCTCGTGCTGCCGCCGGGCGCGGGCGCGGCGAGGATCGATGTCGGCCTGCGCCAGCTCGCGATCCCAGCGACCCTGCGCGATGCGCTGCTCGCGCTGATCGGCAAGCCGGCCGCAACGCAATCGACGGCGCTCGCCGCGTCCGCGCCAGCCGCCGCACCCGCGGCATCGGCCGAAGCGGGCGCCGCCGCGCGCGTGTGGGCCGTCAGCGCCCAGGCGTCCGCGTCCGCGGCGGTCGCGCTGGCCGGGTCGGGCGCCGCACGCGCCGTCGGGCGTTCGATCGAGGGCGACCGCGCGCCTGCGCCAGTGAGCTTCTCGCAGCCGCTGGTGGCGGCGCCGGAGCCGACGGCACCCGTGCGCGCGATCGCCGAGCGCCTGCGTTCGACGCTCGAGCACAGCGGACTGTTCTTCGAGTCGCACCTTGCGCAATGGGCGCGCGGCGAACGTCCGGACGAGGCGATCGCGCGGGAACTCCTGCACATCCGGCCCGGGGACGCGCAGATCGCGCCGGCCGCGCGCGTCGTCGCGCAGCTTCAGGCGTTGCAGCAGCAGGCCGTCGTTCTTCAGGGGCCGGCGTGGCCGGGACAGGCGGCGACGATCGAGATCGCGCGCGAGCGCGCAGGGACCGAACATCCCGCCGTGGACGACGGCGCGTCGACGGTCTTCAACGCGACGCTGACGCTCGATCTGCCGCGGCTCGGAAGACTCGTCGCCCGTCTCCGGCTTTCCGGCGAGACGATCGCCGCGACCTTCGAGTCCGCGCGAGCCGATTCGCTGGGCGCAGCCCTGCCCGAGTTCCGCGCGGGCCTCGAGGCGCATGGCCTGACGCCGGTGCTGCTGCAGGCGGTCGAACCCGGCACGACGGCGCCGGCGACCGGCGCGCGCGCGTCGCAGGAGCGCGCATGAACTCGCCGACGCCGAACCCGGAACGCCGCGCCGCGGCGCTCACCTACGAGCCAAGCGATGCGCAGGCCGGCCGCGCGCCGCGGCTCGTCGCCAAAGGGCAGGGCTTCGTCGCCGACGAAATCATCGAACGCGCACGCGCCGCGGGCGTGCCCGTGCACGAATCGCGCGAGCTGGTGTCGCTGCTGATGCAGCTCGACCTCGATTCGCACATCCCGCCGCCGCTGTATGTGGCGGTAGCCGAGGTGCTCGCCTGGGTCTGGTGGCTCGAGCAGCGCGCGGCGCCTGCCGCTTAGCGCTTAGCGGCATCGAAAGGAACCCGATCATGGGCATGACCTCGCCGTTTCCCGAACCCGAATCGCCGGACCTGGAGCGGTTCGCCGTCTACTCGCGGGTCGAGATCGCCGCGATGCTGCGCCAGTTGCGCGACGAAGGCGTGCTCGTCACCGCGTATTTCGATCAGGGCCCGGGGTTCGTCGTCACCGCACTGCTCGACGTCAACGAAGATTTCGAGGAGGTGATCTTCGACAGCGCCTCGGACGAACTGGCGCAGAAGCGGCTGCTCGCGTCGAGGCAGATCGTCTTCGTCGGCTTTCTCGACAACGTCAAGGTGCAGTTCACCGCTCGCGTGGCGCAAGCGACCGGCTTCGACGGCAAGCCCGCATTCCGCGTGCCGCTGCCCGACCAGGTGATTCGGCTGCAGCGGCGCGACTTCTTCCGCGTTCGCCCGCCGCTGTCGAAGCCGGCGACGTGTCTCGTGCCGTACGGTGAGGACTCGAAGCAGTACGAGTCGCTGCGCGTGCTCGACATCAGCGTCGGCGGGCTCGCGGTGCTGACGTATCCGGAAAAGTTCGAGCTGCCGGCGGGCAAAGTGGTCGAGAACTGCTTCCTCGACCTGCCCGGCGTCGGTTCGGTGTCGGTCAGCCTGAACGTGCGCCACATCGACCCGATCCCCCGCGACGAACATGCGCGCCGCTGCGGCTGCGAGTTCGTCGACATGGCGCCGCAGGCGCACGTGATGCTGCAGCGGTACGTCAACAAGATCGACGCGGAGAACCGCAAGGTCGCAGGCGGAAAGCGCGTGGCCTGACCGGATTCGGGCCGGCAGTTAACTGTCGCAGCAATGGTTGCGACATGACTGGTACGCAGGCTCTTAATGTTTCTTTCGAATGACGGCAAGGCCACCACAGAGGTTTCTGTGCATTAACTCACTGTAGCTATCGTGAAACTCGACCGATTCAATCTGCGCGGCCATCTGTTCCGCTTCCTCGCGAGACCATGCGGTGCTCAGTAGTCGGCCAGTGCTGACGAAGTGCTCAAGCATCGCCTTGGTCGTCGGAGTCTCTACAGCACCTGCGATCCGAGGGGGCTGCCAGTCGAGGTCTTCAATGATGTACAGGCCACCAGGTGCGACCATCGGAAAGAGCTGCTTGAACGTGACCTGCTGATCCCAACTCGCGTGCGAGCCATCGTCGATGACGATGTCCAGCAGCGTGCCCTCGAGTTCGTTGACAACGTTGCAGCGCAAGCTGGTCTCTGACGATTGGTCTGCGCGGAAGATCCGCACCCGTTCGTTCGAGTACCACGAGAAGTCGCTGATGTCGACTCCGAAAACCGTGGCGTTCGGGAAAAAGTCGAGCCACATGCGCAGGCTGGGAACGTCGTCCTGGTTCCAGCCCTCGAACAGACCTCGGCACAACCCGATCTCCATTATTTTTATCGCCTGCAGCATTTGCGTCTCGAACAGATCTTGATAAACGCGTGTGTAGTGATGTGAAGGCGCGTTCCCGTACGTCGTTCCCTTGTCCGAGACGTACCTCGCGGCGAGTTGCGTCAATCGACTCGAACTGGCGTAGTGCTCGACAAGCAGCGCGGCGACGCTGCCTGGATGGGCGGTTTCCAGCGTAAGACCGCGGTCGGCCCACATCTTGTTCCACAGGTGCAGGCCGATTACACGTGGGTCGGATACCAGTTCCCAAGCGTCGCGATCTGGTGCAAGAAAGAGGTCGATCTCGGTCCAGTCGATCGAATTGAACAGGGTCGGCGAAAACACATGCTGCTTCAATTGTGGAGCTCGCATTAGAACGTACTCGGTCAGCAATTTTGGCCCGACAGCGCCGAAGCTTCGGTCTCCGCCCGAGCTGCGCAGACTAGCGAGCGACAGGCGGTAGAGCATCAGCATATGCGTCGACGCTTTCGGTGCGTGAAGTACGTCGCCCACAAGCAGGTGACCCGACTCTACGCCGCTCCACTGGCTGCAGAAGAAGTGCCCATCGACGGCTGGCAGCGGGCGCACCAGCACCACGTCGGTGTCGGCCCACCAGCCGCCGAACCTGTATAGCGCGGCGTAGCGAAAGATGTCGCTGAAGTAACGAATCTCGGAACGCGCCAGGCTTTCGTCGTAGAGACTTCGTGGAACAACGTCTGCGGCAGCACGCACGGCCACGCCGGGCGGGACGTGTTGCGCCACCGCCTCGGGTGCGTCGTATGTGTACAGATGCACGGCGTGCCCATGATGAACGAATGAGCGCAACGCAAGCTGTGTGATCGCGTTCGGTTTCGGCCCGGACCAGAAGCAGTGAATGGGCGCGGGCGGCGCATGGAAGTCGAGTTGCGTCAGTTTCAGTTGGTCGTGGGCCGCGGTCAGCAAGTTTCGCGACCCTCGGTCGAACAGGGTGCGCGTGTGGAGAAAAGGAAACTCGAGTGCTGCAAATGCTGTGAGCGTGCGGGTGTCCATAGAATCCCTCTGTCTTAAGCGACGGAATACGCTGCCTGCGCGACGGCGTCTCCGTGCGGTGGTGGCAGTTGCAGCCGGCCACCAACCAAGCGATCAGCGATACGACGATCGGCCGCTTCCAGGCCGTGAAACCAGCGAAGGGCGTTCGTCGGATCAACGTTTTCCTTGGCATAGGGTGGTGGGTCTTCGCCGGCGAGGCGGAAGAACGTCGCCCATGTGCACAGATAATTGACCGTCACCTGGCCGGTACGGACGGCGCGTAATCCTTCAAGTCGCATCGTGGCGGTGAAGACCCGGTCCCCGATGCACGCGAGCGGGCGCGGCATCGTCGCCCAGCGTGCAATCGTGTGGAATGCGCCGCGTAACAGGAACAGACAACTGGTGTCAATGTGGCCGTCATTGTCTTCCGTCGGTGCGACAGGCAGCACTGATCCGTCCACGCGAACCAGACGCCTTCGCGCCACCACGTAGTCGGCCGCGTGGTTGGCCAGCGCGGTCGCCACACAAATGGCGACGTGCTGCTCGTCCAGCCAGTTGTCGGCGTCAAGAAAACATACCGCGTCGAACCCTTCGCTCACGGCGAGCAATCCGCCGATGGCACGCGGCGTATCGCCGAAGTCGGCGTGCGGATGATCGAGCCGCACGTGACGCACCCCGGTTTCGTCAATCCAGTTTTGTGGAAGACCATCAGCGACGAGAATGTGCGTCGTTTCGTAGGATTGAGCCCGCACGGACTTGATGCAGCGTTCCAGCAGCGCCCGGTCTTCCTTGTAGTAGGGCGTGACGACCGCAACCTTCAGCGGCCGATCTTCGGACTCGGCGGGGCACGCGTGAGCGAGCCGCTGGACAGCCCACGGCGAAGTCATGCGCGCCGGCGGCGGGGCTGCAGGTGTCGCGAGCGGCGCGGGCGGGAGGTTGTCGGCGGCGACGCCGGCGGCCCCCGCCGGCAGCGGCGCAAGCCGGATGCCCTCGGCGCGCAGCGTGTCGCCGATGAACTTGTCTTCGTACAGCTCGCCGTCGATCTCGGATGGAAAGCGCAGCGTGGCGAGAGCGAAGGCGCGCAGCGCGGCCGCGGACAAGTAGTAGAAGGGCCCATTGGCCCACGTCCCGCGATACCTCTTCCCGTACGGCATCCGGTTCAGCGCCGCATCACGGCACTTGTTCCAGTGCCAGGTGCGATCATGGTCGGGGGAACCGACCTCGAACCCGGCGTAGTCGACGGCCCCTCCGATCAGCGCCCGCACATCGTCGACGAAGCGCGTGCCGTCGGTGATCTGCAGATCGTCGTCGATCTTGAACACCGCACATCCGTGGCGCTCGTACGCGTGGACGAACGCCGCGCGGACTTTCTTGGGCAGCGACTCGTAATCGTCGGGCGCGTCGACTTGCACGAGGTCGGCGTGCGCCGGAACGTTGGCGCCGCGCCCGACCACGAGCCACAAGGGAAGCGCGTTCAGCGCCGATAGCTTCGCGTGCAGCCGGAGCGCCCGCTCGAAGTACTTCTCGCAGGTGATGATCAATCCGATCGCGCCCGGGCGCGCAGCTTCGCGGCGCAGCCTCAGGGCCGACTCGTAGGCGGTTTGCAGGGACGCGTCGTACGGGCGCAGGCTCAGCGCCGTTCGCAGCTTCACGAGTTCGCGGTCGTCCGGGCTGCCGGGCGAGGTCGTGGCTGCCGGAGCCCTGCGTTCGCTTCGGACGTGCGGCGCCTCGACGCCGGTGTTCTCGCCGCCCGTGACGTCGCAGATGACGGCTCGGATGGGGCCGCGTTGTTCCGGCGGCAGATGATCTGCCGGCCGCCCGCTGCGCCACCGCTCGAACATCCGTTCGTACAGCGCCTCCAGATTCCGCGCGTAGCGTTCGCTGTCAAAGAGCGCGCAGGTGCTGCGCCGGCTCCTGAGCTTGTCTCTCCGCGCCGCGAGCGCCGACGGCTCTTGCGCGAGGCGCAGAGCGATCGACGCGTATTCCTCGAGCGAAGCGGCGACGAGCTCGGACAGCTCGGCCGCGTGCAGCAGGCTCGCCGCGACCCGCGACGCGAACGTTTCGCCGGGACAGGTCACGACCGGAACGCCCGCCCACAAGGCATCGCTCGCGGTCGTGTGCGCGTTGTAAGGCAGCGTATCGAGCACGAGGTCGGCATTGGCCAGCCGCGCCAGGTGCTGCGCCAGTGGCAGCGTCGGCGCGAAGATCAGCCGCGCCGGGTCCACACCGCGCGCGCGCGCTTCGGCGCGCAGGGTGTCTTTCGCCTGAAGATTGGCGTCCAGCAGCCACAGCACGCTGCCTTCGACCTGCGCGAGCAGCCGGCACCAAATGTCGAACATCTGCGGCGTGATCTTGTAGGTGTTGTTGAAGCAGCAGAACACGAAGCCGCGTTCGGGCAGGCCGCACTCGGCGCGCGACATCGGCGTGCCGATCGGGCGCTTGCGATCGTTCGGTTGATAGCAGTCCGGCAGGTAGGCGAACTTTTCGTCGTAGTCGGCCGCCGCTTCGGGCGGCGTGACGATCGGGTCGGTGATCAGGTAGTCCACGACCGGCGTGCCGAGCGTGCCCGGGTAGCCGAGAAAACTCGCCTGCACGGGCGCGGCGCGCCAGGCGAGCACTTCCGGGCGGCTGCCGAACGTATAGCCCTTCAGATCGACCAGAATGTCGATCGCATCCGCGCGGATGCGCTCGGCCATCGCGCGAGCGCTCATCTCGCGCATCTCGACGAAGCGCTCGGCGGCCGCCTCGATACGCCGGCGCATCGGCGAGCGATCGTCCGGGCCGTACGAATACAGGAAGATCTCGAAGCGGCCGCGGTCGTGCAGCTCCAGCACGTGCGCCAGCAGATAACTCGTCGCGTGCTCGTAGAAATCGTTCGACAGATAGCCGATGCGAAGACGCCCCTTGCCGCGCTGTGCGCGGTCGACCGAGGGCAGCGGCCGGATGTCGGCCAGCTGTGTGGCGGCGAACGCCTGCGCGCAGCGGCGATGCTCGGCGGCACTGAACTGCGGAAACGACAGAAGAACGAACGGTTCGACCTGATGGGCCGCGCCGTTGGCCATCGCGGCGCGCAGCTGCTTCAGGTCTTCGGCAAGGCTTTTCCAGCAGCACGCGTGCATCGATTCGTGCACGAGCGATGCCCAGGCCCGGACATGGCTGCGGTCGAGCGCGACCGCGGTGCGGTAGCACTCGCTGGCGGCCTGTGGCGCGCCAAGGCGGGCAAACGCGATCCCCATGCCGATGTGCGCCGGCACGAACGCCGGCTTGCGCGCCGCAGCTTCCATGAACTTCTGCAGCGCTTCGGTGTACTGACGTGCCTGGATCAGCGCATCGCCCGCCTCGATCAGCGCATCGACCGAGTCAGCGTCGCCGACCGCCGCCGCGAGCGCCTGCGCGGCCTGGTCGGGCCGGCCTTGCCGGGCGAGCGCGTCGGCAAGGAAGCGGCGTGCCAGTTCGTTGGACGGATCGAGCCGCACCGCCTTGCGGGCTGCCGCTTCGGCCGCCTCGGGCCGGCCCTGCTTGCGGTGTGCCTGCGCTAGGTTCAGCCACAGCACCGGGTCCTTCGGCGCATGGCGGATCGCCGCCTCGAAGGTGCGCGCCGCTTCCTCGAAGCGCTGCTGGGCCATCAGCGACAGACCCAGGCGGTACTTCTTTTCGGCTTTTGGCGAAGTCGTCGAACGGGCGCGCGCGCGGCGCCCGGCGTGGTCATCCGGCATGTGTCCCCCGTCGTGCGGCTATACGCGCCGCATCGCGGGGACTGTAGTGAGCGTTTGCGCGTAGGGTTGGGGCGATAAGCGCAGTCGCCCGCGCCCAATTCGGTTTCAGCGACACGCCGATCCCGGCGCCCGGGCGCCCTTCGCGCTCAGCGGCCCTGCGCCGTCGGCTCGCTCAGATCTCCCCCGCAAAATCCGGCCCGGCCGCGTCCTGCGGCTGACTGCCGTACGGATACATCTCGGCCCAGGCCTGCGCGTACTGTGGGCCGGTGCCGATCCAGGCGACGGTGCCGACCGACAGCGCCGCCGTATACAGCGCGGCGACGCGTTCGCCGAATTTGTCGTCGCAGCGGATGCGCACGGCGGACAGCAGATGAAGGTGCCCTTCGACGTAGCGGCGATCGACGATGCGCATTCCCTTCGCGTAGGGCAGCAGCGATTCGGGCAGTCCGGCGATGCCGCGGCTGCCGTTGCGCGTGCGCGAGGACGTGTCCTCGAACCACACGAACAGTTCTGTCGGACCCGCCGGCGCGCGGGCAGGCTGCGCTGCGTCGGGCGGCTGACGCACCTGATCGGCCAGTGGGCGTGTGGCGAATTCGGCCAGTTGCTTGATGAGTTCGAGGCGGGTCATGCCGTGCTCCCCAGGACGGTGCGCCCGAGCGCGGGCCTTGTTCCCCGGGGGAATCGGCGGAGGCGCGCGCGGCTTGAGCGCCGCACGCCGGGCCGGGCGCAATTGGAGGGCGATCGGCGGCCAATTCGCGGATTGCGCCCGACGGACGTTGCCTGACCGAATGACGGCGCCGCTTTGCGTGCCCGTTTCCGTGTCCGGGCGTGCAACTTGTAGTTCCGCCCTAAGCGGGGGTCTCGCCGTTGGGCGTCACCGGAGATTCCTCGCCTTTGGCTCGGAATGACGAGGAGGCGAGCTCGGAATGACGAGGCAGTCGAGCTCGGAGTAACGAGGCAGTCGAGCTCGGAGTAACGAGGCAGTCGAGCTCGGAGTAACGAGGCAAACGGGCTCGGAATAACGAGGCAGGCGGGCTCGAAGTGACGAGGAAAGCGGGCTTGGAGTGACGAGGAAAGCGGGCTCAAAGTGACCAGGAGGGCAGGCTCGGAGTGACGAGGAGGGCGGGCCAGGAAGGAAAGACAGCCGCCCGACGCGCGGCATGGAGACGTCGCAACGCCGGGTCCGTTCAGCGCCGCATCGTGCCGATGCGCAGGTCCGCCCTAAAGTAAGCGTGTGCGGCGGCCGATATCAATCGATTGAGCCGAAGTGCGGCTCCGAATAATGGCGGCCACTGGCGCGCGCTCGCCCAACGCGCGAGCGCGCAGCCGCCACCATGGCCGATTCGGAACAGTCCGCACAGGAACGCAACCTACCGCCGTCAGCCAAGCGGCTGGAGGACGCGCGTCGCGAAGGCCAGGTGCCGCGCTCGCGCTACCTCGCGCACCTGTTGATCCTCGGCGGTGCGGCGGGCATGTTTTCCGCGTTCGCCGCGCCGATGCTCGGGGCCGCGCGTCGCGTTGTGACGCGCGGATTGACCTTCGATGCGACCGCCGCGACCGACGCAGCGCGCATGACCGAGCGGCTCGCCGAGCTGGCCGCCGCCGGGCTGCTCGCCGTGCTGCCGTTCGTCGCGGCGATGCTGCTCGCAGCACTTGCGGCGCCGCTCGTGGTCGGCGGCTGGACCTTCGCTCTGCAGGCCGCCGCACCCAGGTTCGAGCGGCTGAGCCCGACCAAGGGCTTCGGACGCATGTTTTCGTTGCCGGCGCTGATGGAGCTCGCCAAGGTCATGCTGGTGGCGCTGCTGCTCGGTGTCGTCGGCACGTGGTACGTGACGAGCCATCTCGACCGCTTCGCGGGGCTTGCGGGCGAAGGTTTGCCGGAGGCGCTGGCGCACTTCGGCTGGCTCGCGCTCGCCGCCTTTGCGCTGCTCGCCGCGACGCTCGCGGTGGCCAGCGCGATCGATGTGCCGTTCCAGCTCTTCCACCATCACCGGCAGCTCAAGATGACGCTGCAGGAAGCGCGGCAGGAAGAGAAGGAAACGCAGGGCGATCCGCACATCAAGGCGCGCATCCGCAGCGCGCAGCGCGAGATGGCGCGCAAACGGATGATGGCCGCGGTGCCGAAGGCCGACGTCGTCGTCACCAACCCGACGCACTTCGCGGTCGCGTTGAAGTACGTCGAGGGCCGCAGCCGTGCGCCGGTCGTCGTCGCCAAGGGCGCGGATGCGGTCGCCGAACGCATCCGGGCGCTGGCGCGCGAGAACGGGGTGCCGCAGCTCGAAGCGCCGCCGCTGGCGCGCGCGCTTTACCGCCACGTCGACATCGGCGCCGAGATCCCTGCGGCGCTGTACACCGCCGTCGCGCAGGTGCTCGCCTACGTCTATCAGTTGAAGCGCTACGCCGCCGGCGCCGCCCCGCGTCCGGTCGAGCCGCGCGACATCGAGGTGCCGGAGGGCATGGATCCGTTCGAACCGAGGGCGGTGGCATGACCCGCGTCGCGCTGCACATGGCGTCCGACACGCGCCCGAATGCGTCGGTCATCCCGGGCGGCGGTGCGTGCGAGATTCCTCACCGCTGCGCGGTTCGGAATGACATGCGGGCAAGAGCGGTTCGGAATGACACGTGGGCGAGGGCAGTGGCATGACCCGCATCGCGCGGCACATGGCGCGCGACAGGCGCTCGTATGCGTCGGTTATCCCGAGCGACGCTGCGCATAGGACGCCTCACCGCTGCGCGGCTCGGAATAACGGTCGGAGGACTCGGGCATGAACGCGGTCCCTGCGCTGCTGAACCATCCCGCGCCTCGGCGCGCGTCTGTGGTGCCGCACTCCGTCATCCCGAGCCTCAGGCGAGGGATCTCGGGCGCAGATGCGCTGCAGATTCCTCACCGCTGCGCGGCTCGGAATGACGGTCGGAGGACTCGGGCATGAACGCGGTCCCTGCGCTGCTGAACCATCCCGCGCCTCGGCGCGCGTCTGTGGTGCCGCACTCCGTCATCCCGAGCCTCAGGCGAGGGATCTCGGGCGCAGATGCGCTGCAGATTCCTCACCGCTGCGCGGCTCGGAATGACGGTCGGAGTACTCGGGCATGAACGCGGTCGCCGCGCTGCTCGCCCATCCGGCCGTTCGCGCCGTCCCCTGGCAGGCGCTCGCGGTGCCGCTGCTGGTCTTCATGGTGCTCGCCATGATGATCGTTCCGCTGCCGCCGTTCCTGCTCGATCTGCTGTTCACGTTCAACATCGCGCTGGCGCTGATCGTGCTGATGGTCGCGGTGTACACGCGCAAGCCCTTGGAGTTCGCGGCCTTTCCGGTCGTGCTGCTGCTGACCACGCTGATGCGGCTGTCGCTGAACGTCGCATCGACGCGCGTCGTGCTGACCGAAGGGCACACGGGGCCGGACGCCGCAGGCAAGGTGATCGAGGCGTTCGGCCATTTCGTCATCGGCGGCAACTTCGCGGTCGGCCTGATCGTCTTCGCGATTCTCGTCGTCATCAACTTCGTCGTCGTCACGAAGGGCGCGGGACGCATCGCCGAGGTCGCCGCGCGCTTCACGCTCGACGCGATGCCGGGCAAGCAGATGGCGATCGACGCGGATCTGAACGCCGGCATCATCGACGACAAGGAAGCCAAGCGCCGCCGCGCCGAGATCGCGCAGGAAGCCGACTTCTACGGCGCGATGGACGGCGCCTCGAAGTTCGTCCGCGGCGACGCGATCGCCGGCATCCTGATCCTGTTCATCAACGTCGTCGGCGGGTTGGCGATCGGCACGCTGCAGCACGACCTGCCGCTTTCCGCGGCGGTCGACAACTACGTGCTGCTGTCGATCGGCGACGGGCTGGTCGCGCAGATCCCGGCGCTGGTGATTTCGATCGCGGCCGGTCTGATCGTCTCGCGCGTCGCCAAGGAAGGCGAGGACATGGGCGCGCAGATGCTCGGCCAGATGTTCTCCACGCCGCGCGTGCTCGGGCTGACCGCGACGATCCTCGCGATCCTCGGCGTGATTCCCGGCATGCCGTGGTTCGTCTTCCTGCTGCTGGCGGCCGCGTGCGGTTATGCGGCGTGGTGGCTCGCGCGGCGCGCGCGCGAGATTGAAGCGCAGGCCGCGCAACCCGCGCCAGCCGAGGCGGCGCCATCGCAGGACGCGTCGTGGGAGGACATCGTTCCGGTCGACGTGCTGGGGCTCGAAGTCGGCTACCGCCTGATCCCGCTCGTCGACAAGGGCCAGGACGGCGAACTGCTCAAGCGCATCAAGGCGATCCGCAAGAAGTTCGCGCAGGACATCGGCTTTCTGCCGCCGCCGGTGCACATCCGCGACAACCTCGAGCTGAAGCCCTCCGCGTACCGCGTGCTGCTCAAGGGTGTGGCGATCGGCGAGGGCGAGGCGTTCAACGGCATGCTGCTCGCGATCAATCCGGGCGGCATCACGCAGACCGTTCCCGGCACGCCGACCAAGGACCCCGCGTTCGGCCTGCCGGCGATCTGGATCGAGCCGCGCACGCGCGATGCCGCGCAGGTGCTCGGCTACACGGTCGTCGACTGCGCGACCGTGATCGCGACGCACGTCAACCACCTGCTGCTGTCGCACGCGGGCCAGTTGCTCGGGCGCCAGGAAGTGCAGGCGTTGATCGACCACATCGGCAAGTTCGCGCCGAAGCTCGTCGACGACGTCGTGCCGAAACTGATCCCGCTCGCAACCTTGCAGCGCGTGCTGCAGAACCTGCTCGACGAGGGCGTGCCGATCCGCGACATGCGCACGATCATCGAAACGCTGGCCGACGCCGCGCAGCGCACGACCGATGCGCTCGAGCTGACCGCACAGGTCAGAAGCGCGTTGCGCGCGTCGATCGCGCAGGCGCTGTTCGGCACCACGCGCGAACTCGCGGTGATCGCGCTCGATCCCGAGCTGGAAAAGGTGCTGATGCAGTCGATCGGCACCGGCGGCGCCGACGCGCCGGCGATCGAGCCGGGGCTGGTCGAGCTGATCCAGCGCGGCGCCGCGCAAGCCGCGCAGCGGCAGGAGGACATGGGGCTGGCGCCCACGCTGCTGGTGCCCGACCGCCTGCGCGTTCCGCTGGCGCGGCTGCTGAAACGCGCCGCGCCCCGGCTGCGGGTGCTCGGCCATGCCGAGGTGCCCGAAACGAGCACGATCCGCGTCAGCACGGTGCTGGGAGGCGCGGGGTGAGAACGAAAGGACTCAGGATCAAGGATTTGGGACCCAGCCGGTCATCCCCGTGCATGCGCCGCACCCATGGGAGCGCCCGAGCCGCGCAGTTGCGAGAACCGCGCATCGTCGACGATCGACTGAGCCCTGAACCCTGAATCCTTCTCTGCGGGGAACCGAAATGACCATCAAACGCTACGTGGCCGCCACCGCGCGCGAGGCGATGCGCGAAGTGCGGCGCGATCTCGGCGACGAGGCCGTGATCCTGTCGAACAAGCGCGTCGGCCGGCAGGTCGAGATCCTCGCGGCCGCGCCCGACGCGGTCGAGGCGCTCGTCGAGCGCAGCGAACCGCGCATGCCGGCGGGTCGCGGCGCCGCGCGCGCGACACCGGTCGCCGCCGAGTCGTTCCAGGAGTTCATCCGCCGCCAGAGCCAGTCGCGTGCCACCGCCGCGCCTGCGCCGCGCGTCGCCGCGCCTGCGACCGCGCCGCGCGCCGCCGCACCCGCACGCGCGGGCGGCGTGCAGATGTACAACGAAGTGGCGGCCGAGTTGCCCGACGACGGCTTCACTGACGCCGACGCGTGGGCGAACGCGCCGCGCGGCCGCGCCGACGACGACCTGCCGCTGCCGCGCGCCGCAACGAGCGCGACCGTTGCGCTGCAGCCGCAATTCGAAACGCATCTGCCGGCCGCGCCCGTCGCGCACCCCGCCGCCGCCGCGCCGGCGCCGGCGGTGAGCGAACCGCAAGTCGCACCGGCGGTATTCAGGCGGCGCCCCGCGCGCAGCGCCGTACCCAGCGCGACCGTCGTGCCGACGCCTGCGCCGGCTGCGCGCGGCGAGCGGCCGGCATCGACCGGTGCGACCCCGTCGCCGGCGGTCGCGCCGGCTGTCATGGCGCCGTCATTCGCGGCCGGTGCAGCGTCGGCCGCGCAGCCGTCCGCGCCGCAGCCGGCCGGTGCGGCGTCGGTCGCCGAGCCGCTGCCGATACCTGCGGCGCCGGGGGCGGTCGCTGCGCCGCAGCCGCGCGCCGTCGCACCGGCCGCGCCGCACGCCTCGACGATCGCCGGTTCGGGCGCGGCGGCCGCTCCGACGCCCGAGACGCCGCCCGCGCCGTCTTCGCACGTCGCTGCCGCTGCGGGCCACCCGCAAGCGGTCGCGGCACCCGTCGACCCGAGGCTCGTCGCCGAGCTGCAGGCGATGCGCACACTGCTGCAAGACCAGCTCGCGTCGCTGTCGTCGACCGTCGCGGCGGCCGACGCGCAGCGCCGCAACCCGTTGCAAGTGAGGTTGATGACGCGGCTGCTGACCGCCGGCTTCACGCCCGAGCTGGCGCGCTGCGTGGCGTCGAACGCGCCGCCCGACGCCGACGGCGAGCGCGCGGAGCGGTGGCTGCACGACGTGATCGCGCTGAACCTGAAGTGTGTGGCCGAGCACGACGGTATCGTCGAGCGCGGCGGCGTCTACGCGCTGGTCGGTCCCACGGGCGTGGGCAAGACGACGACGGTGGCCAAGCTCGCGGCGCGCTACGCGGTCCGCTACGGCACGTCCACACTCGGGCTCGTCACGCTCGACGCGTACCGGATCGGCGCGCACGAGCAGCTTCGCGCCTACGGGCGCATCCTCGGCGCGCCCGTGCATCTGGCGCAGGACGGCGCAACGCTGCGCGAACTGCTCGCGTCGATGCAGGGTAAGCGGCTCGTGCTGATCGACACCTGCGGCATCTCGCAGCGCGACGAGCGGCTGACGGAAATGATGAGCGCGCTCGCGGCGGCCGGCACGCCGGCGCGGCCGGTCGCGCGCGTGCTGCTGGTCAACGCCGCTTCGCACGCCGAGACGGTCGACGACGTCGCGCGTGCCTGGCGCGCGAACGAGGCCGCCGGCGCGATCCTCACGAAGCTCGACGAGGCTGCGCGCATCGGCGGCGCGCTCGATGCGCTGCTGCGCTACAAGCTCGCGCTGTTCGGGCTGACCAACGGGCAGCGCGTGCCCGAGGACTGGCACCTGGCCAACGGCCGTCTGCTCGCGCATCTGAGCCTGAAGCCGGCTGCGCGGCTGTTCGCGCTGGCCGACGACGAAGGCGCGCTGCTCGCGCAGACGGCGGCTGCCGCCCGCGGCGCCGCGCATGCTTGACGTGGCCGAACCGCCGGCCGTGGCCGCCGCAGCCGGCGGGGTCCGCCACGTCCGCATCGAACCGCGCGACCAGGCCGACGGGCTGCGACGCCTGTTCGCCCGCCCGTCGCTGCGCGTGCTGCCGGTGCTCGTTCCGGCACCGCGGTCGCCGCAGCGCAACGCATGGCTTGCGCGTCTGGCGCGCGCATTCGCCGCAGCGGGCGAGCGCACGCTGGTGCTCGACGCTTCGCGCGCGCAACTGGCGACGACTTTCGGGCTGAAGGCGCGCTTCGATCTGCTGCATGCGCTGCGCGGCGAGTGCGGGCTGGCGCAGGCGCGTCTGCCGATCGACCGCGGGCTCGCGCTGCTGCCGGCGGTGCGCGCGTTCGACGAAGCCGCCTCGCGCAAGGCGTCGCTGGCGGCGCTGATCGCCGCCGCGGCGCCTGCGGAAGGATTCGATCTCGCGATCGCGCTGGTCGCGGCGTCGCATGTCGCGCTGTTTGCCGAGGCGCCCGCCGAGATCGCGGTGCCGGTGGCACCCAGCGCACGCGACATTGCCGCCGCGCTGCAAGCCGTTCGCAACTGCGGGCAGCGCGCGGACATCGCGGGATTTCGGTGGCTTTTTTTGGGTATGGACGACGCGGCAGCCGCTACGCTGGCTCGTCGATTGGCAGCGGTGGCGAGCGCGTGGAGCGCGGCGCCGATGCGCCTCGGTGCCGCGCTGCGCGGCCCGCGCGATGCGGCGCGCATCGTGCAGGCGGCCGCCGGCTGGAGCACGGCGCGGGTCGAGCTGCCGGAGCGAGAGAGGACGTTTTGAAAAGCGACGCCTTCGTGTACAACGCGCGCGGAACGGTCGAGCGCGGCGACTACGTCAAGCAGTACGCGCCGCTGGTGCGGCGGATCGCGCACCAGATGATCGCGCGGCTGCCGGCCAACGTCGAACTCGACGACATGATCCAGGCCGGCATGATGGGCCTGATGGACGCGATCGGCCGTTTCGAGGAAGCTCAGGGCACGCAGTTCGAGGTGTATGCCGCCAGTCGCATCCGCGGCGCGATGCTCGACGAACTGCGCGCCAACGACTGGCTGCCGCGCTCGGCGCGCAAGAGCCAGCGCGACATCGAAAACGCGATCCATCGGCTCGAAGGCAAGCTCAAGCGCGCGCCGACCGAGATCGAGATCGCCCGGGAACTCGGCGTGCCGGTCGCCGAGTACCAGGAGATGCTGAACGAAGCGCGCGGTGCACAGCTCCTCTATTTCGAGGACATCGGCTCGGACTCGGGCGACGACGATTACCTCGAGCGGCACATCGCCGACGAAGGCGCCGACCCCGGCGACATCCTGCGCGACAAGCGTTTCCGCACCGCGCTGGTGGCCGCGATCGAGGAACTTCCCGAGCGCGAGAAGCGGCTGATGAGCATGTACTACGAGCGAGACATGAACCTGCGCGAGATCGGCGCCGTCATGGGTGTGACCGAATCGCGCGTATGCCAGCTGCACAGCCAGGCCGTCGCGCGCCTGCGCGCCAAGCTCAAGCAGTGGTGAAGGGTGTTGCGCCAGCCGTCGCAGCACCTCGCTGGCGGCCGATTGCCGAATCGCGAATTCCCGATCCGCAATTCTCGATCCTGAATCCCTACGACCGATGATCCTGAACTTCGCACGCAAGCAGAAAGCGCCGCAGCCGGAACCGCAGCCCCAGCAGGCCGCTGCCCCAAGCGACTCGGCGATCATCAAGGACCTCGCGCATCGTGCCTCGAGCATGGGCAAAGAGGCCGCGGAGCTGCTCGGCGTGCTTGACGACGTGGCCTCGGTCGCGCGGCGGCAGGACGAAGCCTTCAAGCAGGTCGCCGGCGACGTCGGGCAGATGGTCGACGCCAATCGCGCGATCGCCGCCGCGACGACGACCAGCCGCGAATCGGCCAAGCTTGCGCGCGCGGCCGTCGAACGCGTCGCCAACGACGTGACCGGTGCGGTCGATTCGCTGCGCGAGGTGGCGCGCGCCGCAGCCGAGATCACGCAGATCGCGCTGCAGACGCGGCTGGTGGCGTTCAACGCCTCGGTCGAGGCCAAGCGCGCCGGCGAGGCCGGGCGCGGTTTCGCGGTCGTCGCCGAAGCGGTCAAGGACCTCGCGCAGAAGGTCGAGCTGTCGAGCAAGCAGATCGCCGGCACGGTCAAGCAGCTCGACGAGCGCATCGGTGCGCTGGCGCGCAACATTCGCGACAAGCAGTCGAGCAACGGCGGCGAAACCTTCAACGGCGCGTTCTCGCGCGTCGAGCAGGCGGTGCACGAGATCGCCGCCGCGGCCGAGCAGAACGAGCGTTCGTGCCAGACGGCGCTCGCGTCCGTCGGGCGGCTCGCCGCCGAAGTCAGCGACACGGCGCGCGCGGTCGAAGGCGCCAAGCGCCGCGCGCAGCACTTCCTCGCGACCAGCGAGCAGTTGATCGAGCTGACGGCGGACTGCGGGGCCGAAACGGAGGACACGCCGTACATCGCGAAGGTGATGCAGACCGCCGCCGAGATCGCGCGCGTGTTCGAGGAGGCGTTGGCCGACGGGCAGTTGACCGAGGCGGAGCTGTTCGACGACAACTACCAGCCGATCGCCGGGACCAATCCGCAGCAGTACACGACGCGTTTTCTCGCGTTCACCGACCGCGTGCTGCCGCCGATCCAGGAACCGTTGCTGGCGTTTTCGAGCAAAGTCGTGTTCTGCGCGGCGGTCGACCGCAACGGCTATCTGCCGACGCACAACCTCAAGTTCTCCAGGCCGCAGGGGGCCGACCCGGTGTGGAACGCGGCCCACTGCCGCAACCGCCGGATCTTCAACGACCGCACGGGGCTGGCCGCCGGTCGCAACACGCGCAAGTTCCTGCTGCAGACCTATCGCCGCGACATGGGCGGCGGCCGCTACGTGCTGATGAAGGACCTATCGGCGCCGATCTTCGTCAACGGCCGGCACTGGGGCGGGCTGCGGATGGGCTACCAGTTCTGAGCGCATCGGCCCTTCAGAGCGCGCGCAAAGCGGCCGATGACCGTCTGCGGCCGCATCGGCGCGCAGTGGCGCAGGCGAGCGGCAAAGGAGGCGCAATGCGCAGCGTGTTCGAACGGATCCGCCGCCACGATTCGGTCGGCGCCCGGCTGGCTGCCGGCTTCGGCGTCGTGCTGCTCGCTATGCTCGCGATGGCGGCGGCATCGGCCGCGCTGCTCGGCGGAATCGCGCGCGACAACGCTGAGGCGGCGCGGCGCGCGGCGAGGCTGGAGTCGGCGGCGCGCTGGCGCGGACTCGTGCAGATGAACCTCGAGCGCGCGTTGACGGCGACGCGGATCGAGGCGGCGATCGCCGCGGGCGCGCCCCCCGAGAAACTCGCACCGGCGCAGGCGCGGCTCGCGCAGGACATGGCCGTTGCGGCGAACGCCTCGATCGAGCTGCAGCGGCGGCTCGAGCGCGAACTCGACGATGCGAAGCTGCTGGCGCTGGTGGCGGACGTGGCCGCCGCGCGGCAGCGCTTCGTGGCACTGCGGCAGCGGATCCTCGACGATCTGCAGATGGGCGAAGGCGCGGCGCGCATCGACGCCGAGCTGGCACCGGCGGCAGGCGCGATGCTCGATGCGCTCGCCGCGCTCGGCGAGGCGGTCGGCGAACGCACGGCAGCGACGTACGCGCGCGTCGACGCGGCCGCGCGCAGCGCGCTGACGCTGCTTGCGGCAGGCGCGTTGGCTGGCATCGCGCTGTCGGCCGCTGTCGCATGGCGGCTGCTGCGCGGGATCCGCCGGCCGCTGGCCGCGGCGGTGGCGCTCGCCGAACGCACCGCAGCCGGCGACCTGCGCGAGGACGCGGCGATCGATTCACGCAACGACGAGATCGGCAGGCTGCTCGACGAGATCGTGCGGATGCGCGCGCGGCTGCGCGAGCTGCTCTCCGGAATCGGTGTGGCCGCCGAAGCGATCCGCAACGCGACCGGCGACATCGCGCTCGGCAACGAGGACCTGTCGGGTCGCACCGAACAGGCTGCGAGCAATCTGCAACAGACGGCCGCTTCGATCGAACAGCTCACCGGCACGGTGAGGCAGAACGCGGACGCCGCGCGGCAGGCGCATCAGCTCGCCGCCTCGGCCAGCGAAGTCGCGGCCAAGGGCGGAACGGTGGTTGCGCACGTCGTTCAGCGCATGGAGCAGATCAGCGACGCATCGAGCAGGATCGCGGAGATCATCTCGGTGATCGACGAGATCGCCTTCCAGACCAACATCCTGGCGCTGAACGCGGCTGTGGAAGCGGCGCGCGCCGGCGAACAGGGCCGCGGCTTTGCCGTCGTGGCCGGCGAAGTGCGCAGCCTCGCGCAGAAAAGCGCGCAGGCCGCGCACGAGATCAAGGCCCTGATTACGGACTCCACGATCAAGGTCGAGTCCGGCTGCGCGCTGGTCGAGGAGGCGGGACGCACGATGCGGGAGATCGTCGCGCAGGTCGAGCGCGTGACCGGGCTGATCGGCGAGATCACCCGCGCCACGCTGGAGCAGAGTTCGGGCATCGCGCAGGTCAACGAGGCGGTGAACCATCTCGACCGGATGACGCAGCAGAATGCGGCGCTGGTCGAGCAAAGCGCTGCGGCGGCCGCGAGCGTCAAAGCACAGGCCGACCGGCTGGCCGAAGCCGTGGCGATCTTCAGGCTCGGGCGTCCGGACACGCGCGCGCCGCTCGAGCGCGCGGGCGCGGACGATCGCCCGGACCCGCGCGGTCCTGCCGCGGCACGGGGTCCCTCCGCGCGGGCATTTCAACCGATCGACGAAGGTCGCCGAGTCGCGCATACGGCGGCTGCCTCATGAAGTGGCCCGGTTGCGGTGCCGCCGGCGCATTCGGCGCACGTGGGCGCTGGCGGGCGCAGGCCGCCTTCCAGGCTCGTCCGGCCTCCGAACGTCGACCGTGCCGGCCCGACCGCACGACGCCGGCGATGCCAGTGGCGTCCGGCGCGGCCGCAGAGCGACCCCGCGCTGTCGTGGCCGCGCTGCGTCCACGCGACGCATTCGGCCGATATGGTGCTGTGGCTCTGTTTTATTCGGCTCTTAAGACCCTTCCGCGATCGGCGATTCTGCGCAACTACGCCGCTACCGAGCCGTGCATGGGTGCCAGCGATCTTGCGTTGTCTACCGTTATCGATCCGCGCGCGACAAGGAGCGCGCCGATCGTCAAGGGCGAGTACCTGACCTTCCGGCTCGGCGCCGCCGAGTACGGCATCGACATGCTGAAGGTTCAGGAGATCCGCGGTTACGGCACGGTGACGCGCATCGCCGACGCGCCGGCGTACATCCTGGGCGCGATCGACCTGCGCGGAACGATCGTTCCAATCGTCGATCTGCGCTTGACGTTGGGGCTGGGCAAGGCGCGGTACGACGCGTTCACCGTTGTGATCGTGCTGAACGCGGGCGAGCGGGTCCTGGGCGCGGTGGTCGACTCGGTCAGCGACGTACTGGAGTTCGCACCCGAGCGGATCCGGGCCGCACCCGCGGATGATGCGTCGCCCGCTGCGAGCTGCATCATGGGACTGGCCTCGGTGCGCTGCGGCGGCTCCGAGCGGATGCTGACCCTGCTGGACATCGAGCGGCTGGTGCGGTCGTTCGAGCCGGCGCTCGCGGCGCTGCTGCGCCGCTGAGGCGGCGCACCGGCGCGGCTGCCACGTTCGACCCGGAGTCTTCGCGATGGGCGCCTATTCAGTCGACGGTCACGACGCCCGGCGCATCGGCGCGGACGGCGCTCGCACCGGCGACGGGACAGCAGCGCCACGACTGTCGGCGCAGGCGGCGCCCGCCGCACCCGATGCGCCGGCCGCTGCGCCGCCGCCGGTCATGATCGAGATCACACCCGAGATCGAGCGTCTTCTGCGACTGCTGCAGCTCGTGATCGAGAACACCAGCGTGCTGGTGGTGATCACCAACGCGCAGCGCGAGATCGAATGGATCAACGGCGCGTACACGCGGCTCACCGGCTGGACGATCGACGAGATCCGCGGCCGCACGCCGGCGAGCTTCCTGCACGGGCCCGCGACCGACCGGGCGACCGTGCAGCGGATCAACGATGCGATCGGGCGCGGCGAGGGCATCGAGTACGCCGAGCTGCTGAACTACCGCAAGGACGGAACGCCGTACTGGGTATCGGTGAACATCCAGCCGATCCGCGATGGCGAAGGTCGCATCACGCACTTCGTCGCGATCGAGCACGACATCACCGAGCGCAAGCGCGCCGAGAAGCGCCTGCGCTCGAGCGAACGGCGACTCGCGGAGGCGCAGCGCCTGGCGCAGATCGGCAACTGGGAGCTCGACTTGCGCAGCAACGTGCTGCTGTGGTCCGAAGAGGTGTTCCGCATCTTCGAGATCGATTCGCGCCAGTTCAAGGCGACCTACGAAGCGTTCATCGAGCGCATCCACCCGGACGACCGCGAGGCCGTCAACGCCGCCTACTGGAACTCGGTCAACAACCGCGAGCCGTACGAGATCGAGCACCGGCTGCTGTTTTCCGACGGGCGCATCAAGTGGGTGGTCGAACGCGGGCGGACCGACTACAACGAGCGCGGCGTGCCGCTGCGCTCGCGCGGCACCGTGCAGGACGTGACCGAACGCAAGGCCGCCGAGACGGCACGCCGCGAGAAGGAGCTGGCCGAACGCGCGAGCCTCGCGAAGTCGCAGTTCCTGTCGCAGATGAGCCACGAGCTGCGCACGCCGCTGAACGCCGTGCTCGGCTTCGCGCAAATCCTGCTCGCCGACCGCAAGGAACCGCTCACCACGACGCAGCGCGGGCGCGTGGCCCGCATCCAGGAAGCCGGCGAACACCTGCTCGCGCTGATCAACGACCTGCTCGACCTGTCACGCATCGAGGCGGGCGGGCTCGCGCTGTCGATCGAGCCGGTCGACGTCGACGCCGCGCTGCAGGAGGCGATCGCCCTGGTGCAGGCAAAGGCCGACGAGCGCGGCATCACGGTGCGCCGGGCGGTGGCGCGCGACGCGCTGCGGGTGGCCGCCGACCGCACGCGGTTGCGCCAGGTGCTGGTCAATCTGCTGTCGAATGCGATCAAGTACAACCGCGAACGCGGCTCGGTATCGGTCGACGCGCATCGGACCGCGGACGGTGCTGCGGCGATCTGCGTGACCGACACCGGAATCGGCATCCCCGCCGACCGCCTCGCGCGCCTGTTCGTACCGTTCGAGCGCCTCGGGCAGGAGGCCGGGCCGATCGAAGGCACCGGGATCGGGCTGGCGCTCGCCAAGGCGATCGTCGAGCGTATGCAGGGCAGGCTGACCGTGCAGAGCGCCGTCGGCGTGGGTTCGACGTTCTGCGTCGAGCTTCCCCCGGCCGCCACCGTGCAGTCCGACGGCACGCAGGAACATGCGAGCGCCGGCTGCGAAACGGACGAACGGACCGTCGCCGGGACGGTGCTGTACATCGAAGACAACCCGATCAACGTGGCCGTGCTGCAGGCGCTGCTCGAACAGCGTCCGAACGTGCGGCTGCTGACGGCGGGCGACGGCGCCTCGGGGGTCGCGCTCGCGGCGGCGGAGCGCCCCGACGTGGTGCTCGTCGACATGCAGCTTCCGGACGTCGACGGCTATGCGGTTCGCGCGAAGCTGCGCGCGCGGCCGGCGACCGCGGCGATTCCGTGCATCGCGCTGTCGGCGAATGCCTTTCCGGAACACGTGGCGCAGGCGCGCATCGCGGGGTTCCTCGACTACTGGACCAAACCGATCGACGCTGCCGCGGTGCTGGCCCGGATCGACCAACTGCTCGCGCGCGGCGCGGGCGCCTGAGTCCCGACACCCGCCGCCGCTTCGAGGCGCGGCGATCGCATTCGACGCCTGGCGCGTGCGGGACGCTCGCGAGGTCGCGGATCGGGCTGGCGAGGGCCGAATGCGCGGCCGTTCTGCCGCCAATCCGGGGTGCGGCTGCGCCGTCAGCGCGATTCGATCACTTCGTCGATCGGGCGGCGCGGGGTCGGAAGCGCCCGCCGCAGCGGCCGGCCGAGGCGGATCACCAATTGCGGCTTGCCGTGCAGCGCAAGCGCCTCTTCCAGACGCAGGCGTAGCGACAGCAGTTCGATCGCCTGGTTCAGGAACGACGACGCCAGTCCGCGCGCGGTCGCCTCCAGCAGAAAATGCGCGAGCGCGCGGCCGCTGGCAAGCCACAGCTTCGGCGTGTCCGCCGGCGCGACCAGCACCGCCAGCGCGGCGCAGGCGAGCGCGAGCTGCTCGTCGTTGGCCGCCTTCATCGGCCCCCAGTCGAAGTGGCGCACGACGAACGGGCCAACGACCGAAGCGAACGCGCCGATCCCCTGCGCGTACCCGGGCACGCCGTCGCGCACGATGCGGCCGTTCGGGTGGAGCCAGCGGGCGAGTTCGCGACGGAACTCGGGCCGCCGGCCCAGCATGCGGTCGCCTTCTGCGACCAGCTCGGCGATCTGCCGCTTCTGGCCGTCGTCGACGAGGAACCGCACTTCGATCCCGAAGCGCGCGGCCTGCGCTTGCAATGCGGCCAGTTCCGGCCCGTCGATCGGCGTCGGGTCGAACGGGTGCCGGTTCGTATGGCGCAGCGGAATCGCCGCGTACAGGCGACGCGCCGCCTGCGCTGGCGCCGCTGCGACTGCGGTGCCGAAGCGCACGCGGGCGAGCAGATCGCGGTTGCGCGGCTCGGGCACCATGTCGACCTCGAGCGCCACACCGTGCGCGCACGCGGCGATCTCCATCGTTCCGAGCGCGGCGCCGCACGAGATCACGAGCTCGCGATCGTACGGGTCGGACACCGGCTGTGCGCGCGTGCGGTCGGCGAGCAGCTCGAGCGTTTCGCCTTCGAGACGGAAGCGCCACGGCTGCGCGTTGTGGCTCGACGGCGCGAGCACCGCGTGCCGGATCAGGAAGGTCCACCGCGCGCGCGCCGGACCGTCGTCCGGCCAGTGCAGATCGTCGACGCGCCAGTCCGGATCGAACAGGGCTGCATCCATCGTTCATCCTCTTTGCGAGCAGGCGCTGCAAGGATGGACGGCGGCCCGCGCGCCCGCGTTGATGCAAAGCAAGCCGGCAGCGAGGAACGCGCGCCGATCGCGCTCTGGTTTGATCGCGGTGAACGACTGCGCAGCCTGCGCTATGCGCGCGAGGCCGGATGCGGCGAAGGCGCGGATGCTGCGGCGGTGCCGTCGGCGCGGTACAGCGGCGCGGCCTCGGCGGCCTGGCGCAGCACTTCGGCGCGACCGCGCGCAACGGTCGCTCGCGCGCCGAGAATCTCGGCGTTCAGCGCGTTCAGTTGGGCGGCCTCGCGCGCGAGCCGCTCGATGTCCTGCGAACCGTTTGCCAGTTCGGCGCGCAGCGCCCGGGTCTGCGGCGCGAGCGCGTCGAGCAGCGCCTGCTTGCGCCCGGCGGCGGCGGCGATGCGCGTCCCGTCGTTGGCGATCAGCGCGTCGCTTTCCTCGTGCAGCGCTTCGATCAGCAGCGCAAACAGCCGCGCGGCAGGACCCTTCTCGAATGGAGGCTGCCGCGCGTTCATCGCGGGCGCTCCAAAAACCCGTGATGCTCGCTGCCGCACGGCCCGCTCGTGTGGTTGCGCGGGCGACCCGGCGCTGCGGCTGTGTACGCCCGCGCGGAAGCGTTCACGGTCGGCGGTCAGTTCTTCTTGCCGAGCAGCTCGGCCACGCTCGCCAGCAGCTTGTCGGCCACCGCCTCGGCGTTGACCTTGAAGCGCCCCTCGGCGATCGCGGCGCGCACTTCGTCGACCTTTTTCACGTCGACGTCGGACTGCGCGAACTGGCTTTCGAGCTGGTTCAGGCGCGACGCCAGTTCGGAAAGCTGCACCTTTTCGGCTTCCGGGACGGGCTCGGCCGGCCGGCCGCCCGCGGCGCGCGCCTCCTGGTTCGACGGCGAAACGCGGTCGGGGCGCAGCGGTTCGGATGTGCTCGAAATCTTCATACGCCCTCCAAGAGGCGGATCCACGTATTCCGGTGGTTAATCGGCAGCGCAGCGCTGGACTTTAGAGCGCCCATCGGCGCGCGGTTGCACGAATAACAACGGCATTGACGAACAACAACGGCATTGTGACCGGTTTCCTGAGTCGCGGCTTTGCGCGAGCGCCGTCAGAAGTCGACTTCGACGATGCGGCCCGTGCGCGCGGTGCCTGTCAGCACGCGGCCCCCTTCGGTGCGCACCCGCACGGTTTGACCGTCTTGCGCCGCGGCCAGCGCCACCGCTGCGGTGCTCACCGAAAAGCCGCGGCCGGTGCCGACGACCTTGACCGCGTCGCCCTGCGACACGGCCTGCGGCGCGCGCAGCGCGGCGACCGGAATCGGCTGTCCCGGCGCGATCGGGCGCGTCGGAACGCGGTTTTCCAGTTGCGTGGCATCGGTGACCACACCGTGCGCCTCGCGCGTCCATTCGACTTCGGCCACGTGCACGTCATCGGCGCCGATGGGCTGCAGCGCGGCGAGATGGCGCGCGGCGACCAGTGCCGGCCCATGGATGCGCACGTCGACCGGCAACAGCACCGACCAGTTGGCGCCCTGCACGCAGCGCAGGCCGATACGGGCGCGACCCCATAGCCGCGTGCCGCCCGGAACGAAGAACTCGGTGCGAGCGCACGGCGCCAGCGTCACGCGTCCGTCGAGTTGCCCGACGGCGACCTCGATGCGTCCTTGACCGCCGGTTGCGGCGAGCGTGCGCGCGGCTTCCTGCTCGACGAAGCGGCGTGCCGCGGCGGCCAGCTCGGCCGGCTGCGCCAGCGAAAGGCGCGCGGCTGACAAAAGGAAGATGGCGAGGAGCAGGCGACCCATGCGGCGCATTCTGGGCGAGCGAATGCCGCGCCTAAGCACGAAGAAGGCGCGCGCCAGCCCGACTTATCGCCTGATCGTCCTGGCCCCTCGCTCGAATAATCGGCAGCCATCGGAAAAGCTTTAGGGCAGGGCAACGCGATGATCGACCGCCTGACCGACACGTTCGACTTTCACGCCGAGGCGCTGAAATTGCGTTCGGAGCGCAGCCGCGTTCTGGCGTCGAACATCGCCAATGCGGACACGCCGAACTACAAGGCGCGCGACTTCGACTTCCGCTCGGCGCTCGTCGCCGCGGTCGGCGAGCACTCGGTGCGCGCCGCCGCGCAGCCGGTGCGCACGAGCGCGGCGCACCTGGCTGCATCCGGCAGCGCGGCGGCGGTGCCGGCGCTGCCGTACCGCACGCCGCTGCAGACGTCGCTCGACGGCAACACGGTCGACCTGGACCGCGAGCGCGCGAGCTTTGCCGAGAACACGGTCCGCTACGAGGCGAGCCTGCGCTTCCTGAATGGCCAGATCCGTACGCTGCTTGCCGCGATCAACGGACAGTAGCGGCGCAGCGGCGATGAATCGACACGGACCCCGGGGAATACGGTGCAGCGCGGTTGCCGTGTGCCTCGGTATTCCGGTGGTGTGAAAAGCAACCGATCGGGGGCGGCATGTCGCTGTTCAAAGTGTTCAACGTTTCGGGTTCGGCCGTCTCGGCGCAAAGCCAGCGGCTGAACGTGGTCGCGAGCAATCTGGCCAACGCCGAATCCGTCGCCGGTCCCGACGGCCAGCCTTACAAGGCGCGCCAGGTCGTTTTCCAGACGCAGATGCAGGACGGCGACGCGACGAGCGCGGGGGTGCGCGTGGCGCGGGTCATCGAGGACGACTCCCCGCCGCGCCGCATCCACGACCCGCGGCATCCGCTGGCCGACGAAAACGGCTACGTGACGATGCCGAACGTCAACGTCGTCGAGGAGATGGTCAACATGATCTCCGCCTCGCGCAGCTACCAGACCAACGTCGACGTGATGAACACCGCCAAGACCCTGCTGCAGAAGACGCTGCAACTCGGCTCGTGATCGGAGATGCGATGACCACCGCCACCAGCGCGATCGACCGCAACGCCGGCGTGTACGGCACGACCGGCGGCAAGAACGCCAGCAAGGAGCTGAACGACCGGTTCCTGAAGCTGCTCGTCGCGCAGATGAACAACCAGGATCCGCTCAACCCGCTGGACAACGCGCAGGTCACCAGCCAGATGGCGCAGATCAACACGGTGACCGGCATCAACAACCTGAGCGAGACGGTCGCGCAGATGGTCGCGCAGTTCGCGCAACTGCAGTCGCTGCAGGCTGCGCAGCTCGCCGGACGCAGCGTGCTGGTCGCGGGCAGCGGCATGACGCTCGGCGCCGAAGGCGACGTGCGGGCGGGCTTCGAACTGCAGGCGCCCGCCGACAGCGTCAAGGTCGAGGTGCGCGACGCCAACGGGCTGCTCGTGCGCGAGATCGCGCTCGGCGCCGCGAAAGAGGGCATCCAGCGCTTCGCGTGGGACGGAACGACGAACACCGGCGCGCGCGCCGCTGCCGGCCAGTACACGTTCAGCATCAAGGCCACCGCGTCGGGCAAGGAAATCGACGCGACCGCGCTCACCGTGCGGCAGGTCGAGGGCGTGCTGCAGAACGCAGGCACCGTCAGCCTGATCCTCTCCGGCCTCGGACCGGTGGCGTTCGGCGACATCAAGCAGATTCTCTAGTCTTACTGTGTCATTAAATTCAAGGCACTATACGCACGTCTTCGTCCTTT
>CAZIJU010000004.1:0-83795 GCA_964539745.1 uncultured Burkholderiaceae bacterium | reverse complement strand
GCGCACCATCACATCGCGCGCGAGGAACTGTCGGTGCGCGAGCACATGAGCATCGTGCTGCGCAAGCTGCAGGGCCGGCACTTCGTCGAGTTCGGCGATCTGTTCGACGCGCGACTGCTGGCGAAAGGTCCGCCGATCGTGATCGTGCATTTCCTTGCGCTGCTCGAGCTGGCCCGCGAGAACCTGATCGAGCTGACGCAGGCGGCCCCCTACGCGCCGATCTACGTGCGGCTGGCCTACACGGCAAGCTGATGGCCAAGCGGCCGCCGCGGCTGAGCCTGCGCATCGACTTCGATGCGGGCCGGCTGGGGCCGGGCAAGGTCGAGCTGCTCGAGCACATCGCGCGCGAGCGCTCGATCGCCGCCGCCGCGCGGGCGATGGAAATGTCGTACAAGCGCGCCTGGGAGCTGGTCGATACGATGAACCAGATGTTCCGCGAACCGGTGGTCAGCACCCAGCCTGGCCGCAACACGGCCGGCGCGACCGAGGTCACGCCCTTCGGGCTGCGCGTGGCCGCGCTGTACCGCGCCGCCGAACGCGCCGCGGCCGCGGCTACCGGCGCCGCCATCAGCGAGCTCAATGCGGCGACTCGCCCCGGCCGGCGTCCGTGGTCGGCGCGGAAGCGGCGGCGTCCGGCCTGACCGCGCGCTCGACCGTCATCAGCAGCGTGGCGCGGTCCAGTGCCACCGATTTGATCAGGCACCACACCGCCAGTCCCGGCGCCAGCGCCAGCCTTTCCGCCGACTCGCGCGTCAGGCGCGCGCGCAGGCGCACCGCCTCGCCGATGCGCACCTGCGCGTCGACGTGGGTCGCATCGAGCGGATCGAGCCGCAGCAGCTCACCGGGCAGGCGGTTCAGTGTGCTGACGTCCACCGGCGGCGACAGCGCCAGCGCCACGTCGCGCGCCGGGATGCGCACCCGCACCGCCGCGCCCGCCGCAACGTCGAGGCGAGGAACGCGCAGGACGCAGCCGCGATCGACCTCCAGCAGGGTCAACCCGTAGCGATCCTCATGCCCGCTGACCCGGCAGTGCAGCACCGAGCCCGCCTCGATGCCCGGCATCAGCTTCGCCACCGCCGGCTGCGCCAGAACTTCGTCGATCGCGCCGGCGGCGACGACGCGGCCGGCGTCGAGCACGACGATGCGGTCCGCAAGCCGCTGCGCCTCCTGCAGGTCGTGCGTGACGAGCACGATCGGGATGGCCAGCCCGGCGCGCAGTTCCGCCAGCTCCTGGTACAGATCAAGTCGCACCGCCTGGTCGACGGCCGAGAACGGCTCGTCCAGCAGCAGCACCTGCGGCTCGCGCGCCAGCGCCCGCGCCAGGGCCACGCGCTGCTGCTGGCCGCCGGAGAGCTGCGCCGGCCGGCGCTGCGCCAAGCCATCGAGCCGCACCCGCGCCAGGATCTCGCGCGCGTGCGCTGCGGCATCCGCCCGGCTGCTGGCCAGCGCCACGTTGTCAAGCGACGACAGGTGCGGGAATAGCGCGTAGTTCTGGAACACGAAGCCGACGCGACGCCGCTGCGGCGGCACATCGATGCCGTGGCGGCTGTCGAACCACGCGTCGCCGTCCATTGCCACCCGGCCCTGCTGGCAACGCGCCAGACCGGCGATCACGCGCAGGATCGTCGTCTTGCCGCTGCCGGAGGGCCCCACCAGCGCGAGCAGCTCGCCGGGCGCGCAGTCGAACCCGGCGTCGAGCGGAATCGGCGCGGTCTGCCGCAGTCGGACGGAAAGCGCCGGCATCAGCGCTCCTGCAGGTGCCGTTTGCCGCGTTCGCCGGTGGCGAAGACGATCCACAACGCCAGCAGCGTGAAGGCCACCAGCAGCAGCGACATCAGGTTGGCGCCGGCGTTGTCGAACGCCTGCACGCGGTCGTAGATCGCGATCGACAGCGTCTTGGTCTCGCCGGCGATGCTGCCGCCGACCATCAGCACGACGCCGAACTCGCCCAGCGTGTGCGCGAACGTGAGCGCCACGCCGCCGAGGATGCCGGGCCAGGCCAGCGGCAACTCGATCCGGCGCAGCGTCTGCCAGCGCGACAGGCCCGACACCCAGGCCGCTTCGCGCAGGCTGTTGGGGATCGCCGCGAAGGCGCGCTGGATCGGCT
Source organism: uncultured Burkholderiaceae bacterium (assembly GCA_964539745.1). Taxonomy (GTDB): domain Bacteria; phylum Pseudomonadota; class Gammaproteobacteria; order Burkholderiales; family Burkholderiaceae_F; genus DSNY01. Next base: position 81,688 of record CAZIJU010000004.1, on the reverse strand, counting down.
GCACCATGAACGGCAGGTTGACGATCAGGCTCGCGAAGAGCAGCCCCTCGAACGTGAACACGAGCCGCAGGCCCGCGACCTGATCGAGCCACCGGCCGAGCGGCGAGCCGCCGCCGAGCGCCACCAGCAGATAGAAGCCGACCACCGTCGGCGGCAGCAGCAGCGGCAGCACCAGCGCCGCCTCGACCAGTGCCTTGCCGCGCCATTCGTGCACCGCCAGCCGGCGACCGAGCCAGACCGCGAACGGCAGCAGCACGATGCAGGTGGCCGTGGCCAGCAGCAGTGATATCCGGGTGGCGTCCCAGTCCATTCAGAGTGCGCCCGCACCTCGGCGCCGGCGGGCGGCAGCGGTTTCAGGCATGGCCCTATTCGCCCGGCAGCAGGAACCCGTATTTCTTCAGGATGCCGCGCGCCGGCGGTTGTTTCAGATATTCGTAGAACAAGGTCGCGGTCTCGCCTGCCCGCCGCGTCAGCACCATGCGCTGGCGCAGCGGATTGTGCAGCGTTTCCGGCAGCAGCACGTGGTCGCCCTGCCGCGCCACCTCAGGCGCCAGCGCCAGCGACAGCGCGATGATGCCGGCCTCGGCGCTGCGCGTGGTGACGAACTGCGCGGTCTGCGCGATGTTCTCGCCGAGCACGAGCTTGGGCTGGACGAACTCCCACAGTTTCAGCGACCGCAGCGCCTCCTGCGCCGCGCGGCCGTAGGGCGCATGCTCCGGGTTGGCGATCGCGAACTTGCGCACCTCGCCCCAGCCCGTCTGCAGGCCCTTCAGCGCCGGGTCGAGCGCGAGCTTCGAGCCCTTGGGCGCGTACAGGACGATTCGGCCGATCGCGTACAGGTCGCCGCGATCGCGCGTGAAGCCGGCATCGGCCAGCCTGAACACGAAGTCCTCGTCGGCCGACATGAACAGCTCGAAAGGCGCGCCCTGCTGGATCTGGCGCGCGAAGTTGCCCGACGAGCCGAAGTTCAGCGCCACTCGGCGGCCGGTGTCGGCCTCGAAGCGCGCCGCGATCTCGGAGATGGCGAATTTCAGGTCGCTGGCCGCGGCGACGATCGGCGGCCTTTCCTGGCCAGCGACGGCGCTGGCGGCCGCGAACCCGAAGACGAGCCCCACCGCCCTGCAAAAGTGCCTCATGACTCGCTCCTGCGCCCGACGCGCCTGCCGACTTGCCGCTGCATTGCCCGCGAAGGTGCGCGTTTGCGACCGATCGAGAGGAAGTCTATCCTATTTCCCGAAAAATATAGGAAAGCCGTTGCCCGCTTCGCCGCCTTCCGCCAGCCGCGGCGCGACCCGGCCCCGCGCAGCCCTCGCTTTTTTCGCCGGCTTCGCCGTCGGAACCCTCGGCGGGTTGATCGGTCTTGGCGGCGCCGAGTTCCGGCTGCCGCTGCTGGTGGCGCTGTTTGCCTACGCGACGCGCGATGCGATCGGGCTGAACGTGGCGCTGAGCCTGGTCACGGTCGCCTTCTCGCTCGCGTTCCGCATCGCCGGCGGCGGCGCGGCGCCGCTGCTCGAGCACATGCCGGCAGTGCTCACGCTGACCGCCGGTACCCTGGCCGGCGCCTCGATCGGCGTGGCCATCGGCCGGCGCCTGTCCGCGGCGGCGCTGACGTCGGTGGTCGCCGCGCTGCTGCTGGCGCTGGCGCTGGTGATGGCCTCGCACGCGCTCGATCCCGGCGGCGGCCTGCGCCTGTCGCTGCCGCCACTGGCGCGGCTGCTGGCCGCCCTCGTCGCCGGGCTGGCCATCGGCATCGTTGCCAGCCTGCTCGGTGTGGCGGGCGGCGAACTGCTGATCCCGACGCTGATCCTGCTGTATGCCGTGGACACCAAGGTCGCCGGCACCCTGTCGCTGGCGGTGAGCCTGCCGACGCTCCTGGTGTCGCTGTCGCGCTGGCGCCAGGCGCGCGGCGACTGGTCGCTGTGGACCGCCAACGCGCGGCTGCTGCTGTGGATGGGTGGCGGCAGCGTCGCCGGCGCAGCGCTCGGTGTGCGCGCGCTCGGCTGGATCGACGTGCGCCTGCTCAGCCTGCTGCTGGCGGCGCTGCTGGTCTACTCGGCGCTTCACCTCGGCCGGCAGGCGCGCAAGGCAAGCCGCTGACCGGGGCCGACGATCCCTTCGGGTGCGCGCGACGCCCGGCCAGCGGAGCACCTCGTGCCGGCGCGGCGCAAGCGCGAGTTCGACTACGAGTTCGGGCGCGCGGCGACGGTGAAGAACGCGATCGAGGCGGTCGGCGTTCCGCACACCGAGGTCGAGCTGATCCTCGTCGACGGGCACTCGGGCGACCTCTCGTACCGGCTTCGCGACGGCGACCGCGTCAGCGTCTATCCGGTGTTCGAGGCGTTCGACGTCGCGCCGCTGGTGCGCGTGCGTGCGCGACCGCTGCGCGAGCCGCGCTTCGTCGCCGACGCGCATCTGGGCGCGCTCGCGCGGCTGCCGCGCATGGTCGGATTCGACACGCTGCACGACAACGCGTACGCCGACGAGACGATCCGCATGATCGCAGCGACCGAATCGCGCGTGATCCTGACGCGCGACCGCGCGCTGCTCAAATGCCGCGACGTCACGCACGGCTGCTACGTCCGCGCGCTGAACCCCCCGGCGCAGCTCGCCGAAGTCGTCGAGCGCCTGCAGCTCGCATCGAGCATGGCGCCGTTCACGCTGTGCCTGCACTGCAATCTGCCGCTAGCCGAAACGGGCAAGGACGAGGTCCGGCACCGGCTGCCGGAAACAGTCGCGCAGGCCTACACGCACTTCAAGACGTGTGCGGGCTGCCGGCGCATCTACTGGGAAGGCAGCCACTGGCGCCGAATGCGCGAGCTGCTCGCGCGGGTCGCGGCGAAGCGGGAGTCGTGCGCGACGAATTGATCCGTCGCGCCGCGTTCGTCTGCGGCTGCCGGGCGCCACGTGTGCGGCCGGTGGCTACGCCACCTTAACTTCCGCTTCGCCGAAGTTAGCCTTCGACGCAAGATGAAGCGCTTCTTCACTCGGTCGTGAAGCAGCGCGCTGCGCGCGCTCATCTTGTGTCTTCGGCCGGTGGCTACGCCACCTTAACTTCCGCTTCGCCGAAGTTAGCCTTCGACGCAAGATGAAGCGCTTCTTCACTCGGTCGTGAAGAAGCCCTTCATCTTGTCCATGAAGCCCTTGGTTTTCGGGGAGTGCTTGGATCCGCCTTCGTGCAGCGAGGCGCCGAAGTCGCGCAGCAGCTTCTTCTGCTTGTCTGTGAGCCGCACCGGCGTTTCGACGACGATGTGGCAGTACAGGTCGCCCGGGTAGCTCGAGCGCACGCCCTTGATGCCTTTGCCGCGCAACCGGAAGGTCTTGCCCGTCTGCGTGCCCTCGGGGATCGTCAGGCTTACCTTGCCGTCGAGCGTGGCGACCTCGACTTCGCCGCCGAGCGCGGCGGTGACGATCGACACCGGTACCTCGCAGTGCAGGTCGTCGCCGTCGCGCTGGAACACCTCATGCGGCTTGATGCGGATCTCGACGTACAGATCGCCCGGCGGGCCGCCGTTCATGCCGGGTTCGCCCTTGCCGGCGAGCCGGATCCGCTGGCCCTCGTCGATCCCGGCCGGGATGTTGACCTCGAGCACCTTGCTCTTCTTGATCCGGCCCGCGCCGCCGCATGCGGCGCAGGGTTCGGCGATCACCCGGCCGCTGCCGTGACAGGTCGGGCACGTCTGCTGGATCGAGAAGAAGCCCTGCGTGATCCGAACCGCACCACTGCCGCCGCAGGTCGCGCACGTGCGCGGCCTGGTGCCGGGTTTGGCGCCGCTGCCGTCGCAGGTTTCGCAGTTCTCCCAGCTCGGCACACGGATGTCGGTCGTGAATCCGCGCGCCGCCTGTTCGAGCGTGATCTTCATGTTGTAACGGAGGTCCGCGCCGCGATAGGCGCCGCTGCGTCCGCCGCCCGTCCTGGCGCCGAAGATATCGCCGAAAATGTCGCCGAAGGCGTCGGCGAAGCTGCCGAAACCCTGCGCGCCGCCAAAGCCGCCAGCCGCCGCGCCGGCATCCACGCCGGCATGCCCGAAGCGATCGTAGGCCGCGCGCTTCGAGGCATCCGACAGGATCTCGTACGCCTCCTTGACTTCCTTGAACCGCTCCTCGGCTTCTTTCGACGCGACGCCATCCTTTCCCTGATTGCGGTCAGGGTGGTATTTCATCGCCAGCTTGCGATACGCCTTCTTGATCTGCTCTTCGGAGGCGTCCTTCGCAACGCCGAGAACGTCGTAGTAGTCGCGTTTGGCCATCGTCGATTCAGGACTTTACAACGCAAGAACGCCGAGCCGGGCGGCGAAGGTCTCTCGTCCGCTCGAACTCGGCGCCAGGCAGGTCATGCGAGGCTTCAGCCGCGCTTGACCTCCTTGTAGTCGGCGTCGACGACGTCATCGTTCTTCGCCGACCCGGCTTCGGGTCCGCCTGCGGCAGCGCCGGCAGATCCTGCCGCCGCGGCTTCGGCCCCCTGCATGCTCGCATACATTTTCTCGCCGAGCTTCTGCGAGGCCGCCATCAGCGCCTGCGTTCTCGCTTCGATCGCGGTCTTGTCGTCGCCCTTCAGCGCTTCCTCGAGCTCCTTGAGCGCGGTCTCGACTTTCGCCTTTTCGCCGGCTTCGATCTTGTCGCCGTACTCGGCGAGCGCTTTCTTCGTCGCGTGCAGGGCCGCGTCGGCCGTGTTGCGCGCCTGCGCGAGCTCGAAGCGGCGATGGTCCTCGGCCTTGTTCGCCTCGGCATCGCGCACCATGCGCTGGATCTCCTCCTCGGTCAGGCCCGAGTTGGCCTTGATCGTGATCTTGTTCTCCTTGCCGGTGGCCTTGTCGCGCGCCGACACATGCAGGATCCCGTTGGCGTCGATGTCGAACGTGACCTCGATCTGCGGCACGCCGCGCGGCGCGGGCGGAATGCCCTCGAGATTGAACTCGCCCAGCAGCTTGTTGCCGCTGGCCATCTCGCGCTCGCCCTGATACACCTTGATCGTCACCGCCGGCTGGTTGTCGTCGGCGGTGGAGAACACCTGCGAGTACTTGGTCGGGATCGTCGTGTTGCGCTTGATCATCGGCGTCATCACGCCGCCGAGCGTTTCGATGCCCAGCGTCAGCGGCGTGACGTCGAGCAGCAGCACGTCCTTGCGCTCGCCCGAAAGCACCGCGCCCTGGATCGCCGCACCGATCGCGACCGCCTCGTCCGGGTTGACGTCCTTGCGCGGCTCGCGGCCGAAGAACTCGCGCACCTTCTCCTGCACCTTCGGCATGCGCGTCTGGCCGCCGACCAGGATCACGTCTTGAATGTCGCTGACCTTGATTCCGGCATCCTTGATCGCCAAGCGGCACGGTTCGATCGTGCGCTCGATCAGGTCCTCCACCAGCGCCTCGAGCTTGGCGCGCGTGAGCTTCATGTTCAGGTGTTTCGGACCCGAGGCGTCCGCCGTGATGTACGGTAGGTTGATCTCGGTCTGCTGGCTCGACGACAGCTCGATCTTGGCCTTCTCGGCCGCGTCCTTCAGACGCTGCAGCGCGAGCACGTCCTTGGCCAGGTCGACACCGGCCTCTTTCTTGAACTCGGTGACGACGTAGTCGATGATGCGCTGGTCGAAGTCCTCGCCGCCCAGGAAGGTGTCGCCGTTGGTGGACAGCACTTCGAACTGCTTTTCGCCTTCGACGTCGGCGATCTCGATGATCGAGATGTCGAACGTCCCGCCGCCCAGGTCATAGACCGCGATCTTGCGGTCACCCTTGCCGGCCTTGTCCAGGCCGAACGCAAGCGCGGCCGCGGTCGGCTCGTTGATGATGCGCTTGACTTCCAGCCCCGCGATGCGGCCAGCATCCTTGGTCGCCTGCCGCTGGCTGTCGTTGAAGTAAGCCGGCACCGTGATGACGGCCTCGGTCACCGGCTCGCCGAGATAGTCCTCGGCGGTCTTCTTCATCTTGCGCAGCACTTCGGCGGAGACCTGCTGCGGCGCGATCTGTTTGCCGCGCACCTCGATCCACGCGTCGCCGTTGGGCGCACGCACGATCTTGTACGGCATCAGGTGGATGTCTTTCTGGACTTCCTTCTCCTCGAACCGCCGCCCGATCAGCCGCTTGACGGCGTACAGGGTGTTCTTGGCGTTCGTGACCGCCTGCCGCTTGGCCGGCGCGCCCACCAGAATCTCACCATCCTCCATGTAGGCGACGACCGAAGGCGTGGTGCGGGAGCCTTCGCTGTTTTCGATGACCTTGACCTGGCCACCCTCCATCACGGCCACGCACGAGTTCGTCGTGCCAAGGTCGATGCCGATGATCTTTCCCATAATCCCCTCTGCTGAATCCGCAAACTGCCGGTAAATCGAACTATCGCCTACTTGAGGCTGCGCTGCACCGCTTTCAAGCGCCGTCGCCGCGTACCGCCGCCGAGCCGTCGCCCTGGGCGACCGTCACCAGCGCGGGCCGCAGCACGCGCTCGGCGATCATCCAGCCCTTCTGCAGGACGGACACGACGTGGTTGGGCGGCGAGCCTTCCGCTGCCGGAACCGTCGAGATCGCCTGATGCCGGTGCGGGTCGAACTTCTCGCCTTTCGGGTTGATTTCCGTGAGCCGGGCCTTGTCGAAGGCGGACTTGAGCTGCCGCAGCGTCAGCTCAACGCCTTGACGCAGGGACTCGACCGTGGCGTTTTCGGTCTCGAGCGCCTTTTCCAGGCTGTCCATGACCGGAACGAGCTCCTGCGCAAAAGACTCGACGGCGAATCGATGCGCCTTGGCGATGTCTTCCTGCGCACGCCGCCGGATGTTCTCCGCCTCGGCCTTTGCGCGCAGGTACAGGTCGTAGTTCTCGTTCGCCTTGGCGAGCGCGGCCTGCAGCTCCTGCTCGACCTCGGTCACGCTGGCCGATGGCAAAGCAGGCGCCTCCTGGCCCCCCTCGACCGTCGCGCCGTCCCTACGTTCGACTTCCGGAGTCCGCTCCGGTTGCGCCATGGTTCCTCCGTATTTCTCGGTTTGGGCAAGCAAATCAACAGCATGGGCGACATTGGGGGCGTCCACCCCGATTTCAAGGCCAACCCGCCTCAACAACTCGTTACACAGCCGAGGCCGCGGTCGTCGCCACCGTTGCCGGGTAACGCGTTGATACGCGCAGGTCCATCACGTACAGGAGCCCACCGTGAACGACGCACCTGCGCACGAATCGCACACGACGACGAAACTGCACCCGCTGCTCGTTGCGGCCGCGCTCGCCGTCATCGGCGTGAGCGCACTGGCTGCCATCGCACTGATCAACGGCCATGTCTCCGCTCGCCATCTCGCGGGTGCCGAACAGGCCGTCGTCCAAACGGCGCCGGCCCCGCAGGCGCCGGTGGTCGCCGAACACGCGCAGCCGCCGGCCGCCGGCGCACCGCCGCCCGTATCGAAACGGCCGGCGGCGAAACGCGCGACGAACGTCGCGCCCGCGCCGGTGGCGGTCGCAACTCCCGCGCCGTCGACGCTGCCTACCGAGGTGTCGCCTGCGCCGCCGGCGACCCCGCCCTGTGACGACTGCGGCGTCGTCGTCGCCATTCGCGAAGTCCGAACGCCAGGCAGCGCGAATGGTGTGGGTGCAATCGCCGGCGGCGTCGTCGGCGGCGTGATCGGCAACCAGATCGGCAAAGGCAGCGGCCGCGACGCAGCGCGCATTCTCGGCGCGATCGGCGGAGCTGTCGCCGGTCATCAGATCGAGAAGCGCGTCCGCACGACGACCCGTTACGAAATCGACATCCGCATGGACGACGGACAAGTGCGTACCGTCAGCCGTAGCGCGCCGCCCGAACTGCGCGTGGGCAACGCCGTGCGTCTACGAGGCGACGCCCTGCTCCTGCACGACGGCCGTCCGGTCGTCGAGCATCAGCCGCCGGCGCCCGCGGACCACGGAGGCGCCTGACCTGCCGTTGTCGCACGAACACAACGAATGGCGGCCCGCGGCTGCCGTTCTTTTTGCCGCCGTACGCGAGGCCGCCTAAGGCAAGCGTTCTCGCCGGAACACGTGATCGGATGATCTTTCGTCCGCTGTAGCGCTGCCGTGAGAATGCGGCCGCCATGACCGCGTTTCCGGATACTCAGACCGTCACGCTTCAGGACGCATCGCGCCGTCCCGCCGCGCGCGACACCTTCCTGAGTCAAACGCCGCTCGCGCTGGTGGCGATCGTCGCCGTCGCGGCGATCATCGCGGTCAACATCGGAAATACGCGGGAGCCGCCGCAATCGCGCCCGGCCGCCGCGCCGCGGGCGATGGCCGCGCCTGGTTCCTGTGCCGACTGTGGCGAAATCGTCTCGATCGGGCCGATTCGGGCGGCCGAGCCGGCCGCGGCCGGCGCGCAACCTGACCGCGTGCTCGAAGTTCGGATGAGCGACGGCTCGGTACGCATCGTCAGGCCGTCTGCCGGCAGCTTCGCCGTCGGCGACCGTGTACGCGTCGAAGGTCACGCACTGAAGCGCGGCAACTAGCGGGCGCACGAGTCGCAACGCGCCCCGAGCGCCGCAGCCCGCGCGGCGCAGCTCGGAATCCTCCGACGCCACCGGCGACCTCGCCGACGATCAACCGCCACCGATCCATCGAGCGTTCGGCAAGCGTCCGACACCGCAAACGCCCGATTGCTCTCGCCCCGCGCTTGCCCGCAAGCGGGTTATCGCTCGGCGCCGAGAAGACGAGCGTGTGCGCGGCTTTTCTCCGCTTCGGCTTCGCGCAGCGCGCGATCGGCACGCGCCACCGGCCATCCCTGCAGGTGGCGGGCAACCAGGTCGGCCAGCGCGTGAATGAAGTCAGGGCGGTCGTTCAGGCAGGCGATGTAATGAAACTGCTTGCCGCCGGCCGACAGGAATGTCTGCTTTCCCTCCTGCGCGATCTCCTCGAGCGTCTCGAGACAATCGGCCACGAAGCCCGGGCAGATCACGTCGACGCGCGCCGTGCCACGCTGGGCAAGCGATTCCAGCGTCGCCGCGGTGTACGGCTGCAACCATTCGGCGCGCCCGAAGCGCGACTGGAAAGTCACCAGGTACTCGTCTCGGGCCAGTCCGAGCGCTTCGGCGAGCAGACGTCCGGTCTTCTGGCATTCGCAGTGATACGGGTCGCCCAATTCCAGCGCACGCCTGGGCACGCCGTGGAAGCTCATCACGAGCTTGCCGCCTTCGTCCGGCGCCCGGCCGTGTTTGCGCCAATGCGCGAGCACGCTGTGCTTCAGCGCGTCGATGTAACCGGGATCGTCGTGGAAATGCCGGATCGTGCGCACCTCGGGCACGTTGCGCGTGCGCGCGAGCACCGCATTGACGGCGTCGAACACGGACGCGGTCGTACTGGCCGAGTACTGCGGGTACAGCGGCAGCACGAGAAGGCGCTCCGTCTGCGCAGCGCGCAGCTCGGCGAGCACCGATTCGATCGACGGCTGCCCATAGCGCATCGCCAAGCGCACATCGACGTCGACCCCGCGCTCGCCGAGCCAGCCGCGCAGCAGCAGCGCCTGCTGCTCCGAGTGCAGCTTCAGCGGCGAACCGCGCGGCGTCCAGATCGCCGCGTACTTGGCCGCCGACTTGCGCGGGCGCACGGTCAGCACGAGCCCGTACAGGATCGGCCACCACAGCAGCCGCGGGATTTCGACGACACGCGGATCGGACAGGAATTCGCGCAGATAGGTGCGTACGGCGCCGGTCGTCGGCGCTTCCGGCGTCCCGAGGTTGACCAGCAATACCGCGGTGCGCCCGGGTGTGCCGTGGATATACGGGGGCTGCTGAAGGTAGGACATGACGGATCCGGGTGACGGCCGCATGTTATCGCCCGCCGTCCGTACCCCCGAATGCCGCCGTCGGGCGGCAACTCGCGCCGTCCGTGCGATCGGACGACCCCTTTACCGGTACGCACATGCCATGCCATGTTTGCGCGATCACGGCGGCGGGGAAATAATCCCGCCGACGTCCTGAAGCCTTTGACACCTTGACTCCGCCTGCCCAGCCGTCTCGCGCCGACGTCCTGCTTGGCGAATCGCTGACGATCATGGCGCCGCTGGTACGCGCGCTGATCGCGCACAGCGTGACCTATCCGCAGTTCGCCCATGCATTGAAGCAGGTCTTTCTCGAAGCGGCGCGGGCGGAACTCGCGCAGACCGGGAAGAAGCCCTCGGACTCCGCGCTCGCCCTGCGTTCAGGCGTTCACCGCAAGGACGTGCGCACGTTCACCGAACGCGGGAGGCTGAAACCCAGCGGCAACCGCACGCTGTCGATGGCGTCGCTGGTGTTCGCGAAGTGGAGCCGCGACGCGAACTACGTCGGAGCCGACGGCGCGCCGCGCCCGCTGCCGCTGCGTTCGCGCACACCGGACGAGCCGTCGTTCGAGTCGCTCACCTGGTCGATCTCGAAGGACTTCCACCCCCGCTCGATCCTCGACGAGCTCGTGCGGATCAACCTCGCGGCGGTCGAGGGCGACACAGCGCGGCTGAAGGCCGAGGCCTTCGTTCCGACCGAGGCGTTCGCCGACCTCGCTCACTACTTTGGCGCCAACCTGCGCGACCATGCGGCCGCGAGCGCCGACAACCTGTTGCGCGCAGGCAAAGAGCAGCCGCCGCGTTTCCTGGAGCGTGCGACCTTCGCCGACGGTTTGACCGAAGCCTCCATCGAAGCGCTCGACCGGCTCGCGCGGCAGATCTGGGCGGATGCGGCCAGACGCATGTACGAAGCCGCCGCCAAATGCGTCGAAACCGATGCCGCTGCGCCGGCGGATCGGGCGAACCGGCGCATGCGTTTCGGCATCTACTTCTATTCGGAGCCGGCGCCGCCGTCGGCCGAAGGCGACGGGTGAGCGACCGACGGCAGGACCAACGATGAAACCGAACCTGCGACTGATCGTGGCTTTTCTCGGCGCGGCACTCGGGCTCGCCGCATGCGGCGGCAACGAGCAACTCGCCAGCGGCGGCGTCGGCGAAGGCGGCACCGGAATCGTGATCGGAACGACGACCGGATTCGGCAGCGTGATCGTCGACGGTACGCCCTGGGACGACCGGGCGGCGAGGATCGAGGTCGAGATCGATCCCGGCGCACCGACCGAGCTGGCCGATCTGAAACTGGGCCAGCGCGTCGAGCTCGAGTACGCGCAACCCGATGCCGCCCGGCGGATCCGGATCGAGGCCGAGGCGATCGGCCCGATCGCCTCGGTCGACGCGTCCGCGGGGGAATTGACGGTCGCCGGCCAGACGGTCCGCGCGAATGCGGATCCGCTCGCGGGCCCGGTGACGCTGCTCGACGGCGTGGTGGATCTTGCCGCATTGACCTCCGGCGACATCGTCGAAATCCACGGCGTGCCGCGCTTCGATGCCGCGGCCGGACGCAGTGTCCTGCTCGCCTCGCGCATCGAAAAGCGCGCGGCCCTGCCGGCCGGCCGGATTCGCGTCGCCGGCCGAATGCAGGACTACGATCCGGCGACGCGCCGCTTCCGCCTCGGCGATCTCGCCGTCGCCGCCGATGCGGCGCTGATCGTGCCGGCCAACCGGACGCTGGCCAACGGCACGTCGGTCGTCGTATGGGGCGACGCGCCGCTGGGCGCCGGCCCGACGCTGCAGGCGCGCTTCGTCCGTATCCGCGAGCGTGCGAGCCCGGGCCGCGAGGCGCAAATCGCGGGCCCGGTCAGCCGCTACGACGCGGCCAATGCCCGCTTCGAGATCGGCGACATCGCCGTGGACGCACGCGCCGCGACGATCGAGCCCGCCTCGCAAATGCTTGCCGACGGCAATTACGCCGTGGTCAAGGGCCTTTTCGGCAGCGACGGTGTGCTGCTCGCCTCGAAGGTCAAGATCCGCCGTCCGGGCGCCGGCGACATCGAGATCGAGCTCGCGGGTACGATCACCGACTTCGCCGGTGCGGCCGATTTCCGGGTCCGCGGCGTGCGGGTCGACGCCGCGGCTGCGCGCCTGACGGCCTGCCCGGCGACGGGACTCGCCGCCGATCTGTACGTCGAAATCGAAGGCAGCCTGCAAGGCGGCCGCGCCGTCGCCTCGCGGGTGAACTGCCGTCCCGAGCCCGGCACGGGCGCCGTGGTCGAACGCAGGGGACGCGCGGACAATGTCGATGTGACCAGCCGCAGGTTCACGCTGACGCCGGCGGCCGGCGCGACGATCGCGGTCGTGTGGACCGAAACGACGCTGTTCGTCGCGCCGCTTGCGCCTGAGTCGCTCACCGGGCGCGACGTCGAGGTCACTGGCTACTTCGGTGCCGGCGGGGTCTTCACCGCGCGCCGGATCGCGGTGCGGAACTGATCGCCCTCACTCGCGCGATAACGCGTGCGACAGCAGCTTGGCGGTGACGTCGACGATCGGGATCACACGCTCGTAGGCCATCCGCGTGGGACCGATGACGCCCACGGTGCCGACGACCTGGCCGTCGACCTCGTACGGCGCGACGACGAGGCTCATGTCGTCGAGCGGAACGGTCTGCGACTCGCCACCGATGTAGATCTGCACGCCGTGCGCGCGGCTCGTGACGTCGAGAAGCTGCAGCAGCCGCGTCTTGTGTTCGAACAGGTCGAACGCCGCGCGCAGCTTGCCGAGGTCGGCGGCCAGATCGCTGACGCCGAGCAGGTTGCGCTCGCCCGAAATGACGACCGGATCCTTCTGTTCGACGGCCTCGCTGCCGGCCTGCACCGCGGCCTCCATCAGCTGCGCGATCTCCGCGCGCAGCGCCTGAAGTTCGCCGTGCAGCCGGCGGCGCGCCTCGTCGAAGCTCAGTCCGGCAAAGTGTTCGTTCAGCAGGTTGGCGGCCTCGAGCAGCTGCGCCTGCGTGTATCCGTGCTCGGTCAGCAGGATGCGGTTCTGTACGTCGCCCTCCGGCGTGACGATGATCATCAGCACGCGCTTTTCCGACAGTCGCAGGAACTCGACCTGGCGGAAGGTCGACGCGCGGCGCTGCGTCACCACGACGCCGGCGAACTGCGAAAGCTGCGACAGCAGTTGCGCCGCCGTCTGGATCGCGCGCTGCGGCTCCGCCACCTGCAGCTGGCCCTGGATGATCTGCGCTTGCTGCTCCTCGATCGGCTGCACCGTCAGCAGCGTGTCGACAAAGAAACGGTACCCGCGGGGGGTCGGCACGCGCCCGGCCGAGGTGTGCGGGCTCGCCACGAAGCCCATCTCCTCGAGGTCCGCCATCACGTTGCGGATCGTCGCCGGCGAAAGCTCCAGCCCGGAGATCTTCGACAGCGCGCGCGAGCCGACGGGCTGACCCTCCGCGATATAGCGTTCGATCAGCGCCTTCAGCAGCAGGCGCGCGCGTTCGTCCAGGGTGTCTCGCATATGAGGTTCCAAAAGGGCGGACGCAGTCAGCCTCATGCGCTAGCTTACTGATTCTCTTGGTACAGTGCGCTCCCATGGCGCGGCCCTTCCGTCATGTGGCGATCTTCGGTAAACCGCGGGCGGAAGACATCCGCCCGGTGCTGCTCGAGATCGCGCAGACCGTCGAGGCGGCCGGTCAACAGGTGCTGTTCGAAGCGGCGACCTGCGCGCTGCTTGGCGCCGACGGCGCGCGCTACGCCGCCTACCGGCTGCCGGACATCGGCGCGAAGGCGGACGTCGCGATCGTGCTCGGCGGCGACGGCACGATGCTCGGCGTGGCGCGCGAGCTGGCGCCGTTCCGGATTCCGCTGATCGGCATCAACCACGGCCGTCTCGGCTTCATCACCGACGTGTCGCGCGAGCAGATCCGCGAAGTGCTCGCAGCGATGCTCGCCGGCCGATACGAAACGGACCAGCGCAGCATGCTCGACGCCGAAGTGCTGCGCGCCGGCACCGTCACGTACCGCGCGGTCGCGTTGAATGACGTCGTCGTCGCGCGCGGCGTCACCGGCGGCATGGTCGAGTTCACCGTGCGGGTCGACGGCGTCACGATGTACAACCAGCGCGCCGACGGCCTGATCCTCGCCACGCCGACCGGGTCGACCGCCTACGCGCTGTCGGCCAGCGGACCGATCCTGCATCCGTCGCTCGCCGGCTTCGTGCTGGTGCCGGTCGCGCCGCAGACGCTGTCCAACCGCCCGATCGCGCTGCCCGATACCTGCGCCATCGAGATCGAGATCACCGACGTGCGCGAGGCATCCGCGCACTTCGACATGCAGGCGTTCTCGTCGCTCGCGCCCGGCGACGTGGTCCGCGTCCGCCGGAGCCGACTGGTCACCACGCTGCTGCATCCGGTCGGCTACAACTACTTCGCGATGCTGCGCCAGAAGCTGCACTGGAACGTGATGCCGTCGGAGGCACACGGGCGGGGTTAGCAAGGATTCGGGATTTGGGACTCAGAATTTGGCCGGTTGCCCTCCGCGCGATGCGCCCTCGCATGCCGTGGCCGACGCTCGAGCATTACGAATCTTCGCGACACCGCCGACCTTCTGGCGCTCGCATCCGTCGCCCTTCGTCATTCCGAGCCGCATCGCCGCCGTTGTCATTCCGAGCCGCAGGCGAGGAATCTGCGCCGCACGCAACGCCGGGATCCCTCGCGTTGCTCGGGATGACAAGCCAGCGTCATTGCGCCCCGGCTTGGCTACGTCTTTGCGCACCGCAAAGCCCCCGCATGTCGTTCCGAGCCGCAGCGCCGCCATTGTCATTCCGAGCCGCAGGCGAGGAATCTCCGCCGCACGCAACGCCGGGATCCCTCGCGTTCGCTCGGGATGACGATGGGGAGTCATTCCAAGCCCGGCGCTCGGAATCTCCGCCGCGCGCGACACAGGGATCCCTCGCGCTGCTCGGGATGACGGACCCGTTGCCCGAACGGGCAAAATGAACTTGCGGGGTCGCGGTGTCACGAGCCTGCGTAACTCTCAATAAACCCTTGATCCTGCTTTACGCATGCTGCTCTCCCTCTCGATCCGCAATTTCGTCATCGTCGACGAACTCGACCTGGAGTTCGGGCCGGGGTTCACGGTGCTCACCGGCGAGACGGGCGCAGGCAAGTCGATCCTGATCGACGCGCTGCTGCTCGCGCTTGGCGAGCGCGCGGACGCGGACGTCGTGCGCGAAGGCGCGACACGCGCCGACATCGCGGCCGAGTTCCGCATCGCGCCCGAAATCGCCGCGTGGCTCGCCGACAACGACCTGGCGTCCGAAGACGACGCGCTGCTGGTGCGGCGGACCGTCGATGCCGGCGGGCGCAGCAAGGCGTTCATCAACGGCACGCCCGCCACGCTGGCGCAGCTGCGCGCGCTCGGCGAGCGCCTCGTCGACGTGCACGGCCAGCACGCGCACCAGTCGCTGCTGAAACCGTCGGCGCAGCTCACGCTGCTCGACGAGCACGGCGGCCACACGCAGTTGGCGCGCGAGGTCGCTGCGGCGTTTTCCGCGCACCGCGCCGCGGTCAAGGCGCGCGAGGACGCGGAAACGATGGCCGCCAGCGCGGCGGCCGAACAGGACCGGCTGCGCTGGATCGTCGAGGAGCTGGGCGAAATCGCGCCGGCCGACGGCGAATGGGAGCAGGTCGAGTCCGAGCACAAGCGACTCGCGCACGCGGCGAACCTGCTCGAAGGCGCGCAGGCCGCGGTCGACGCGCTGTCCGAGGCGGACGACTCGGCGCTGACGCGCATCGACACGGTCGCCGCCCGACTCGGGCAGCTCGCGCAGTACGACGCGCGCCTGCAGACCGTGCTCGGCGCGCTCGAAGCGGCGCGCATCCAGGTCGACGAGGCGGTCTCGGAGTTGCACCGCTACCTGGCAAAGACCGAGCTGGACGGCGCGCGGCTCGCCGATGTCGAGGCCCGCGTCTCGGCGCTGCATTCGGCCGCGCGCAAGTTCAAGTGCGCGCCGGGCGCGCTGCCGGCGCTGCTGAAGATTTCGCGCGAGAAACTCGCGGCGCTGTCGGCGGCAAGCGATCTCGATGCGCTGCGCCGGCGTGAGGCCGAGACGCTGGACGCCTACATGGCGGTGGCGAGGAAGCTCTCGCAGGCCCGCAAGGCCGCGGCCAAACGCATGGGCGCAGAGGTCACGCGCGCGATGCAGGACCTCGCGATGGCCGGCGGCCGCTTCGAGGTCGCGCTGCACGAGGCGGAACCGGCCGCGGGTGGACTGGAACGCGCCGACTTCCTCGTCGCCGGGCACGCCGGCGTGGCGCCGAAACCGCTCGCCCGGGTCGCCTCGGGCGGCGAACTGGCGCGCATCAGCCTCGCGATTTCGGTGATCGCCGCCACGGCCACGCCGGTGGCCACGCTGATCTTCGACGAGGTCGACGCCGGCATCGGCGGCGCGGTCGCCGACACCGTCGGTCGGCTGCTCAAGCAGCTCGGTCAGATGCGGCAGGTGCTATGCGTCACGCACCTGCCGCAGGTGGCCGCGCGCGGCGACCAGCATCTGGTCGTGTCCAAGGTCGCCGACAGCGCAGGAAAGCCCGTGTCGCGCATCGCTGCGCTCGACCGCAAGACGCGCGTCGACGAACTGGCGCGCATGTTGGGCGGCATCGAAATCACGGACACGACGCGCAAACACGCGCGCGAGATGCTCGCCGGGTAGCGAGGCCCGGACCGCCGATCGCTCAGCGCCCGGGCGGGCACCGCGAGCCGACGCGAGGCAAGCCCCTGCCGAACGCAAGCGTTGCCGGCTCCCGCGCCGCGGGGTGCAGCCGCGCTTGCGCGACCTGCGCTGCCCGCTGCGCGACGCTGCTACCTCGGCCGATGCGGGCAGTCCGGCTTGATGCAGTCGCCGTACAACGCGAGCGCGTGGTCGTGCAGGCGAAAGCCGCGCTCGGCGGCGATTTTCTGCTGGCGCTTTTCGATTTCCGCATCGACAAACTCCTCGACGCGCCCGCACGTCAGGCACACGAGATGGTCGTGATGCGCGCCCTCGTTCAGCTCGAACACAGCTCGGCCCGCTTCGAAGTGGCTGCGCGCGAGCAGCCCCGCCTGTTCGAATTGCGTCAACACGCGATACACGGTGGCGAGTCCCACGTCCAGGTGCTCGGCGAGCAGCGCCTTGTAGACGTCCTCGGCGCTCATGTGGCGCGCGCTGCCCTGCTGCGCGTTGCGCTGGAAGATCTCGAGGATCTTCAGCCGCGGCAGTGTGGCCTTCAGCCCCGTGCTTTTCAGGCCGAGCGGTTTCGTTTCCGGCGAGGATGCACCACGGCTCGGCATGGGGACGACTTCGTGCGAGGATCGGCGGGCGTCGATGCGCCGGTATCATAGCGCCCGGCTTGGACCGAACCCACCCACTGATGCCGCCCACATCGTTTGCGCGCGCGCTCGCGGCCGCCGCCGCGCTTTGCGTCCTCACCGGATGCGAATCCTTTCGCACCTGGACGCCGACTTTCCTGAAGCCATATCGGCCCGACGTTCAGCAAGGCAACGTCGTCACGAAGGAAATGGTCGATCAACTGCGGCCGGGCATGTCGCGCGAGCAGGTGCGTTTCCTGCTCGGCACGCCGCTGCTGACGAGCATCTTCCATCAGGACCGCTGGGATTACGTCTTCCGGCTCGCGCGTGGCTCGGGCGAAGTGCAGTCGCGCAAGCTCGCGGTGTTCTTCAAGGACAATCGCCTCGACCGGTTCGAATCCGACGACATGCCGCCCGAGGCGCTCGCCGACAATCTGATCCTCGGTCGTAAACCGAAGGCAGCGCCGAAGCCGCCGCCGAAAGAGCCGCAGCCGCCGATCAACCTGCCCGCGAAGTGAACGATGACGGTGACCGTGGCCATCGCAGGCAGCAGCGGGCGCATGGGGCGGACGCTGATCGAGGCCGCGCTCGAAGCCGGCGACATCCGCATCGGCGCCGCGCTGGATCGCGCCGGCAGTCCGGACATCGGCCGCGACTGCGCGGAGTTCCTCGGCCGCCGCACCGGAGTCGCGATCGTCGACGATCCGGCGCGCGTGCGCGACGCGCAGGTGCTGATCGATTTCACGCGTCCCGAAGGCACGCTCGTACACCTCGAGCACTGTGTCGCGAACGGCGTGGCGATGGTGATCGGCACGACCGGCTTCGACGGCGCCGGCCGCGCCGCGATCCGCGCCGCGTCCGAGAAGATCGCGATCGTCTTTTCGCCGAACATGAGCGTCGGCGTCAACGCCACGCTCAAGCTGCTCGAGGTCGCGGCGAAAATCCTGTCGTCGGGCTACGACGTCGAGATCATCGAAGCGCACCACCGGCACAAGGTCGACGCGCCGAGCGGCACCGCGCTCGCGATGGGTGAGGCGGTCGCGCGCGCGCTCGGCACCGAGCTCGACGACGTGGCCGTCTACGCCCGCCACGGCATCACCGGCGCGCGCAAGCCCGGAACGATCGGCTTCGCCGCGATCCGCGGCGGCGACATCGTCGGCGACCACACGGTGCTGTTCGCCGGGCTCGGCGAGCGCGTCGAGATCACGCACAGGTCCGCAAGCCGCATGACCTATGCGCTGGGCGCACTGCGTGCCGCGCGTTTCCTCGTCGCAAGATCGCACGGCCTCTTCGACATGCAAGACGTGCTCGGCCTGCGTTGATGGACATCGAAACCCCGCTCGGCGTCGCCCATTTCTGGTCGCAGGCCGACGGCGTCATCCGCGCCACGACGTACGTCCTGGTCGCGATGTCGGTCGCGACCTGGTTCCTGATCCTGTGGAAGACCTGGTCGTGGTGGCGGACGCGGCGCGCATCGCGCCAGCTCGACCAGTTCTGGTCCGCCAAGTCGATCGACGAGGCGATTGCGCTGATCCGGCCGGTCGACACCGAGGGCATCTTCGTGCCGATCGCCGCCGGCGGCGCGGCCGCCGCGCAGGCGCCGGTGGCCCAAGAAAGCCTCGCCGCGCGCGTCGACCGATCCGAGCTGATCACGCGTGCGCTGCGCCAGCGGATCAACGAAGCTTCGGCGCGGCTCGAAGCGGGACTGACCTTCCTCGCGTCGGTGGGCAGCACGGCGCCCTTCGTCGGGCTGTTCGGCACGGTCTGGGGCATCTATCACGCGCTGCTTTCGATCGCGGCGATCGGGACGGTCTCGATCGACAAGGTCGCCGGTCCCGTCGGCGAGGCGCTGATCATGACCGCGTTCGGTCTGGCGGTCGCGATCCCCGCGGTGCTCGCCTACAAC
Source organism: uncultured Burkholderiaceae bacterium (assembly GCA_964539745.1). Classification (GTDB taxonomy): domain Bacteria; phylum Pseudomonadota; class Gammaproteobacteria; order Burkholderiales; family Burkholderiaceae_F; genus DSNY01. Next base: position 62,688 of record CAZIJU010000004.1, on the reverse strand, counting down.
GCGTTCACGCGCGCGAACCGCGTCGTGCTCGCGCAGCTCGACGGCTTCGCGCACGACCTGCACGCCTTTCTGACGCTCGGCGCACGGCCGGAGGCGAGCTGACGATGAGCTTCGGCGGATTCGAGCGCGGCATCGCGCCGTCGCAGCCGATGGCGGAGATCAACGTCACGCCGCTCGTCGACGTGATGCTGGTGCTGCTGGTGATTTTCATCATCACCGCGCCGCTGCTCGCGTACGCGATCAAGCTCGACCTGCCGGACGCGAAGGCGCCGGCTGCGAACGCGGCGTCCGACGCGGTCAAGCTTTCGATCGACGCCGACGGGCGCGTGTTCTGGAACGACGAGCCGCTCGGCGAAGGCGAACTGGCGCCGCGGCTTGCGGCCGCCGCGCGCCAATCGCCGCAGCCCGAGCTGCATCTGCGCGCCGATAAGCGCACGCGCTACGAGCGCATCGCTGCGGTTCTTTCGGCCGCGCAGGAGGCCGGGCTCGCGCGGATCGGCTTCGTCACCGAACCACCGCAGGCCGCGCGCGGCGACGGCCGCGCCGCGCCGTCGCCGAAGCAGTGACCGCCGCGCGCGCACTGGCGTCCGCGCTCGCTTTCGGCCTGGCGTTGGCGGCGCGCGCACAGGCGGTCGCCGTCACCGACGACGCCGGCCAGCGCGTCGAACTGCAGCGGCCGGCACAGCGGATCGTGAGCCTCGCGCCGCACCTGACCGAGCAACTGTTCGCGATCGGCGCCGGCGATCGCATCGTCGGCACGACCGAGTTCGCCGACTATCCGGATACGGCGAAGCGCATCGCGCGCGTGGCGCGCGCACACGGCGTCGACCTGGAGCGCGTCGCCGCGCTCCAGCCCGACCTGGTCGCGGTCTGGGGCTCCGGGTTTCCGCCCGCGGTGATCGAGGCCCTGCGCAGGCTCGGCGCGCCCGTATTCGTCAGCGAACCGAAGTCGCTCGCCGACATCGCAGGCTCGATCGAACGGCTTGGCACGCTGACCGCGAGCGCCGACGCCGGCGCAGTCGCTGCCGCGTTCCGCGTCCGTCTGGACGCGCTGCGTGCGCGCTATTCAGCGCGCCGCCCCGTCACCGTCTTCTACCAGATCTGGGCGCAGCCGCTGATGACGCTGTCGGGACGCCACGCGCTGAACGAGGCGATCCGCGTCTGCGGCGGCCGCAACGTCTTCGAGCAGCTCGCGCCGATCGCGCCGCAGGTCTCGATCGAAGCCGTGCTCGCAGCCGACCCCGAAGTCATCGTCACCGCCGAGCCGGGCGGTGTGACGACCGGCGCGCTCGACGCGTGGCGGCGCTTTCCGGCTTTGCGCGCGGTTCGCGCCGGCCGGCTCGTCACGCTCGACGCCGACCGCATCAACCGCCACACGCCGCGGCTGCTCGAAGAACTCGCGATTCTGTGCGAGCGGATCGACCAGGCGCGCGCGTCGCCGTAGATCAGAGCGCATAGTCGTCGCCGAGCACGATGCGGCCGGAAGCGTCGCGCGCGAGCGGCGCCCACGGCAGATCGGTGATGCCGGGGTCGATTCCGGCCTGCTTCAGAAGCGTGGTCGCCTGGCCGCGATGGTGCGTCTGGTGGTTGAACATCTGCGCGACGCACAGCCAGCGCGGCCGCGTGAATTCGCGTTTGGCCACGCCGGAGTACCAGGTCAAGTCGCCGGCGAGTTGCTCGCGCGTGACCTGCAGCGCCCACGCCGTGATGTCCGCATCCATCTCGACGCGCGCGAGCCGCAGGTGATCGAAGTCGTCGTACAGATCGACGCCGATCGGGCCGACTTCGTACGTGCGCCCGTTGAAGCGGCCGAGCCAGACGCGGTCGGCCCACAGCAGGTGATTGAGCGTCGAGTGCAGCGAGCGGAAGAAGGCACCGCGGTCGCGCTTGCGCTCCTCGTCGGTGAGCTGTGCGGCGCACGCGTAAAGCTTCTCGTTCATCCACGCGTTGTACGCGGCGAAGGTCTGGCAGTACCCGGAATCGATCATCGTTCGGCCCACTCGATCAACGCCTGCCATTGCGGCAGATCCTTCTCCACCCGGCTCGGCGCGACATCCCACAGCGTCAGCCCGTGCGCGGCGAGCTGCACGTAGTTCTGCGTGTCACGCAGCAAGCCGAGCACTGGCAAACCGAGCCCGTCGACGAAGCGCTGCAACTGCTCGGCGGCGCGCGTGCGCGCGTCGACGCGCACGCCGAGCACGCCGACGCGCCCCGAGTCCTTCAGCACGCCGCGTTCGGCGAGCCGCGCAAGGAAAGCCTGTGTCGCGTAGATGTCGAACAGCGACGGCAGCAGCGGCACGATTACGCGGTCGGCCGCGCGCAGCGCTTCCTTCAGCCCGTGCCCATGGATTCCCGCCGGCGAATCGAGAACGACGTGCGTCACGCCCTTCGGCGGCCGCGCGATCGCGTCGGCATCGACCTCCCAAGTCTCGATCTTCGGCAGCGTCGATGGCCGCAGCGCAAGCCACGCCCGCGCCGACTGCTGGCGATCCAGATCGCCCAGCATCGTACGCCGTCCGCGTCGCGCGAAATACCCCGCGAGATTCGTCGCGACGGTGCTTTTACCGACGCCGCCTTTCGGGTTGGCGATCAGGAAAACGGGCATGGTCTCCTCGCTGGCTCGGGGCCCCCGCGCCGCAGGCCGACGGTACGGCGAGCGCGCGGCCAATATAGCCGAACCGGTTCGCGTCAGTGCACGTCGGCGACGTAGAAAAGGCTGCGGCCGTCGAGCCTGACGACCTCGATGCGCGTGGCAAATAGCTCCGATAGCAGCTCCGCGCGCAGCGTCTCGCACGCCGGACCCGCGCGCCACTCGCCGCGGCCCGACAGCAGCAGCGCGTGCGTCGCAAACGCCGCGGCGGCGTTGACATCGTGCATCGACGCGATCAGCGTGCGGTCCGCAAGCTGCGCGAGCCGGGCGAGCACCAGCGCCTGATGGCGCGGATCCTGGTGCGCGATCGGCTCGTCGAGCAGCACGAGCGGTGTGGCCTGCGCGATCGCGGTTGCGATCGCCACGCGCTGGCGTTCGCCGCGCGACAGCGTCCGCACGTCGCGCGCGGCCAGTTCGGCGCAGTCGAACGCCGCCAGCGCCTCGCGCGCCAGCCGCTCGCCTTCGGCGTCGGCGCCGTCGTAGCGGTAGCGCGCGGTGAGCACCGTGTCGAGCGCGTTCGACGCAAACGGGTCGATCCAGCGGTCGGTGACGAGCGCGCGCCGCTGCGCGAGCGCGTCGATGCGCCATTCGCCGATCGCGCGCCCCGCCAGTTCGACGCGGCCTGCGTCGGCACGGCGCACGCCGGCCAGCGCGAGCAGCAGCGTCGTCTTGCCGGCGCCGTTCGGGCCGAGCACGGCCCAGCGCTCGCCCGCGCCGACCTCGAACGACAGCCGCGACACGAACTCGCGCGCGCCGGCGCGCAGGCAAAGATCGCGACACGCGATCGCAGCGCTCATGCGCGCCGGAGCAGCCAGAGGAAGGCCGGCACGCCGATGAGCGCGGTCAGCACGCCGACCGGAAGCTGAACGGGGGAGGCGACCGTGCGCGCGGCGGTGTCGGCGACGACGACGAGCAGCCCGCCGGCCAGCGCCGCGCCCGGCAGCAGCACGCGCTGGTCGTTGCCCAGGACGAGGCGCACGAGATGCGGCGCGACGAAACCGACGAAACCGACGGCGCCGGCGAGCGTCACTGCGGCGCCGGTGGCGATCGCCGCGACCAGTACGAGCGCGCGCCGCGTGCGCTCGACGTCCACGCCCTGCGTGAACGCGAGCACGTCGCCGCGCAGCATCAGGTTCAGCGCGCGCGCCAGCCTCAGCGCGACCGCCAGCCCCAGCGCAAGCAGCGCGAGCGCGACGAGCGCCAGCCGCAGATCGGTTGCGCCGGCGAGGTCGCCGAGCAGCCAGAACACCATCGTTCGCAACTGCGCATCGGTGGACAGGGTCAGCGCGAGGCTCAGGATCGCCGCGGCGAACGCGGCGACCATCACACCGGTCAGCAGCACGCCGGTAGTCGAGGATTCGCCGTGCAGCGCGTCGCGCGTGAACAGTGCGCGACGCGCGAGCACAAACAGAAGCGCGAGCGTGGCGAGCGCGCCTGCCGCGCTCGCGGCCTGCATCGCCGCAACACCGGCCCCTGCCGCGAGCGCGGCAAGCGCCGCGACCGCCGCACCGCCCGAGATGCCGAGCACGTACGGATCGGCGAGCGGGTTGCGCAGCAGCGCCTGCAAGATCGCGCCCGCGAGCGCCAGCAGACCGCCGACCGCGAACGCCGCGAGCGCGCGCGGCAGCCGAAGGTCGAGGACGACGGTGGCAAGCGGCGAAGTGCGCCCGCCGGCGAGTGCGCCGAGCACGTCGGCTGCCGGCGCGTCGACGCTGCCGACGAGCAGCGCCGCGACCAAGCCGCCGGCCGCCGCGGCGGCCAGCGCGAGCAGAACGACCGGCGAACGCGGTGCGCGCGACGGCATCGCTACAGCCGCACCTCGATGCCGGCAAACGCGGCGCGACGCTGCGTGTTGTAGCCGTCGACGGTCTCGTAGCCGGCGTCGGTCAGGTTCTCGACGCGCAGCTTCAGTTTCATCGCTGGCGTGATCCGCCACGCGGCCGTCGCACGCGCCAGCGTGTACGCCGCGAGCGTGGTACGCGCGAACGTGTTGATGTCGCTGTCGTAGCGAGCGCCGACGCGACCGACTTCGGCGCCGAACGTCCAGGCGCCGACGTCTCGGTACGCGCCGAGGTTCACCACGTAGGGGGCGCGTCGCAGCAGCCGCTCGCCGGTATCCGCGTCCACCGGACGTGAAAGACTCGCGTTGGCGTCGAGCCGGATGCCGCGCCAGATCGTCGCCGCGGCGAGCTCGACGCCTTCGGCCCGTGCGCGCGCGACGTTCTCCGCACGGCTGGTCACCGTGCTGAAGACGACCAGATCGCGCGTGAGCGTCCGATACACGGCTGCGCGCAACGACGTATCGCCCAGCACGTAGCGCAATCCGGCCTCGACGCTGCGCGCCCGTTCCGGGTGCAAATCCGGATTGCCAAAGAACGGGAAGTGCAGATCGTTGAAGCTCGGCGCGCGAAACGCGCTCGACACCTGCAGCGTGGCGCGCAGCGCGGGCGTCAGCGCGTAACCGTAGGCCGCGAGTCCGGTCGTCGCGTGGCCGCTGTCCGAGTAGTCGTCGTGCCGCACGTTGACTTGCACGTGCTGCGCGCCAGCGGCGGCGTTGACGCCGAACCAGCCGGATGCGACGCGCCGCTCGAAGGACGTCAGCACACTCGCGAAGGTCGGATCGTACGCGGTCGAGGCGCCGCGCTGCTCGAGGTATTCAAGCGCGAGCGAAGCAGTCACGGCTTGGGCGACCGCCACATCGTTCTGCCATGCGACCTGGCGGTTGCGCGCACGGAACTCGCCGTTGTTGAAAGAAAATGGATCGCTCGCCGTGTTGCGGCTTTCGTCGCGCGACTCCCCGATGCTGATGCGGGCGGCCCAGCGGTCGCCGAGCCGACCGCGCAGATACGCCTGCCATGCGGTGAGCTCGGAGCGCTCGACGTGGGTGGCGGCGGGACCGTCGGCCGTGCTGTCGAAGTCGGTGTCGTTGCGGCTCGTCCAGACGCTCGCGCCGCCCTCGGCGGCGCCGAACGAACGGCTTGCGCGCAGCGCGGCTGAACGGTTGCGCGTGCCGTCCAGATCCGGATTGGCACCCGGCGTGAACGGACCGGGAACGACCTGCGCCGTGTCGATCGCCGAAAAAGGCCGGCTGCGGCGCGTGCCGACCGTCGCCGCCAGTCGCGTGCCGTCGCCTGCCCAGGTGGCCGATCCGCTCGCCGCACGCGTGCTGCCGCCACCGGCCTCGGCGTCGAAGGCCGCGCCGGTGCGCGCGCCGCCGCGCGTGAAGATCTGCACGACGCCGCCGATCGCCTCCGAGCCGTACAGGCTCGACAGATTGCCGCGAACGATCTCGATGCGCTCGACCGCATCGAGCGTAATGCCACCGAGCGCGGCCGCACCGCCGACGGCGGTGTTCAGGCGCACGCCGTCGATCAGCACGAGCACCTGGCTGGAGTTGGCACCGCGGACGAACAGCGACGCCTGTCCACCCGCGCCGCCGGCGCGCGCGAACTCGATGCCCGCCTGGCGGGCGAGCAACTCGACCAGATCGCTCGCCTGACGCTGCTCGATCTCGCTGCGCTGGATCACGGTGACGCTCGGCAGCGCGTCGCGCAGGCGCTGTTCGGTGCGCGCCGCGGTGACGACGACGGTTTCGAGCTGCTGCGGCTGGACCTGCGCCGACGCGGCGCTGCAGACGAGAACGGACAGGCCGGCGGACGCAAGCACGCGCCGCCGCGTTGTCAAGAGCATGGACATGGAGAAGACCTCGCGCGAGTGCCGGCCCACCGCCGGCGTTTTCGTACGGATCTGCGCGAGGAATCGGGAATCGGAGCCGCGCCGCCGACTTCCAGCTCACGGCGCTCGCATGGCCCGCGTCCGCCGCCTCCCCGCGGCAGGTCCACCCCGCGCGCCCGTGCCGTCGCGTGACGGTGCGATGCGCGCGGCCGTCGGCCGGTCTCCGGGCTGCAGGTCCGCTGTCGCGCCTTCCCGCGTCCGCCCTTGGATCGGCGTCGACGCAGTGGCCAGTGCGACAGGTGCCGAGTTCGACTCGGAGCCTGCTTACCGTTGCGGGGGCAGCACAGGTTCAGGCGTCGTTCGCACGCACGCCCTCCTGTTTCCCGTTTCACCGGCGGATCGCTCCGCCGGCACCGAAGGCGACGGGAGTTTAACCCGGACCGCGCCCGCGCGCGGCGCTGCTGGCCCGCACCGACGTGCGCGGGCGCGGTGCTACCATCGCCGCCATGCAGGAAGAACTCGATGCGCTGACCGCGAAGCTCACCGAACTCGCGGGCCGCGTGCGCGCGCTGCGCGAGGAGAACCTGCAGCTTCGCGCGCAGATCCTCGCCGCCTCGAACGAACTCGAGCAGATGCGCGGCCGCGTCGCGAACGCGATGCAAAGGATCGACGCGCTGATCGAGCGGCTGCCGGCGCAGGCGCCGGCCAATGCGCAGGAGTGAGCCGTGCCCGCCGAGACGCTGACGGTCACGATCCTCGGCCGCGAGTACCGCGTCGCGTGTGCGCCGGAAGAAAAAGACGACCTGCTGCGCTGCGCCCGCTACGTCGACCAGAAGATGGCCGCGATCCGCGACAGCGGCAAGGTGATGGGCGCAGACCGCGTCGCCGTGATGGCGGCATTGCAGATCGCGCAGGAGCTGTTCAACGCCAAGACCGGCGACGGCATCGCACTCGGCGAGGTCCGGCGCCGGCTGCGTGAACTGAACGCGCTGGCCGACGAAATGCTCGCGCCGCAGGAAAAGCTGTTCCCGTAGCGGCCCGCAGCGGCCGCAGCCGCGCTACACTCGCCTCACCCTGCGGTGCTCGCGCAAAGGCCTTTAGTTCCTTGAACCGATGCGCAATGCGCTAGGTTGCCGGGCTCGCGTCGTGGTGCGATCGGCACGCGTCTGCTGAACCTAAACGCCGCGGACGGCGACCACCCTGAACCGATGGTTCAGGACACAGGCCGGGCGGCACGCGCGGGGATCTATTCGCTCGAGGAGCGCGGTCCGGTGATGCCGGATCGCGCCCTTTTTTTGGCCTGCTTTCGATGCGCACGTGGCTGATGAAGTCCGAGCCCGACGAGTGCTCGATCGACGACGCGCTCGCCGCATCCGGCGGCATCGTCCCCTGGACCGGCGTTCGCAACTACCAGGCGCGCAACTACATGCGCGACGAGATGCGGATCGGCGACGGCGTCCTGTTCTATCACTCGAGCTGCGCCGAACCCGGCATCGCTGGTCTGGCGGAGGTCGCGAGCCACCCGTATCCCGATCCGACGCAGTTCGACCGCAAGAGCCCCTACTTCGACCCCGCGTCGAAGCGCGACGCCCCGCGCTGGATTCTGGTCGACATCCGCGCGCTGAAAAAGACGCGGCTCGTGCCGCTTGCCGAACTGCGCGCGCACCGTGAACTCGAGAACATGGCCGTGCTGCGGCGGGGCAACCGGCTGTCGATCACGCCGGTGGCCGCCGGCGAGTGGCGCTTCATCGTGAACAAGTTGTTGAAAGACGGCTGATGGACTGGACCTTCGTCGCGCTGTTGCTCGTCGTCGGAGCAGCGGTCGGCTTCGCGGCCGGGCTGCTGGGCATTGGCGGCGGCATGCTGCTGGTGCCCTTCCTGACGATGATCCTGACAGCGCAAGGCGTGCCACTCGAGCACGTCGTGCATGTGGCGATCGCCACTTCGCTCGCGACGATCCTGTTCACGTCGGTGTCGTCGGTGCGCGCGCATCACTGGCGCGGCGCGGTGCTGTGGCCGGTCGTCAAGTCGTTCGCACCCGGCATCCTGCTCGGATCGCTCGCCGGCGCGCAGATCGCGGGGCGGCTGCCGACGACGTGGCTGGCACTCGGCTTCGCGGTCTTCGTCGGATTCTCGGCGACGCAGATGCTGCTCGACCGCAAGCCGAAACCGCAGCGCGAGCTGCCGAAGCCGGCCGGTATGTTCGGCGCAGGCACCGTGATCGGATTGCTGTCGAGCTTCGTCGGCGCCGGCGGCGGTTTCGTTTCGGTGCCGTTCATGGTCTGGTGCAACGTGCGTATCCAGAATGCGGTGGCGACCTCGGCGGCGCTGGGCTTTCCGATCGCCGCGGCGGGCACGGCGGGCTACGTCATCGCGGGACTGCACGCGAGCGGACTGCCAAAGGGCAGTATCGGCTTCATCTACGTGCCCGCGCTGGTTTCGGTCGCCGCGACCAGCGTGCTCACCGCGCCGCTGGGCGCACGCGTGGCGCACGCGCTCGACACGCGACCGCTGAAGCGGATCTTCGCGCTGATGTTGTACGCACTGGCCGCCTACATGCTCTACAAGGGCTTGCGCGCGCTCGGGGTCGCGTGAGCCGCGGCGGCGGCTGCCATCGATCGCCCGATGCCACCGGCGAATGCCCGGGCGGGCCGCGCGCCGCACACGTGGGCTTGCCTCGCACACGCCGCCACGGATAATGCCGTCACCGACACATTGAGGCGGGGGACCGGGGTGGGCAGCGAGCAACTGATTGCGGGGATCGGCGATCCGATGGTGCGCGAGCTGGCCGCGCGCGGACAGGTGCGCTCCTTCCCGAAGAACACCGTGATCATCAACGAGGGCGATCGCGGCGATTCGCTGTTCGTCATTCTGTCCGGCAAAGTCAAAGTGTATGTGTCGGACGACGACGGCCGCGAGATGATCCTCGACATCCATGGCCCCGGCGATTACGTCGGCGAGATGTCGCTCGACGGGCGGCCGCGTTCGGCGTCGGTAATGACGCTGGAACCGAGTACCTGCGCGGTCGTCACGCGCGAGGCGCTGCGCGAGGCGATCGCGAACAACCCGGACGTCGCGATGGCGCTGATCTCGACGCTGATCGACCGCGCGCGCATCGCCACCGACAACGTCAAGAACCTCGCGCTGATGGATGTCTACGGCCGCGTCGCGCGGCTGCTGCTCGCGCTCGCCAAGGAGCAGCCCGACGGCAAGCTGGTCGTGCCCGAGCGCATGACGCAGCAGGACATCGCCGACCGCGTCGGCGCTTCGCGCGACATGGTGAGCCGCATCTTCAAGGACCTGACCGTCGGCGGTTACGTCACCGTCGTCGACCGGCAGATCACGATCAACCGCAAGCCGCCGGCGCGCTGGTAAGCGCCGGCCGCACGCAAGGCCGGCCGCCCGGCGGACCACGATTCATGATGGACGCTTCCGATCTCGACGCGCGTTTCGCGCGCACGCTGCACCATCGCAACGCTCGGCTCGCCGCCGGCGACCCGCTTACGCCGGCGATCGTGCCGACCAGCACTTACTGGTTGCCCGGCGAACCCGCGGGCGACCACCAGTACGGCCGCTGGTCCAACCCGACTTGGGCCGCCCTCGAAGGCGCGCTCGCCGAACTCGAAGACGCCGAAGTCGTGACGCTGCCATCCGGCATGGCGGCGATCGCCGCGGTCTTCTACGCGACGCTGCGTCAAGGAGATCGCGCGTTGCTGCCGGCGGACGGCTACTACACGACGCGTGCGCTCGCGGAAAAATTCCTCGCGCCGCTCGGCGTGCGCTTCGAGACATGCGCGACCGCGGACGTCGCCGGCGTGCCGCTCGAAGGCTATCGGCTCGTCTGGATCGAGACGCCATCGAATCCCGGACTGGACCTCGCCGACATCGCAACGGTGGCACGCCGCGCGCACGCCGCCGGCGCGCTCGTCGTCGTCGACAACACGGCGATGACGCCGCTCGGTCAGCGTCCGCTCGAACTGGGCGCGGACCTCGTCGTGTCGGCCGACACCAAGGCCGTCGCAGGCCATTCGGACGTGCTGTTCGGGCACGTCGCTGCTCGCAATGCGGACCTGATCGCGCAGGTGCGCGATTGGCGCCGGTGCGCAGGCTGCATCCCGGGTCCGTTCGAGGCCTGGCTCGTTCATCGCGGGCTGGAAACGCTCGAGCTGCGCCTCGAGCGCATGTGCGGCAACGCCGAGGCGCTCGCCGTCCGGCTCGCCGAGCATCCAAACGTGCGGCGCGTCGTCTATCCGGGGCTCGCCGCGCATCCGGCGCACGCGCTCGCGCGCCGCCAGATGCGGCGTTTCGGCGCGCTGATCGGCGTGACGCTGGCCGATCGCGACACCGCCGAGCGATTCATCGGCGCGTGCCGTTTCGTTCGGCCGGCGACGAGCTTCGGCGGCGTACACACGTCGGCCGAACGGCGCGCGCGCTGGGGCGACGCGGTCGACGCGGGTTTCATCCGTCTGTCCGTCGGATGCGAGCCGTTGGAAGCGCTGTGGGCCGATCTGAAGGCTGCGCTGGACCGGCTATGAGCGCACGTTTCGGCCGGTTCTGTAGGCGAATTTCCGACAGCAGGTCGCGCAAGCTGCCGATTCAGGATCGTGCTCGGGCGGTTGCATGATGGGCACCGCTTCGCAACGGTTGCGAACGGAGGAAGACATGGCCCAGAGTACCGCGGAAGACGCCGTCTCGACCGAAGCGCTCGCCGCTTCGCCCTTCGCACTGATGCTTCCGGAAGTGGCCCGCAAGATCGTCGAGCGGGCCGCGGCGTCGAAAGTGCCGGGCCGCTTCTGCAGCCCGCTGTCAAATCCGAAGCTGCCGGGCGCGGCCGAAGACGACGACGATTGAAGCGCGTGCACCCGCCGGCACGCACTCAGCGAGCGAACGCGCCGGCATACCGGTCGCGCAGCACGTTTTTCTGCACCTTGCCCATCGCGTTGCGCGGAAGCTCGTCGACGATCCAGACGCGCTTCGGGACTTTGTAGTTGGCGATCTTTTCCTTGAGTGCGGCGATCACCTGCGCTGCGTCGACCGCCGCACCCGGCCGGGCGACGATGACCGCGGCGACGGCCTCGCCGAAGTCCGGATGCGGCAGCCCGATCACCGCCGACTCCGCCACGCCGGCCATCTCGTCGATGTAGCTCTCGATCTCCTTGGGGTAGACGTTGAAGCCGCCCGAGATGATCAGGTCCTTGGACCGCCCGACGAGCGTCAGATAGTTGTCCGGCTTGCCCGGTCCGCCGAACGCACCGACGTCCCCGGTCTTGAACCAGCCGTCCTCGGTGAACTCCTCGCGCGTCTTCTCGGGCATGCGCCAGTAGCCCTTGAAGACGTTGGGCCCGCGCACCTGTACGTCGCCGATCTCGCCGATCGCGCAAGGTTGGCTGCCTTCTTTGACCACGCGCACCTCCACGCCCGGCAGCGGAATGCCGACGCTACCGGCCAGCCGATCGCGCGGCGTGCCGAAGTACGGGTTCGACACCAGCATCAGCGTCTCCGACATGCCGTAGCGCTCGAGGATCGTATGACCGGTGCGCTTGCGGAATTCGTTGAACGTCTCCGCCAGAAGCGGCGCCGACCCCGAGATGAACAGCCGCATGTTGCGGCAGACGTGGCGGTCGAAGCCCGGTTCCGCGAGCAGCCGCGTGTAATAGGTCGGCACCCCCATGAAAACCGTCGCCCGCGGCAGCCGCTCGACGACCTGCCGCACGTCGAACTTCGGCAGGAACAGCATCGTCGCGCCGGAAAGCAGCGCCGCGTGCGAGGCGACGAACAGCCCGTGCACATGGAACAGCGGCAGCGCGTGCAGCAGCACGTCGTGGCCGCCGGCTTCGCGCTCCTCCCTGAAGCCCCAGAACTCGTCGAGCACGAGCGCGTTGGACGCAAGATTGCCGTGCGTCAGCATCGCCCCCTTGCTGCGGCCGGTCGTGCCGGACGTATACAGGATCGCCGCCAGATCGTCGGCGCTGCGCGGAACCGTACCAAAGGAATCCGCAAACGGCGCCGCCACGGCAAGCAGCGTGCCGTCGCGACGTTCGCCCAGCGTCAGCACGTGCTGCACGCCGGCGGCCCGCGCGAGCGGCTCGATCTCCCGCGCGCGCGCCGGGGAACACACGACCACCGCCGGCCGTGCGTCGTTCAGGAAGTATTCGACTTCCGCGAGCTGATAGGCGGTGTTCAACGGCACATAGACGAGCCCCGCGCGCAGTGCGGCCAGGTACAGCATCAGCGCTTCCGGCGACTTCTCAACCTGAACCGCGACACGCGCGGCCGAACCGTCCGGATCGCGCGGCAACGCGAGGCTCGCCAGCCAGCCGGCCAGACGAGCCGACGCGAAGTGCAGGTCGCGCCACGAATAGACGAGCCCGTCGTGCGTTTCGATGCAGGGTGCCGCAAGGTCGCGCGGCATACGCGACTCGATCAATGCGTAGAGGTTGTCGTTCTTCATTTTCCGGTAAACCGCGGCGGGCGCTTTTCGAGAAACGCGCTCACCCCTTCCCTGTAGTCGTCCGAACCGAAAAAGGCGAAGCTCGCGTCCAGATCGGTCTGCGTGTACTGCATGCCGCGCGCGAGCAGCAGCCGGATCTGCGACTTGTTCAGCCGCGCGGCGAGCGGAGAGCCCGCGAGCACGCCGGCGACCGTTTCCTCGACGGCCGTCGCCAGGCCGTCGGCCGCGACCACGCGCTGGACCAGCCCCTTGGCAAGGGCTTCCTGCGCGTCGTACAACCTTCCCGCGAGCAGCAGCTCGGCTGCGACGCCGGGCCCGACCAGCTCGAGCAACGGTCGCAGTTCCGGCAGTGCGAACGGAAAGCCCAGCCGTCCGACCGGTGCACCGAAGCGCGCACCTTCGGCGGCGATCCGCAGGTCGCAGGCGATCGCGATCTCCAGCCCGCCGCCCACGCAGACACCTTCGATCGCGGCGACGACCGGCTGCGGAGCTGCGCGAATCGCCTCCAGCGCCGGCGCGAGCAGGTCGAGGTGGAAGCGCCGGCCCGAAGCTTCGTCGCGGCGGACCTCGCGGAATTCCTCGATGTCGGCGCCGGCGGCGAAGTTGCCGCCGGCGCCGCGTACGACCACGCAGCGAACGGCGGCCTCACCGGCGAACGACTCGAACGCGCGCCGCAGCTCGCGCCACATCGCCACACCGATCGCGTTGAGCTTGCCCGGCGAGTCGAGTGTGACGGTCGCGACCGCGCGATCGATGGCCACATGGATCGTACCGGGCATGGCGTCAACCGGGCGCCCCGGACCGCAGGTCGCGCTCGGCGCGAAGCCGGCGCGACCTCGTGCCGAACGCTCGTTTCATCCGCGGTTGCCGACGCGCGCGAGCTCAGTCGAGCCGCGCTCCGCTCGCCTTCGTGACCTGCGCCCAGCGCTTGATCTCGCTGTTGAGGAAGCGCGCGAACTCGTCGGGCTTCATCACCGCGACCTCCGAACCCTGCGTGGCCCAGATGTCGCGCAGTTCCCTGGAGTTGAGCGCCTTGATGACCTCGTCGTACATGCGATCGACGATCTCCTTCGGCGTGCCCTTGACCGCCCAGATTCCGTACCAGGTCGACACCTGATAGTCGGGCAGACCGACTTCCGCGGTCGTCGGCACGTTCGGGAAAGCGGCCACGCGCTTCGGCGCGGCCACTGCGAGCGGACGGATCGAACCGGCGCGGATGTGCTGCGCCGACGAGCCCAGCCCGTCGAACATCACGTCGACGTTGCCGGCGACCAGATCCTGCAGCGCCGGACCGGCGCCGCGGTACGGGATGTGAACGATGAAGGTCTTCGTCTGCTGCTTGAACAGTTCGCCGGCGAGGTGGTGCGAAGTGCCGTTTCCGGCGGAGGCGTAGTTCAGCTTGCCGGGGTTGGCGCGAACGTACTCCAGAAACGATTTCATGTCGGTGGCCTGCACGCGCTTCGGATTGACCACGATGACCTGCGGCGGCTGCGCGATCGGCGTCATCGGGATCAGGTCGCGCTCGATGTCGTAGTCGAGCTTGTAAAAGCTCGGCGCGATCGCGTGATGCACGGCGCCGATGAAATAGGTGTAGCCGTCGGGCGCGGCCTTCGCGGCTACCGAAGCGCCCACGGTGCCGCCGGCGCCGCCGCGGTTGTCGATGACGACCTGGCGGCCGAGCTGCTTGGTCAACTGCGCCGCCAGTGGCCGCGCGAAGGCGTCCGTGCCGCCGCCCGGCGGGAACGGAACGATCAGCGTGATCGGCTTCGTCGGCCAGCCTTGCGCGGCCCCGGTGGCAGCCGCCTGCGCCTGGGCAAGCGCCGGTGCGCTGGCGCCGACCGCTGCGGCAAGCGCGAGGATCAGTGAACGTCGATTCATTTCGTCTCCTTGCGGATCTGTCGAGTTGCTATTGACGGCCAAGGCGCCGGCGGACAGTCAAGTCTGCCGCAAGCGCGCTGCTCCGAAACACCCTCAAATGCGGGGCACTCGATCGGGTGGCCGGACTTGCGCCGCGCTTCACCGCCGCGCGAACACCGTCGCCGCAGGCGCGCGCCGCGCCACGCCCATTCGCCGCCGGCTGCGGCCAGGACTGAACGTGCTGGCCGCAGCCGAGCGGAGCGGCCCGGATCGTACCGCCAGACGCCGGATTTCACATCGCCCGGCCGGCGGGCGGTTGGCGCTCGGCGCGCCGGTAAAACAGCCATAACAGCGCGGCACCGAGCACGATCATCGGAATCGACAGCCACTGCCCCATCGACAGCCTGAACGCCAGCAATCCGAGGAAGCTGTCGGGCTCGCGGCCGAACTCGGCGACGAAGCGCAGGGTTCCGTAGCCGAGCAGGAACATCGAGCCGACGGCGCCGGCCGGCCGGTCGCGCCGGGAGTACAGCCAAAGGATCACGAACAGCAGCAGCCCTTCGAGCGCGAACTGGTACAGCTGCGACGGATGCCGCGGGACATTGTCGCCCGCCTGCGGAAAGATCATCGCCCACGGCCAGATCGCCGGGTCCGCCGGCCGCCCCCAGAGTTCACCGTTGATGAAGTTTCCGATTCGCCCGGCAGCGAGCCCGAGCGGCACCAACGGCACGACGAAGTCCGCCACGCGCAGGAACGACTTGCCGCGGCTGCGCGCAAACAGCCACATCACGACGATCACGCCGATAATGCCGCCGTGCGAAGCCATGCCGCCGTGCCAGATCGCGAAGATCTCCAGCGGGTGCTGCAGGTAGTACCCCGGCTTGTAGAACAGCACGTATCCGAGTCGCCCGCCGACGATCACGCCGAGCACGCCGTAGAACAGGAGATCGTCGACGTCCTGTTTGCTCATGCCGCGCCATGGCTCGCGCGCGCGCCAGCGGCCGAGCAGCATGAACAGCGCGAAACCGGCCAGATACATCAGTCCGTACCACCGGATCGCGAGCGGACCGATCGAGATCGCAACGGGGTCGAACTGGGGATGGACGAGCGGCATCGAGTTATATAGTCGGCGAAACGCCGATTGCGTTGATCGAGTAGGGGTGGCGCCGCACCGGGTCGTCGGCAGCGCGCTGCGATAGTATCCCGACTCCGCGCGCATCGAGCGCCTCGCCACAAAGCACCGCAACCCGCAGACGCAGACCCTATGCCGTACAACGAACGCAGCAAACACGTCACCCAGGGCATTGCCCGCTCCGCCAATCGCGCGATGTACTACGCGATGGGTTACAAGGACGAGGATTTCGACAAGCCGATGGTCGGCGTGGCCAACGCGCATTCGACGATCACGCCGTGCAACTCGGGGCTGCAACGGCTCGTCGATGCGGCGATCGAGGAGATCGCCCGCTGCGGCGCCAACTCGCAGGTGTTCGGCACGCCGACGGTTTCGGACGGCATCGCCATGGGCACCGAAGGCATGAAGTATTCGCTCGTCTCGCGCGAGGTGATCGCCGACTGCATCGAGACCTGCGTCAACGGCCAGTGGATGGACGGCGTGATCGTGATCGGCGGATGCGACAAGAACATGCCGGGCGGCATGATGGCGATCGCCCGCTGCAACGTGCCCGCGATCTATGTCTACGGCGGCACGGTCAAACCCGGCCATTACAAAGGAGCCGACCTGACGATCGTTTCCGCGTTCGAGGCGGTCGGCGAGTTCACTGCGGGCCGGCTGTCCGAAACGGACTTCAAGGAAATCGAGCGCCGCTGCATTCCCGGCTCGGGCTCCTGCGGCGGCATGTACACCGCGAACACGATGAGTTCGTCGTTCGAGGCGCTCGGCATGAGCCTGCTGTATTCGTCCACGCAGGCCAACCCGGATCAAGAGAAAGTCGATTCGACCGTTCAGGCCGCGCGCGTGCTGGTCGAGGCGATCAAGAAGGGACTGAAGCCCTCCGACATCATCACGCGCAAGTCGATCGAAAACGCGGTCAGCCTGATCATGGCGGTCGGCGGCTCGACCAATGCGGTGCTGCACTACCTGGCGATTGCGCATGCCGCCGGCATCGAATGGACGATCGACGACTTCGAGCGCATCCGCCGCAAGGTGCCGGTGCTGTGCGATCTGAAGCCGTCCGGCAGGTACGTCGCCACCGACTTGCACGCAGCCGGCGGCATCCCCCAGGTGCTGAAGATCCTGCTTGCCAACGGCCTGTTGCATGGCGACTGCATGACGATCACCGGCAAGACGATGGCCGAAATGCTCGCCGACGTGCCGGCGCAACCGCGCGCCGACCAAGACGTGATCCGGCCGTTCGACAAGCCGCTGTATCCGCACGGGCATCTGGCGATCCTGAAGGGCAACCTCGCGCCCGAAGGTTGTGTGGCGAAGATCACCGGACTGAAGAACCCGGCGATCACCGGCCCGGCGCGCGTGTTCGATTCGGAGGAAGCCGCGCTGGAGGCGATCCTGGCCGATCGAATCAAACCCGGCGACATCGTGGTCATCCGCTACGAAGGGCCGAAAGGCGGCCCGGGCATGCGCGAAATGCTGAGCCCCACCTCCGCGATCATCGGCAAGGGGCTGGGCGAGTCGGTCGGACTGATCACCGACGGGCGGTTTTCCGGCGGCACCTGGGGCATGGTCGTCGGCCACGTGGCGCCGGAAGCGTATGTCGGCGGCGCGATCGCGCTGATTGAGGAGGGCGACTCGATCACGATCGACGCCACAAGGCTGCTGCTGCAACTGAACGTGTCCGATGCGGAGCTGGCGCGCCGCCGCGCCGCCTGGAAACAACCGCAGCCGCGTTACACACGCGGGGTGCTGGCGAAGTTCGCCAAGCTGGCCTCGACGGCCAGCCGCGGCGCGATCACCGACGAGAAGCTGTTCGACTGAAGCGAGGCCCGAACATCAGCGCCGGCCGCGCTTGTCGCGTTCGAGCGCCTTCTTGATGCGTTCCTGCTTGGCCCGTTCGAGTTCGTCGAAGGCCTTTTTCTTGTCGAGGCCAAGACGCTTTTCGAACAGCTCGAACCAAATCAGCGCGAGCACGAATGGCAGCGCGACCCACCACCATGACAAGTCGGCAAAGACCGAGATGCCGAGCAGCTTCAGCACCAGCAGCGCCACACCCAGCCAAAGTAGCCACATGTCGAAGTCCCGCAACGCGCCCGAGGCCCGGCGCAATATTAGCCCTCGCGCGCGCATGACCGGTCGACGGCAATTCGATACGGCAACGACGCCCGGAGACGGGCGCGGTGTCAACCGCCGACACGGTGGACCGTTAGAATTGCGGACTTTCCGGGTTCCCTACCCACTGCCCTGATGGAGCGCACGATGAAAAAAGCCCTTCTCGCAGCCGCTGTCGGCCTCACGTTCGTGAGCGGCGCCGCGTTCGCCAACGCGGATCTGGCCAAGGCCAAGAACTGCCTCGCCTGCCACACGACCGACAAGAAACTGGTCGGCCCCTCCTACAAGGACGTCGCGGCGAAGTACGCCAAGGACAAGGACGCGGTAGCCAAGCTCGCGAAGAAGATCCGCGAAGGCGGTGTCGGCGTCTGGGGACAGGTCCCGATGCCCGCCAATCCGCAGGTCAGCGAAGCCGAGGCGCAGACCTTGGCCAAGTGGGTCATGACGATCAAGTAGCCGCGCCGACCCCCTGCGCCCGCCCGGGTGCGCGGTCATTTCACGGGGCGCCGCGCGGCGCCCCGATTCATTTCCACGGCAGCGGCGTCGGCTCGATGTCTGTCGCACGACCGTCGAGGAGGTCTGCGCACAGCTTGCCCGAGCCGACCCCCATCGTCCAGCCGAGCGTGCCGTGGCCGGTATTGACGAACAGGCCGGCGATCGGCGTGGCGCCGATCAGCGGCACGCCCGACGGCGTCACCGGACGAAGTCCAGCCCAGTACTTCGGCTGCGCGTAATCGCAGGCGCCCGGAAACAGCGACTGCACGCGCCGCGTGATCGCCGCGCAGCGCAGCTCGTTCAGGCCGCGATCATGGCTGCCGATCTCCGCCGTGCCGGCCACGCGAAGGCGCGCACCGAGCCGCGAGAAGACCAGCTTGCATTCGTCGTCGGTCAGGCTCACCGTCGGCGCGCGATCGGCGTCGATGATCGTGTAAGTCGCCGAGTACCCTTTGCCCGGATACAGCGACAGCCGAATGCCGAGCGGCGCGAGCAGCGCGCGCGAGTGCACGCCGCACGCGACGACGACCGCATCGGCAGCGAGCCGCCGGAAGTCGCCCTCCGGCGCCACGACTTCGACGGCGATCGCGCGCCCCCCTTCGACGACGATCCGCGTCACCTGCGTGTCGAATGCGAATCGCACGCCGCGCGCCCGCGCCGCCTGCGCCAGAAGCTCGGTGAAGCGCGCCGCGTCACCGGACTCGTCCTCGGCGCAGTAATCGGCGCCCACGATACGATCGCGCAGCGGTGCGAGCGCCGGCTCGATCCGCACCGCCTCGTCGGCGCCGATCGGACGGCGATCGCAGCCCAGCTCGCGCATCAACGCCGCCGGCGCGAGTGAGGCTTCGTACTCGGCCGCGCTCGTATAAAAATGCAGAATTCCGCGCGACAACTGGTCGTACTCGAGCGCGAGTTCTCGCCGCAGTGCCCGCAACAGCGCGCGGCTGTACGTCGCGAGCCGGACGTTGTGACGGATGTTGCGCGCCGTGCGTCCGGGCAGACACTCGCGCAGAAACGACAACGCCCACCGCCACTGCTCGAGTTCCGCACGCGGCTTAAACAGCAGCGGCGCGTCGGCTCGGCCCAGCCACTTCAGCAGCTTCAGCGGTGCGCCGGGGTTCGCCCATGGCTCCGAATGACTGACCGAGATCTGTCCGCCATTGGCGAAGCTGGTTTCGCGGGCCACGCCGCAAGCACGCTCGATCAGCGTGACTTCGTGCCCAGCCGCGCGCAGAAACCACGCACTGCTCGTGCCGATGATGCCGCCGCCTACAACCAGGACCCGCATGTCCGCTGCATCCGCTGCACACCGCAGCGATTCTATTGGGCATTCCGCGATTACCTGACGCGGCAGACGCTTGGCGGCCCTGCTTTGCGGCGCGCGCCTTGCGGGCCCCGCCGCTCAGCGGTCGCAGTGAGCGCGCCGTAAACCCCCGCTTCGCCCCCATGTTTCGCAAGCGGACAAGGGGGCCGACAGCAAACGGTTTGTCGGCCATTTGCCGAAAGCCCGGTAGCGACCCCGCGAGTACGCGATGCGGACGTACAACGCGGTACGGCCGCGCAGGCCTGCAGCTTCCTTGCTTGATGAGTGCGCGCTAGTACAATTCGCACTTTTCGAGCCGGGACCGGCTGTCGTCGTTCCGGGCGAAAGAAGAACGTTTCGTAATTGGTCGAAACACCTCGAGGAGAACGGTTCATGAACCACCTGACGAAGATCGCTCCGCTTGCCTTCGCGGCGGCGGTGGCGCTTGCCGGTTGCGGCAAGAAGGAAGAACCGGCCAAGAAGGCCGAAGCGACCAAGGCACCGGCCACGGCCCCGGCCGAAGTCATCAAGATCGGCCATGTCGCGCCGCTGACCGGCGGCATCGCCCACCTTGGGAAGGACAACGAAAACGGCGCCCGCCTCGCGGTCGACGAAATCAACGCGGCCGGCGGCCTGGAGGTCGGCGGCAAGAAATACAAGCTCGAGCTGCTGGCCGAGGACGACAAGGCCGACCCGAAGGAAGGCACGCTCGCCGCGCAGAAGCTGGTCGACGCCGGCGTCGTCGCGGTGGTCGGGCACCTGAACTCGGGCACTTCGATCCCGGCCTCGAAGATCTACGCCGACGCGAACGTCGTGCAAGTCTCGCCGTCGGCCACCAATCCGAAACTGACCGAGCAGGGCTTCAAGACGACCTTCCGTGTCGTTGCCAACGACAACCAGCAAGGCGCGGTGCTCGCCAACTACGCGGCGACCGAGATGAAGGCCAAGACGATCGCGATCGTCGATGACCGCACGGCGTACGGCCAGGGGCTGGCCGACGTGGTCGAGAAGGTCGCGAAGGAAAAAGGTCTCAAGGTCGTCGCGCGGGAGTTCGCGACCGACAAGACCACCGACTTCAACGCGATCCTGACCAAGATCCGCGCTGTCAAGCCCGACGTGGTGATGTACGGTGGCATGGACGCCACTGCCGGTCCGATGGCCAAGCAGATGAAGCAGCTCGGCATCAAGTCCAAGCTGCTGGCCGGCGACGGCGTGTGCTCGCCCGAGTTCATCAAGCTCGCCGGCGATGCCGCCGACATCCTGACCTGCTCGATGGCGGGCGAGGCGGTCGAGAAGCTGGCCAAGGGCGAGGAGTTCAAGGCCAAGTACAAGGCCAAGTTCAACCAGGACGTGCAGATCTACTCGCCGTACAGCTACGACGCCGTCTACGTGATCGCCGACGCGATCAAGCGCGCCGGCAAGGTCGACAAGGCCGCGATCGTCGCCGCGATGCCAGCGACCAACTATACGGGCGTCACCGGACAGATCACGTTCGACGAGAAGGGCGACATCAAGAACGGCGCCATCTCGATGTTCAGGGTCAAGGACGGCAAGCTGGAGTACATCTCGACCTCGCGCTGAGGCACTCGGCCGGAACGAACGGCACCTGCGGGTGCCGTTTTTTTTGAGAGGGGCAACGCGCAGCGGTCGCGGTCGCGCTGTAGGATGCAGGCGCGCCCCGGCGCCGGAGACACAACGATGGAAACTTTCCTCCAGCAGATCCTCAACGGCCTGGTGCTCGGCAGCCTTTATTCGCTGATCGCGCTCGGTTACACGATGGTCTACGGCATTCTGAACCTGATTAACTTCGCGCACGGCGATGTGCTGATGGTCGGCGCGCTGACCGCGCTCACCGTGATCCTTTTCCTGCAAACGCATTTCCCGGACATGCCTGGCTGGCTGCTGCTCATCGCGGGCATGGCGGTGGCGATCCCGACCTGTGTGGTCGTGAGCCTGATCATCGAACGTGTCGCGTACCGTCCGCTGCGCAACGCCCCGCGCCTGGCGCCGCTGATCACCGCGATCGGCGTGTCGATCGTGCTGCAAACGCTGGCGATGATCGCCTGGGGACGCAACTACATGACGTTTCCGCAACTGCTGCCTTCGGATCCGATTCAGTTTCTCGGCGCGACGGTCACGATCACCAAGCTCCTCGTCATCGTGCTGTCTGCGCTGATCATGGCCGCGCTGATGGTGCTGGTGAATCGCAGCAAGCTCGGCCGCGCGATGCGCGCGACCGCGGAAAATCCCCGCGTGGCCGGACTGATGGGGGTTAACCCGAACTACGTGATCGCGGTGACCTTCGCGATCGGCGCCGGACTGGCCGCCGTGGCCGGCGTAATGCTGGCGGCGACCTACACGGTCGCACACTTCTACATGGGCTTTCTGCCGGGGCTGAAGGCGTTCACCGCGGCGGTGCTCGGCGGCATCGGCAACATCCCCGGCGCGATGGTCGGCGGGCTGCTGCTGGGGCTGATCGAGGCGCTCGGCGCCGGCTACATCGGGCAGCTCACCGGCGGCATCCTCGGTTCGCACTATCAGGACGTGTTCGCCTTCATCGTGCTGTGCGCGGTGCTGATCCTGCGGCCGTCGGGGCTGCTGGGCGAGCGCGTCGCCGACCGCGCGTAGGAGGGCCCGATGACGCTTCTTTTCCCGAACCTGCGCAACAACGCTGCCGCCGCGGCCGCGGCGACTTTCGTCGTCGGCGCCGTGCTGATCGTGCTGCCATTCCTGGTCGCGCAGACACCGCTCGCCAACGCCGGCGTGCGCGCACTCGCGTTCGCGCTGCTGTACGTGATGCTCGCGCTCGGGCTGAACATCGTCGTCGGCTTCGCGGGGCTGCTCGACCTGGGCTACATCGCCTTCTACGCGGTCGGCGCCTACATGTACGCGCTGCTCGCCTCGCCGCACCTGACCAGCAATTTCCCCACGCTCGCCGAGATGTTCCCGCAGGGCTTTCACAGCTCGATCTGGATGGTGATCCCACTCGGGGCCGCGCTGGCGGCGTTCTTCGGCGTAATCCTCGGCGCGCCGGTGCTCAAGTTGAGAGGCGACTACCTCGCGATCGTCACCTTGGGCTTCGGCGAGATCATCCGCATCTTCCTGAACAACCTGAACGCACCGCTGAACTTCACCAACGGTCCGCAGGGCATCACGCTGATCGACCCGGTGCGCATCCTGGGGGTGAACTTCGGGCGCCCGCAGAACCTGTTCGGCATCGAGCTGCCGTCGGTGTACCTGTACTACTACCTGTTCCTGTTGCTCGCGATCGTCACGATCGTCGTCTGCATCCGGCTGCAGGACTCGCGGATCGGTCGCGCCTGGATGGCGATCCGCGAGGACGACATCGCCGCCAAGGCGATGGGCATCAACGTGCGCAACGTGAAGCTGCTCGCGTTCGCGCTGGGTGCGACGTTCGGCGGTGTGGCCGGCGCGATGTTCGCAGCGTTCCAGGGCTTCGTCTCGCCGGAATCGTTTTCGCTGATGGAGTCGATCATCGTGCTGGCGATGGTCGTGCTTGGCGGCCTCGGTCACATTCCCG
Organism: uncultured Burkholderiaceae bacterium; assembly: GCA_964539745.1. Lineage (GTDB taxonomy): Bacteria > Pseudomonadota > Gammaproteobacteria > Burkholderiales > Burkholderiaceae_F > DSNY01. The sequence continues at coordinate 39,472 of CAZIJU010000004.1, read as the reverse complement.
GTGTGGTGCTCGGCGCGCTGCTGCTGGCGATCTTCCCCGAGGTGCTGCGCCACACGGTCGTGCCGGTGCAGCAGCAGCTGTTCGGCAAGGTGCTGATCGACGCCGAGGTACTGCGCATGCTGCTGTACGGGTTGGCGATGGTGATCATCATGCTGTACCGGCCGAAGGGCCTGTGGCCCGCACCCGAACACGGATTGAACCCAACGACCCGGCCCGGTCGCTCCGGCGCCAAGGCGCAAGCCGCGTGAGGCAGCGATGAGCCAACCGATCCTCAAGGTCAGCGGCGTCAACAAGCGCTTCGGCGGTCTGCAGGCGCTTTCGGATGTGGGGCTGACGATCGAGCGCGGGCAGATCTATGGGCTGATCGGCCCGAACGGCGCCGGCAAGACGACTTTTTTCAACGTGATCACGGGTCTGTACCAGCCCGACTCGGGCACCTTCGAGCTCGACGGCAAGCCGTACTCGCCGACCGAGCCGCACAAGGTCGCCGAAGCCGGCATCGCGCGCACCTTCCAGAACATCCGCCTGTTCCCCGAGATGACCGCGCTGGAAAACGTGATGGTCGGCCGCCACGTGCGAACGAAGGCGACCGCGCTCGGCGCGGTGCTGCGGACGAAGCGCACGCGCGAGGAGGAAGCGTCGATCCGGCGCCGTTCGCTCGAGCTGCTCGAGTATGTCGGCATCGCCAAGTACGCCGACTACCAGGCGCGCACGCTCGCCTACGGCGACCAGCGCCGGCTCGAGATCGCGCGCGCGCTCGCGACCGACCCCAAGCTGCTCGCGCTCGACGAGCCCGCCGCGGGCATGAACGCGACCGAGAAGATGGCGCTGCGCGCGCTGCTGGAGAACATCTGCAAGGACGGCGTGACGATCCTGCTGATCGAACACGACGTGAAGCTCGTGATGGGGCTGTGCGACCGCGTCACTGTGCTCGACTACGGCAAGATGATCGCCGAGGGCACGCCGGCCGACGTGCAGCGCGACCCGGCGGTCATCGAGGCCTATCTGGGCGGCGCGCACAAAAGTGTCGCCACGAAGGAGATCGCATGAGCGAGATCGTCCTCCGCGTTGCGGGACTGAAGGTCGCCTACGGCGGTCCGAGCGCTGCGCGCTCCGCCCGCCCGGGCCCAGATCGGGCCAGCCTCTCCCCATCCTTCCCGTCACGGGGAGGGAGCGCGTATCGGAGATCCGACCGATGAGCGATACCGTCCTTCGCATATCCGGACTGAAGGTCGCCTACGGCGGTCAGAGCGCTGCGCGCTCCGCCCGCCCGGGCGCAGGTTCGGCCCGCCCCTCCCCGTCCCTCCCCTCCCGGGGAGGGAGCGCGCAAGAGAGAGTCGAGCATGAGTGAGGTCGTCCTTCGCGTCGCGGGACTGAAGGTCGCCTACGGCGGAATTCAGGCCGTCAAGGGGATCGATCTGGAGATCCGCGAAGGCGAACTCGTCACGCTGATCGGCGCCAACGGCGCCGGCAAGACGACGACGCTGAAGGCGATCACCGGCACGCAGGCGTGGAGCGGCACGATCGAGTACATGGGCCGCTCGACGCACGGCATGGCGCCGTACCAGCTGCTGCGCGCGGGGCTGGCGATGGTGCCGGAGGGCCGCGGTGTGTTCGCGCGGATGACTGTGACCGAAAACCTGCTGATGGGCGCGTTTTCGCGCAACGACGACGCCGGCATCAAGGCGGACGTCGAACGCATGTTCGAGACCTTCCCGCGGCTGAAGGAGCGCGCCAAGCAACTCGCTGGGACGCTCTCGGGCGGCGAGCAGCAAATGCTCGCGATGGCGCGCGCGTTGATGAGCCGCCCCAAGCTGCTGCTGATGGACGAGCCGTCGATGGGGCTGGCGCCGATCATGGTGGAGAAGATCTTCGAGGTCGTGCGCACGGTGTCGGCGCAGAAGATCCCGATCCTGCTGGTCGAGCAGAACGCACGGCTCGCGCTCGAAGCGGCGCATCGCGCGTACGTGATGGATTCCGGCCTGATCACGCTTGCCGGCGACGCGAAGTCGTTGCTGCACGACCCGAAGGTGCGCGAGGCGTACCTCGGGGAAGCGTCGGCTTGAGGCACTTTACCGGACTACCGCCAAACCGTGGACGAACCCTTCGCCGCGCCCGACCCCGTCGCCCGTCGGCGGGACGGCCGCGGCGAAACGTAGCCATCCGTGCCGTGAAAATCGCGGTGACCGACGTGCCATCGCGCAGCCTCTCGCCCTGCGGATCCGCGCACGCCGTGTGACCGAGCAGCGTCAGCGCCGCGCCCTTTTCGCAGGCGACCAGCGGAAGAGGCCTGAAGTGCGCCTCGCCGTCGGCGGTCGAGACGAGCCTGGCAAACGCGTGCGCTCGCATGATCTCGCGCGGCACGTTCCGGTTGGCGACGCTGAAGCGCTTTCTCAGTTCGATCGCTTTCGATGGCGCCGGATCGTCCCGACGCCGCCACGCGGACGGAATCCGCGGTTTTGCGCGATATGCCGCCCGCGCGTTCCGCGCAGGCGATTCGATCGAGCAGCAAAAACCTCGCCCGAGGCGTGCGTCCTGGTCACGCGACCAGGTCCGCCTGCGAAGTGAACGCGTCGGAATAGAACCGATCCTCGGGCAGCCCGCACTGCGCGACGAAATCGCGCTTGGCCGCCTCCACCATCGCCGGCGCACCGCAGGCGTACACCTGGTGCGCCGAGAGGTCCGCAAAGTCCTCCATCACCGCGCGATGCACGAAGCCCGTTCGCCCGGTCCATCGATCTTCCGGCTTCGCGTCCGAAAGCACCGGCACGTAGGTGAAGTTCGGTTGCTCCCGCGCCCAGCGCTCGGGCAGCTCGTTCATGTACAGATCGGCGCGCGTGCGGCAGCCCCAGTAGAGCACGACCGGCCGCGCCGGCTTGCCGGGCTCGTCGCGGTTGAATCGCTTGAAGAAGATGTGCTCGGCGATCGCCTTGATCGGCGCGAAGCCCGTGCCGCTGGCAAGCAGAATGATCGGCTGCTCGTTGTCCTCGCGCAGAAAGAACGCACCGAGCGGCCCCTCCATGCGCAGGATGTCGCGCTCCTTCAGCGCAGGAAAGCCTTCCTTTGCGATGCCGAACAGCGCGTCGGTGAACTTGCCGCCCGGCATGTGGCGGATGTGAAGCTGGATCGGCTCGTCGGCGTGCGGCGGCGTGGCGATCGAATAGCTGCGACGCGCGCCGTCCTTCAGGATGAATTCGATGAACTGGCCAGCGCGGTATTGCAGACGCTCGTTCGCCGGAAGCTGAAGCGTGACGATCGCCACGTCCGCGGTGGGCCGTTCGATCCGCGCGATCCGGCACGGCATCTTGCGGATCGGGATATCGCCGAAGCCGGTCAATTCGCGCGCTTCGATCACCAGATCGGTCTGCGGACGCGCCGAGCAGAACAGCGCATAGCCCTTCGCTTCCTCGTCGGGAGAGAGCGCAGAGCGCGCGTGCGGGCCGTGCACGACGCGGCCCTCGACGAGTTTGCCCTTGCACGTGCCGCAGGCGCCGTTCTTGCAGCCGTACGGCAAGCCGATGCCCGCGCGCAGCGCCGCGGCCAGCACGGTTTCGTCGCCTTCGACGGTGAATTCACGGCCCGACGGCCGAACGATGAGACGGTGGCTCATACAATCGGGTGCATGCAGAAGGAAACGCTCGCGGGTGCGCCGCGCGCCGCGCACGCCCGTCACGGCCGCAGCTTCGGTCGGCCGCGCCTGCTGATCGTCGGCTGCGGCGACATCGGCCTGCGCATTCTCGCACGGCTGCGCGACCGCTACCGCGTGATCGCGCTCACCTCGACGCCCGCGCGCGTGCGCGAGCTGCGCTCCGCAGGAGCGCTGCCGATCGTCGGCGATCTCGACGCGCGCGCGTCGCTCGCGCGAATCGCCGCCTTCGGCGAACGCGTGTTGCACCTGGCGCCGCCGCCGAATCGCGGACGGCGCGACGCACGCACGCACCATCTGCTTGCGGCACTTGCCGGACGCGGCGGACGCCTCGTGTACGTCAGCACGACCGGCGTCTACGGCGATGCGCGCGGGACTTGGCTCGACGAGACGGCACGGCTCGCGCCGACCAACGAGCGCGCGTTTCGCCGCGTCGATGCGGAGCGCGCGTTGCGCGCGGCGGGCGCGCGCGGTGCGCTGCGCGTATCCATCCTGCGCGTGCCCGGCATCTACGACGGACGCGAACGCCTGCCGTTCGAGAGGTTGCGCCAGAGCCTGCCGGCGCGCGCGCCGGCGGACGACGTCCACACGAATCACATCCACGCTGACGATCTGGCGCGCATCGCGATCGCCACGCTTCACCGCGGCGCGCCGCAGCGCGTCTACAACGCGGTCGACGACTCGAATCTGAAGATGGGCGAATACTTCGATCTCGTCGCCGACCGCTTCGGCCTGCCGCGGCCGCCGCGCCTGTCGCGCGAAGAACTGAAGACCGCCGTGTCGCCGGCGATGTACTCGTTCATGACCGAGTCGCGGCGGCTGCGCAACGCGCGCATCAAGCGCGAGCTGCGCGTCCGGCTGCGCCATCCGACCGTCGCCGACGCGCTCGCGGGCGCTGAGGCGGCGCGCTGACGGCGTCCTCAGCGCGTGAACGGTGCGCCGAGCTGCTCGCACTGCCGGCGCGCGTAGGTCGCGCCGATCGCGCCGAAGTCCTCGGGTCCGTTGTTGACCGCGACGATCTTCTCGTCGCGGATGAAAAACGTCATCGGGTAGAAGCCTTCGTGCCTGCCCGCCCAGTTTACGTCGTTGACCCAGACGCACACCGCCCAACCGTACTGCACTCCGCGCACGGCCGTCGAGCGCTGGTAAAGGATCTTCGGTTCGGTGCGGAACTCGACGATCGCCCTGTTCGCGTCGGTCAGCTTTTCCTTCAAATACGCGTGGATCGTCTCCTTCCATTTCACCGGCCGCGGACCATAGTCGAACATGTCCATCTCCGATTTCGTGACCGGGCCGGTCTGGCAGGCGGCGAGCAGCAGCAAGGCGACGAACGCAAGAACATGTTTCGCGAGCATCGGCGACTCCACGGTCCAGTTTTACGGCACGAAGCGCGGCGGCCGATCGCATGGTGCGCCGCTCGTGGCTTCGACCGCTCTTTCGGGCGCGCCCCGCGCAATGTCGGGCGTCATTGCAACACAGTCACGCCGATGTCCGCCGATCGCCCGCGCAATGTGCGCGAGACGGGCGCGACCTTCGCAGCCGGGATCGCACCGAACGATCCGGGGCCGGATCCAGGCCACGCCATCGACGACTTGCCGGCATGTCCGACGTGCGCGATCGGAGCCGCGCGCCGAGCGGCACCGCCGCGAAGCGCCCGCCGGCACGATCTTGCCCATGGCGGCGGAATTATGCAGTGGCGGCGGCCGACCGAAGCTCGCGATCGACCGACCCGACACGTTTGTTGCGGCGACCGAACGTCTGCGCAGCGCCCGCGTTCGAACTAGGCAAGGCCGCCGTTTAGACTGCGGCCCGCCTCTTGCAAGCGCATGAAAGACGAAGCCCGCGCGCGGCGGGCCTGCAGGTCAACGATGCGATGGTGCTGCTGAGTGGACTCGAACCACCGACCTACTGATTACGAATCAGTTGCTCTACCAACTGAGCTACAGCAGCGCCGCGATGCGGCGATTATAGGCTGCGGCAAGCGGCCGGCCAAACCGGCGCGCGCGCCTGCAAACCGATGACCTCGACCATCCTGCTGATCCTGCCCGACTTCGCGCTGATCCTGCTCGGCCTGCTGCTGGCGCGGCGCTTCGGCTACGACCGCGGCTTCTGGAACGGGGCGGAAAAGCTCGTCTACTACGTGCTGTTCCCCGGCTTGCTGTTTTATTCGATCAACGCGGCGCGGTTCACGCTCGGCGGCGAAGGTGCCGCGCTCGGCGTGGCCGTTGCGGCGTTTCTCGCCGCGGTTGCGCTCGCCTTCGCTGCGCGCCTGGCACGACCGCCGGCCGATGTCTACGCGAGCTGCGTACAGACGGCCTTTCGCTACAACTCATACATCGGGCTGGCGCTCGCGCAGTCGCTGCTCGGCCCAACGGGCGTGGCGCTGCTCGCGCTGATTCTCGCGGTGTGCGTTCCGCTGGCCAACGTGTTCGCGGTCTACGCACTGGCGCGCCATCGCAAGATGCATCTCGCGCGCGAGCTCGCCACCAACCCGCTGATCGTCTCGACGGTCGTGGGCCTTGCGAGCAACCTCGCCGGCTGGAAATTGCCCGTGACCGTGGCGAGTTTTCTCGGCAGGCTCGGCAGCGCAGGCATCGCGCTCGGACTGATGTGCATCGGCGCGGGGCTGACGCTCGCCGGAATCCGCGCGAACCGGGGGTTGATCGCCTACTTTTCCGTGGTCAAGCTCGCGGTCTTTCCGCTGCTCGCACTGACCTTCGCGCGCGCGGCTGGACTCGGCGCTCCGCAGTCGCAACTGGTCGTGCTGTTCGCAGCGCTTCCTGCTGCGTCGATGAGCTACGTGCTCGCCGCGCGGCTCGGCGGCAATGCGGCGCCCGTCGCAGTGACGGTCACCGCGCAGACGCTGGTTTCGATGGTGACGCTGCCCGCATGGATCCTGCTCGCGGCGCGCTGATCCGCCGGGAAAGCGCCGCTGGACTGTCGAGGCACCGATAGCACCGACGAATGACGAAGCGCCGCGCCGTATGCCGGCGCCCCGCAAGCGAGAGGCCGCCGAGCCTCGTGACGTTGCTTCGTCGGGTTGCTCCGTGCCTGGTTGCATCGGTGGCGAAGTCCTCGCAGTTCAGCGCGCGGCGACGTGCCGCTCAAGCGCCCATGCCACGTGCTCGCGCACCAGCGCGGACGGATGGTCGGTGCGCGAACGCAGCGCGGCGACGACCTGCGGCGTGGTCGGCGCGTTGCCCAGCGCGACCGCGAGATTGCGCAACCAGCGTTCGTAACCGATACGCCGGATCGCCGAACCCGCGTGGCGCTCGTTGAACTCGGCTTCGCTCCAACCGAACAGCTCGACGAGCGCGGCCGCGTCGAGTCCGTGACGCACGTCGAAATCCGGCAGTTCGGCCACGCGTGCGAACCTGTTCCACGGGCAGGCGAGCTGACAGTCGTCGCAGCCGTAGACGCGATTGCCGACGAGCGGTCGCAGCTCTTCCGGGATCGCCGACTTGTGCTCGATCGTCAGATACGAGATGCAGCGCCGCGCATCGACCTCGTAGGGGGCGACGATCGCGCGCGTCGGACAGATCTGCAGGCAGCGCGTACACGTGCCGCAGTGCTCCGCCAGCGGCGCATCGGCCGGCAGCGGCAACGCGGTGATGATCTCGCCGAGGAAAAACATCGATCCCGCGTCGCGCGCGATGAGCAGCGTGTGCTTGCCGCGCCAGCCGATCCCTGCGCGCCGCGCGAACTCGACTTCGAATACGGGCGCGGAATCGGTGCAGACGCGGTAAGCGAACGGACCGATCGCTGCGGCGATCCGGCCGGCGAGCTTCTGCAGGCGGTCGCGCAGCACCTTGTGGTAGTCGCGCCCGCGCGCGTACATAGAAACGACCGCAGCCTCACCGTCGGCGAGCCGGCGCCATTCGCGCTCGACCCAGTCGCCACCGTCGCCGCGCGGCCGGTAGTCGATGCGCGCGGCGATGACGCTCGCCGCGCGCGCGCCGTCGGGCAGCAGCGTCGACGGATCGGCGCGCAGGCGCGCGTGCCGCGCCATGTACTGCATCTCGCCGTGGCGTCCCTGCGCGATCCAGCGCTGCAGCCGCGCGCTCGCCTCGTTCACGTCGACATCGGCGATGCCGACTGCGGAGAAACCGAGCTCGCGCCCCCACGCCTTGATCTCGCTGGCAAGCCGCGCGAAATCGACCGCGCGATCGGCGTCGGTATGCTTCGCGCGCTCCCCGTTCATCGATTCCGTCTCGTGCCGCCAGCAGCACCGCTCGCCACCGCGCATTTCGCGCTCGCCGACGAAGCCGCCACCGCGCGCCTCGGCGCGCTGCTGGCGCGCGCGCTGCTCGCGCAGCGCGCCGTGATCGAAACGCGCGGACTCGTCGTCGGCTTGAGCGGCGATCTCGGCGCAGGCAAGACCGCGCTCGTGCGCGCCACGTTACGCGCGCTGGGCGAAACCGGCGCCGTCAAGAGTCCCACATTCGCGCTGCTTGAACCTTATGTCGTTTCGAGCTTAAACTTCTATCACTTTGATTTCTATAGATTCACGGGCCCGGAAGAATTTGCAGCCGCCGGGTTTCGTGAACTGTTCGGGCCGGGCGCGGTGTGCGCGATCGAATGGCCCGAACGCGCGGGGGGCGCGCTGCCAACGCCCGATCTCGCGTTGACGTTGAGGGTGGAGGGCGAAGGGCGCAGCGTCGACGCCGCTGCGTACAGCGCAACGGGAGCCGCATGCCTGAACGAGATCGCAGCCGCCTGGAGGACCCACAGCGCCGCCGGATGATCCGCGCCGGTGCCGCCGGCACGCTCGTTCTTTCGTTGACTCCGCTGCAGATCGCGCGCGGCGCCTCGCTGCTCGGCGTGCGCGTGTGGCCCGCGGCCGATTACACGCGCATCACGCTCGAGCACGACGCGCCGCTGAAATTCAGCCACTTCCTTCTGCGCGACGCGCCGCCGCTGCGGCTCGTCGTCGACATCGAAGGCATCGATCTGACGCCGCAGTTGAAGGAATTGGTCGGCAAGGTCGAACCGGACGATCCGTACATCGCGCTCGTTCGCATCGGGCAGAACCGGCCGCGCGTGGTGCGGCTGGTCGTCGAGCTGAAGGAAGACGTCAACCCGCAGGTGTTTTCGCTCGAGCCTATCGGTCCTTACCAGCACCGGCTGGTAATGGACCTGGTGCCGGTCAATCCACCCGATCCGCTGCTCGCGCTGTTGCGCGAGACGGAAGCGCGCCGCGTGGCCGGCGCTTCATCGGAAACGGCGCCGGTAATGCAGGACGAGGCGGCGCTCGAGCGCGAGATCGAGAGGTCGCTCGGCGCTGCCGAAGCCAAACCCGCGCAGCGCGCCAAACCGCGCGAGGACGAGCGCGTCACGCGTTACGTGACGATCGCGATCGACCCGGGCCACGGCGGCGAGGACCCCGGTGCGGTCGGCCGGCGCGGCACCTACGAAAAGAACGTCACGTTGTCGATCGCGCGCCGGCTCGCGAAACTCGTCGAAGCCGATCCGAACATGCGCGTGGCGCTGACGCGCGACGGCGACTACTTCGTGCCGCTCGCGCAGCGCGTGGCCAAGGCGCGGCGCGTGCAGGCCGATCTGTTCGTCTCGATCCACGCCGACGCGTGGATCCGTCCCGACGCGCGCGGCTCGTCGGTGTTCGCGCTGTCCGAGCGCGGCGCCACCAGCACCGCCGCCGCGTGGATGGCGCGGCGCGAGAACGACGCCGACCTGATCGGCGGCGTCAACCTCGGCCAGCACGACCATCAGCTCGCGCGCGTTCTGCTCGATCTTTCGACGACCGCGCAGATCAACGACAGCCTGCGCTTCGGCAACGCGGTGCTGCGCGAGCTGGAGCGCGTCAATTCGCTGCACAAGCCGCGCGTAGAACAGGCGGGTTTCGCGGTGCTGAAGGCGCCGGACATCCCGTCGATCCTGGTCGAGACCGCGTTCATCAGCAATCCGGAAGAGGAGCGGCGGCTGAAGGACGATGCCTACCAGCAGCGCATGGCGCAGGCGATTTTCGACGGCATCCGCCGCTACTTCGCCAAGCACCCGCCCCGCGCGCGCAGCCCGCTCGGCTAGCCGCGCCGCGGGTTCAGTCGCGCTGGCGCGGTTGCGCCGACGACGCGGGCCGCGCCGCCGCGGGCGCCGGCCGCTGCCACGCGCCGACGATGCGCATCAGCGCCGCCAGTGCGAGCGGCCCCAGCACCGCGGCAATGCCAACGATCAGGATGATGCCGAGGTTGTCGCGCACGATCGGCACGTTGCCGAACAGATAGCCGCCGCCGACCAGCGAAACGACCCACAGCAGCGCGCCGGCGACGTTGAAGAGCTGGAACCTGCGGAAGTCCATGCCCGAGGCGCCGGCCACCAGCGGCGCGAAGGAGCGCACGACCGGGACGAAGCGCGCGATGACGATCGTCTTGCCGCCGTGCCGTTCGTAGAAGTCGTGCGTCTTCATGAGCGCCGCCAGGTCGATCCAGCGGATCGTGCCATCGTAGACCTTGCGGCCGAGCCAAGAACCGATCAGGTAGTTCAGCGTGTTGCCCAGAATGGCTGCGATGGTAATCAGCACGATCAGCACGTTGACATCCATGTAGCCCGCGGCCGCCACCGCGCCAGCGACGAACAGCAGCGAGTCTCCCGGCAGGAAGGCCATGAAGACCAGCCCGGTCTCGGAGAAGAAGATCGCGAACAACGTGACGTAGACCCACACGCCGTGCTTGCTCGCCATGGCCAGCAGGAACTGGTCCATTGCGGTGAACAGGTCGCCCCAGTGGATGCCTTCCATCGGTTGCGTGCGCGGCGGGTTTCGGCGCCCGTCCGCGGTCGGCAGCGGGACGGGCGGTGAGCGATCGGGAAGCTCGCGGATCATACGCGAGGGAAGTGGATCCGCCACCCGGGATTGCACGCGGGGCGCAGGCGGAGCGCTTCCTATAATCCGTCGCATGTCCTCGCCGCCGATTGCGCCGTTGCCGACGCGGCGCGCGATCCGCCCGTTGCCGGATCCGCTGATCAGCCAGATCGCCGCCGGCGAGGTCGTCGAGCGGCCGGCATCGATCGTCAAGGAACTCGTCGAAAACGCGATCGACGCCGGCGCGACGCGCATCGACGTACGTCTCGACGGCGGCGGCGTGCGGCGCGTGACGGTGACCGACGACGGCTGCGGCATCCCGCGCGAAGAGTTGCCGCTGGCGCTCGCGCGCCACGCGACGAGCAAGATCGCGAGCCTGCAGGAGCTGGAGTCGGTGCGCTCGCTCGGCTTTCGCGGCGAGGCGCTGGCGGCGATCGCTTCCGTGGCCGCCGTCAGCATCACGTCGCGCACGCCGGACGCGCCGAGCGCTTTCCGCATCGAAGGCGAATCCGGCGCGATCGTGCCGGCGGCTGGCGCACCCGGTACGCGCGTCGAAGTCGCCGATCTGTTCTTCAAGACGCCCGCGCGCCGCAAGTTCCTGCGCGCCGAAGCGACCGAACTGGGCCACTGCATCGCGCAGGTCGAACGCATCGCCGCCGCGCATCCCGCGGTCGCATTCACCGTCGCGCACGAAGGCCGCGTCGTGCGCGATCTGCCGTCGGCCACGCTGCAGGAACGGGCGACGGCGTTGATGCCGACGGAATTCGCCGGCGCCAGTCGCGCGGTCGACGCGCAGGCGGGCGCGATCCGGCTGCGCGGCTGGGTCGGGCTGCCGACCGCGGCGCGCGCGCGCGCCGACAGCCAGTACTTCTACGTCAACGGCCGCTACGTCCGCGACAAGGTGCTCGCGCACGCGGTGCGTGCGGCCTACGCGGACGTGCTGCACGGCCAGTCGCAGCCGATGTACGCGCTGTTCCTCGACATCGACCCGACGCGCGTCGACCTCAACGTGCACCCGACCAAGATCGAGGTGCGTTTTCGCGATTCGCAGGCCGTGCATCAGTTCGTGCTGCACGCGGTGCAGCAGACGCTGGCACCGCTCGTACAGACCGAGGGCGTGGCGGCGGTGCGGATCGACACGCAGGCCGCGCCGTCGATCCCGCGGGCGCCGTGGCCGCAACGCGCAGGGCAGCCGACGCTCGGCATCGCGCAGCCGGTCGCCGAATACCTGGCGATGCTCGCGCCGGCGGCCGAGCGCCACGCTACTGCAGCGCCGACGGCGGAGGACGGAGAAGACTTCCCGCTCGGCATCGCACTCGCGCAGCTCGCCGGCATCTACGTGCTCGCGCAGAATCGCGCGGGGCTGGTGCTCGTCGACATGCACGCCGCGCACGAGCGCATCGTCTACGAAAAGCTCAAGCGCCAGCTCGACGCGCGCACGATCCCGCAGCAGCGGCTGTTGATCCCGCAGATCTTCGCCGCCGACGCGCTCGACGTCGCGACCGCCGAAGAACACGCGGACACACTCTCGGCGGTCGGGCTCGATCTGGCGCCGGCGGCGCCGACGCAGCTTGCGCTGCGCGCGGTGCCTGCGCTGCTCGCCGGCGCCGACGGCGCGCGGCTTGCGCGCGACGTGCTGCGCGATCTGAGGGACTACGGCGGCTCGCGCGTGCTGACCGAGCATCGCAACGAGCTGCTCGCCACGCTCGCCTGCCACGGCGCGGTGCGCGCGAACCGCAGGCTGACGCTCGACGAGATGAACGCGCTGCTGCGCGAGATGGAGGCGACCGAACGCGCCGACCAGTGCAACCACGGCCGACCGACCTGGGTCCAGCTTTCGATCGCCGAACTGGACAAGCTCTTCCTGCGCGGACGATGACGAGCAGCGTCCGCCTGCACGCCGCGGGGCTCACCGCGACGACGGTGCTGTGGTTCACCGCCGGGCTGTCGATGCTGCAGCCGCTGGCGACCGATCTGTACCTGCCGACGCTGCCGGGCATTGCCGCGTACTTCGAAACGAGCGTCGTCACCGTGCAGTGGACGCTGTCGATCTTCGTCGCCGCGTTCGGCGCCTGGCAGCTCGTCGCCGGGCCGGTATCGGACCGCTACGGCCGCTATCCGGTGATCGTCGCAGGCGCGCTCGTCTACTGCGGCGCGAGCGTGCTCGCGATGCTGGCGCCTTCGATCGCCGTGCTGATCGCCGCGCGCCTGCTGCAGGCGGTCGGCGCGTGTTCGTGCCTGGTCGGCGCGCGCGGTCTGGTGCGTGACCTGTACTCGCCGACCGAGGGCGCACGCCTGCTCGCCGCCGCGGCGACGATCATGAGCTTCGCGCCGCTGATCGGTCCCGTGCTGGGTGCATATCTGTACGTCGCATTCGGCTGGCGCTCGGCGTTCGCGCTGCTCGCGGGATTTTCGCTGCTTCTTGCGATCGCCGCGGCGCTGAAGCTCCGGGAAACGAACCTGCACCGCAACCCGCAGGCGCTGCGGCTCGCGCCGATGATGCGCGCCTACGCCGAAATCGCCCGCTCGCCGGCGTTTCGCGCCTACACGCTGTCGGCCTCCGCCACCTACGCGGGGCTGTTCGCATTCATCTCCGGTTCGTCGTTCGTGCTGATCCGCGTGCTCGGCGTGTCGACGACCGCTTACGGTTTTTCGTTTTCGACGATGGTCGCCGGCTACCTGGTCGGCACGCTCGTCTGCCGAAAGCTCGTCGTCGCGCACGGGCTGCAGCGCACCGTCTACGCCGGCGCGTCGCTGCAGGCCGCCGCCGGCTTGACGATGGCGCTGCTCGCGGCGGTCGGCGCGCACGTGCCCGCTTCGATCGTCGTGCCGATGTTCTTCTACGGCATCGCGCACGGGATGATCCAGCCGCCCGCGCAGTCGGGCGCGGTCGCGCCGTTTCCGAAGACCGCCGGCGCGGCCGCCGCGCTGATGGGCTTCACGATGATGGCGATCGCCTCGCTCGTCGGCTTCTGGATCGGCGCGAGCTACAACGGCACGGTCTATCCGCTGACGCTGACGATCTGCGCGACGTCGCTCGCGTCGGCGCTGATCGCTTCGACCCTCGTCCGCCGCCACGGCAATGTCGCGCAGCACGGTTGACGCGATCCTGCTGCTCGGCCCCACCGCCTGCGGCAAGAGCGCACTCGCGATGCAGCTTGCGCGCGAGCTCGCGCTCGAGATCGTTTCGGTCGACTCCGCTCAGGTGTACCGCGGCATGGACATCGGTACCGCCAAGCCGAGCGCGACCGAGCGCGCACAGGTGCCGCACCATCTGATCGATCTGCGCGATCCGTCCGAACCCTACTCGGCCGCCGACTTCGTCCGCGACGCGACGCTCGCGATCGGCGAGATCCGCGCGCGCGGCCGGCTGCCGCTCGTCGTCGGCGGCACGATGCTGTACGCCAAAGCGCTGCGCGAGGGGCTGAGCGCGCTGCCCCCGGCGGACCGCGAAGTGCGCGCGCGGATCGAAGCGCGCGCGCGCGAGATCGGCTGGCCCGGGTTGCACGCGCGGCTTGCGCGCGTCGACCCGGCGACCGCACAGCGCCTGCCGCCGAACGACAGCCAGCGCATTCAGCGCGCGCTCGAAGTGTTCGAACTCACCGGTGTGCCGCTGTCGCAGTTGCAGGCCAATCCGCAGAAGCCGGCACTCGCGCTCGCGACGATCGCGCTCATACCTGCCAATCGCGCCGAATTGCACCGGCGGATCGAGCGCCGCTTCGATGCCATGCTCGCCGCAGGCTTCCTCGACGAAGTGCGTGTGCTGATGGCGCGCGGCGACCTGAGCCCCGACTTGTCGTCGCTGCGCGCCGTCGGCTATCGCCAGGCGTGGCAGCATCTCGCGCAGGCGACGCCGTTCGCGGCGTTTCGCGCGGCGGCGATCGCCGCAACGCGCCAGCTTGCCAAGCGGCAGATCACCTGGCTGCGGTCGATGAAGGATGCGGCGATCGTCGATCCGTTCGCGCCCGACGCATTCGCGCGCTTGATGGCGTTCGTCGGCGAACGGATCTGAAGGGCGCGCAGGCGCCGCCGTCAGTACGTATCCAGCTCCGCCTGCAGTCCCGCCTCGCGCAGCGCGCGCAGCACTTCTTCGATGTGCTCGGGGCCGCGCGTCTGCAGCACCATTTCGAGCTGCGCGTTCTGCGCGGGCAGCGTCGTGAACGCGCGCTGGTGCTCGACTTCCTCGATGTTGGCACCCGTCCGGCCGACGATCGTCGCGGCGCGCGCCAGTTCGCCCGGCACGTCGCGCGTGGCCACACGGATGCGCGCCAGGCGCCCGGCGCGCACCATGCCTCGCTCGATGATGTCGGCGAGCATCATCGGATCGATGTTGCCGCCGGTGAGAATCAGTCCGACCCGCCGGCCCGCGAAGCGGCTGCGGTGGCGGATCACCGCCGCCAGCGCCGCCGCGCCCGCGCCTTCGACGACCGTCTTTTCGATCTCCAGCAGCAGCACGATCGCGTGCTCGATGTCGCCTTCGGAGACGAGCACGATGTCGGCGACCAGCCGCTTGACGATCTCGCGCGTGAGAAGCCCCGGCGACTTCACCGCGATGCCCTCGGCGAGCGTCGCGTTGGCCGACGGTAGCGCCAAGCCCTTGAACAGCGCGTACATCGCGGGAAAGTGCTCGGCCTGAACGCCGACGATTTCGATGTCCGGCTTCATCGCACGGGCGGCGATCGCCACGCCCGAGATCAGTCCGCCGCCGCCGATCGGCACGCACAGGCAGTCGAGCTGCGGCTGCGCGGCGAGCATCTCGAGCGCCACGGTGCCCTGACCGGCGATCACGTCGGGGTCGTCGTACGGGTGCACCATCGTCAGCCCGCGTTCGGCCGCGATGCGCGCCGCCTCGGCCTTGGTGTCGTCGAACGACTCGCCGACCAGCACGATCTGCGCGCCGAAGCCGCGCGTGCGTTCGATCTTGACCATCGGCGTGAACTTGGGCATCACGATCACGGCCGGCACGCCCATCCGCTGCGCGTGATACGCGACCCCCTGCGCGTGGTTGCCCGCCGACACCGCGATCACGCCGCGCGCGCGCTCCTCGGCGGTGAGCCGGTTCATGCGGTTGTACGCGCCGCGCTCCTTGAAGCTCGCGGTGAACTGCAGGTTTTCGAACTTCAGGTACACCTCTGCGCCGGCGATCTGCGACAGCGTGCGCGAGTGCAGGCACGGCGTGCTTTCGATCTGACCGCGCAACCGGTCGGCGGCGCGGCGGACGTCTTCGACGGTGATGCTCGGTGTCGTGTTCATCGCGTTCCCCGGCGGACGCGGCAGTGTAGCGAGGCTCCGTACAATCGGTTCATGCTGCGCATCGCGGGGCTTGCCAAACGCTTCGGCCAGCGCCCGATCCTCGACGGCCTCGACCTCGAGCTGGCGGGCGGGGAATACGTCGCGATCGTCGGCGAGTCGGGTGCCGGCAAGTCGACGCTGCTGAACCTGATCGCCGGTCTGGACGTCCCCGACGCCGGACGCATCGAGATCGGCGGCGAGGTTCTGAATCAGCTTGACGAAGACGCCAGGACCCGGCTGCGCCGGACGAAGATCGGTTTCGTGTTCCAGGCCTTCCACATCCTTCCGCACCTGACGGTCGCGCAGAACGTCGAGCTGCCGCTCGTGCTGCTCGGTGTGGCGCCGGGCGAACGCGCTGCCCGCGTGGACGATCTGCTCGCTGCGGTCGGGCTCGGCGAGCGCGGCGCATCGTGGCCGCGCGAACTGTCCGGCGGCGAGTTGCAGCGCGTGGCGCTGGCGCGCGCGCTCGTGCACCGGCCCGCGCTCGTACTGGCGGACGAGCCGACCGGCAACCTCGATCCGGAGACCGCCGGCGGCGTGCTGCAGCTTCTCGCACGCACGATCAAAGAGCGCGGCGCGACCGGCATCCTCGTCACGCATTCGCCGCACGCCGCGTCGACCGCCGACCGCGTGCTGCGGCTGGAGCGCGGCAGGCTGCACGAGGTCTCGCGGCCGGCGGCAGACGCCCGACGGGGGACGCGCACCGTATGAGCTGGCTGCTGCGCCACGTGATCGGCGGTTACGCACGCGCGCATCCGCTGCGCGCGGTCGTGCAGATCGTCGCGATCGCGATCGGCGTCACGCTCGGCTACGCGGTGCACCTGATCAACACCTCGGCGCTGGCGGAGTTTTCGTCGGCCGTGCGGCAGGCGAGCGGCCAGGCCGATGCGTCGATCGTCGGCGCACCCGGCGCGTTGGGCGGGTTCGACGAGCGCATCTACGCCGATGTGCTGCGCGACCCCGCGGTGGAGCTGGCCAACCCGGTGCTCGAAATCGAAGCGGCGCTCGTCGAACCGGCGCGGCTGCGCGGCAGGCCGCTCGCGATCCTCGGCATCGACATGCTGCGCGCCGCACTGCTCGCCCCGCAGACGATCGGCGAGCCCGACGAAGCGGTCGTCGCCGATGCGCGCTTCGCGCTGCTCGACGACGGGCTTTATCTTTCGCCCGCCGCGCTCGAATGGCTGCAGCTCGCGCCGGGCGATGCGATCGCGGTGCAGGTCGGCGGCCGCATCGAGCGGCTGCGGGTAGCCGGCCGGCTTCCAGGCGCGCGCGCCGGGCAGATCGTCGGTTCGATGGACATCGCCTTCGCGCAATGGCGCTTCGACCGGCTCGGGCGGCTCACCCGAATCGATGTGCGGCTTGCGCCCGGCGCCGACATCGCGGCGCTCGCGCGGCGACTGAATCTGCCGTTTGGCGTTCAGGTCGTGCGCGCAGACGAAGCGGCCGCGCGCGTATCGAATCTGTCGCGCGCCTATCGCGTCAACCTGAACGTGCTCGCGCTGGTGGCGCTTTTCACCGGGGCCTTCCTCGTCTATTCGCTGCAGTCGCAGGGGGTCGCGGCGCGGCGCACGCAGCTCGCGTTCCTGCGCGTCATCGGCATGACCCGCGGCGAAGTCGAGCGGCTGCTCGTGCTCGAGTCGACCGCGTTCGGCGCGGCGGGCAGCGCGCTCGGCGTGCTCGCGGGGCTGGCGGTGGCTGCGGCGGCGCTGCGCATCCTCGGGGGCGATCTGGGCGGTGGTTTCTTCACCGGAATCGAGCCTGCGCTGGTCTTCGACCCGCTGAACGCCGCCGGTTTCTTTGCGCTCGGTGTCGCGGCAGCCGTCGCGGGCGGCTGGCTGCCCGCGCGCGAAGCGGCGCAGGCCACACCGGCGCCGGCGCTGAAGGCTGGCAGCGGGCTCGATGCCGACGCGACACCGCAGCGCGCGTGGCCGGGCTTGGCGCTGCTCGCGGCCGCTGCGGCGCTGCTCACCGCGCCGCCGATCGCCGGCATGCCGATCGCCGCGTACGTCGCGATCGCGCTGCTGCTGGTCGCAGCGATCCTGCTCAAGCCTTCGATCGCGCCGCACGTCTTCGGTCCGCTCGCGCGCGCGCTGCAGCGGCGCGCGCTGCCCGCCGCGGCTGCACCCTGGTGGCTGGCGGCCACGCGGCTGGCGGCCACGCCGCGCTTTGCCGCGATCGGCGCAGCAGGCATCGTCGCGTCGTTCGCGCTGATGGTCGCGATGGCGACGATGGTCGCGAGCTTTCGCCACTCGGTCGACGATTGGCTCGACCGCGTGCTGCCGGCCGACATCTACGTGCGCGCGGCGCCGCTGGCGACGTCAGGCGTGACCACCGCGGCGTTTTCTGCGCGCGATCTGGCCACCCTCGCTTCGCACCCTGCGGTGGCGCGCGCCGACTTCACGCGCAACCTGAAGATCTCGCTCGACGCCACGCGTGCACCGGTGACGCTGATTGCGCGGCCGGTCGACCGCGCAAACCCGATCCGCACGATCCCGCTGACCGGTCCCAGCCTCGCGTGGCGCGAAGGCATGCCGCCGCCGGCGTGGGTGTCGGAGGCGATCGTCGATCTGTACGGCGCAAAGATCGGCGGCGAGATCGAGCTGCCGATCGCGGGACGCGCGCAACGCTTCGCCGTCGCCGGCGTGTGGCGCGACTACGCGCGGCAGTTCGGAGCGATCGTCGTCGACATCGAAGACTACGAGCGCGCCAGTGGCGATACCTCGCGCACCGAAGCGGCGCTATGGCTGAAGCCGGGCGCCAACGCCGCGCAAGTGATCCGCGAGCTCGCGGGCAGGCTCGACGCGGCTGCGGCCGATTTTCACGAGCCGGGCGAGATCCGCGCGATCAGCCTGCGCATCTTCGACCGCAGCTTCGCGGTGACCTACGTGCTGGAGACCGCGGCGATCTTCATCGGACTGACGGGCATCGCGGCGACGTTCTCCGCGCAGGCGATCGCGCGCACGCGCGAGTTCGGCATGCTGCGGCACGTCGGCGTGACGCGCGGCGAGATCCTCGCGCTGCTCGCGCTCGAAGGGCTGCTGGTGACGCTGCTGGCGATCGCGCTCGGGCTCGCTGCCGGATTGACCGTCGCCTGGGTGCTGGTCGACATCGTCAACCCGCAGTCGTTCCACTGGACGATGGACTTCCGGCTTCCCGCGGTGCTCGTGCTCGGGTTGATCGCCGCGCTGCTCGCCGCAGCCGCGGCGACGGCCGTCGTCGCCGGCCGGCGCGCCGTCTCCGGCGAAGCCGTGCTCGCCGTTCGGGAAGACTGGTAGGCGGAACAGGCGCCGAACCACCGAGGCACCGAGGGCACCGAAAGAACAATGCACTTCTCCGTGCCTCCGTGCCTCGGTGGTGAACACCGTACTTCCATGCTGACCCGCCGCCACCTTCTGCTCGCCGGCGCCGCGCTGCCGTTCGCCGCGCGCGCTGCGGTCGAATCTCCGGTGGTGACGCCGCGCCCCCTGGTCTTTCCGCGCGATCACGGCGCGCATCCGGACTACCGGATCGAGTGGTGGTACCTGACCGGCTGGCTCGATGCGACGCCGCCGCTCGGCTTCCAGGTGACGTTCTTCCGCACACGCACGCCGATCGATCCGGCCAATCCGAGCCGGTTCGCCGCGCATCAGTTGATCATCGCGCACGCCGCGATCGCCGATCCGGCGCGCGGCGCGCTGTTGCACGACCAGCGGATCGCGCGCGAAGGCTTCGGCGTGGCGCGCGCCGCCGAAGGCGACACCGACGTCGCGCTCGACCGCTGGACCTTCCGCCGCCGCAGCGACGGCGTCTACGAGTCCGCGATCGCCGCGCGCGGTTTCGCGCTGCGCTTCAATGCCCGGCCGACGCAGCCGATCCTGCTGCAGGGCGAAGCCGGCTTCTCGCGCAAGGGGCCGAAGCCCGAGCAGGCGAGCTACTACTACTCGCAGCCGCAGTTGCGAGTCGACGCCGAACTCGAACGCAACGGGAGAACGGCAAAGTCAGGCGGCATCGCCTGGCTCGACCACGAATGGTCGAGCACGCTGCTCGATCCCGACGCCGCCGGCTGGGACTGGATCGGCATGAACCTCGACGACGGCGCGGCGTTGACGGCATTCCGGATCCGCCGCAAGGACGGCGGCCCGCCCGTCTACGCGTACGCCGCGATGCGCGCCGCCGGCAGCGCGCGCGTTCAGGTGTTCGCGCCCGACGAGGTGCGCTTCGAGCCGCTCGCGCGCTGGACCTCGCCGCGCACGCGCGCGACCTATCCGGTCGCGCAGCGCATCGCGATCGGCGCGCGCGCGTTCGAAACGCGGCCGCTGTTCGACGACCAGGAACTCGATTCGCGCGCGAGCGCCGGCGCGGTGTACTGGGAAGGCGCGAGTACGCTGCTCGAATCGGGCCGCACGGTCGGGCGCGGCTACCTGGAGATGACCGGGTACGTCGCGCCGATGCGGCTGTGACCGCGTCTCGTGCCGCCCCCTTCCTTGTCATTCCGAGCCGAAAGCGAGGAATCTCCGCCGCTTGCAACGCCGAGATCCCTCGCATTCGCTCGGGATGACTGTACTGCGTCATGTCGCGCCGCCACCCGTCGTCGTTCCGGTCCCCTCGTCATTCCGAGCCCCCTTCCTTGTCATTCCGAGCCGAAGGCGAGGAATCCAGGCGCTTCGCCAAGCCCAGACGTGCCTGCCCGCGGCCACGCACACGCACATCCCTGCCCGGCTCAGGACCGGGGTCGGGATGACAGCGCCGGACTCGCGGCGACGAAACGGACACGCGCAATGGCGGCGTCATGCGATCGGCTAACGCGCGGCGACATGGCTCGTGAAATCACCACGCGCCGTCGGCCACGCCGGCAACTGCGCGACCTTTCTCCGCGGGCTCCGTGTCCGGGTGGCGAGTTCGGCACGCGTCGAGCGTGCGGTGCGCGACGCATACCGACGCGCGGCCGCATTACGATGCGCCCGCAACTCGCATCGGAGTCCACTCGATGAAACAAGGCCAGGACTGGCTCGCGCTGGTCACGCTCGCCGCGCTCGCGCTGTGTTTCGCGACCGCATGGCTCGTCGGAAGAGCGCGCGTGAAATACGGCATCAAGGCGCCCGCGACGATCGGGCACGAGCTGTTCGAGCGCGCGTATCGCGTGCAGATGAACACGCTGGAGAACGTCGTGATCTTCCTGCCCGCGCTGTGGCTTGCCGGCTGGTACGTCGGCACCGCCGCGGCGAGCGTGCTCGGCGCGGTCTGGCTCGCCGGCCGCGTCTGGTACGCGATCGCCTACCTGCGCGAGCCGAAGACGCGCGGCGGCGGCTTCGTGCTCGCCTACGTCGCGTGGGGATTGCTGATGCTGGGCGCCGCCTGGGGCGTGCTGAAGTCGCTGATCGGACTCTGAACCGATGGCGACTTCGGCTGCGCCGACGAAGAAACTGCGGCCGTTGCGCGCGCTCGCGCCGTTCGTCGCGCCGTATCGAAAGCAGATCGCGGCTGCGCTGCTGTTCCTGGCGCTCGCGGCCGCGTCTACACTCGCGCTGCCGTACGCGGTCAAGCTGCTCGTCGACGGCGGGCTCGCGCTGCCGGCGGGCACGCAGATCGGCGATCGGCTGGTCGCGATCCGCGAGCACTTCCTGCTGCTGTTCGGCGTCGCGGTGCTGCTCGGCATCTTTACCGCGGCGCGCTTCTACATGGTGACCTGGATCGGCGAACGTGTGACCGCCGATCTGCGGCAGGCCGTGTACGCGCACGTGCTGCAGCAGAGCCCGCAGTTCTTCGAAACGCTGAAGACCGGCGAGGTGCTGTCGCGGCTGACGACCGACACGACGGTGATCCAGAACGCGGTCGGCTCGAGCATCTCGATGGGGCTGCGCAACTCGGTGCTCTTCGTCGGCGGGCTGGCGATGCTGGTGGCCACCAGCCCGCGGCTGATGCTGACCGTCGCCGGCATCATCGTGCTGGTGGTGCTGCCCGCGCTCGCGATCGGCCGGCGCGTGCGCAAGCTGTCGCGCGCGAGCCAGGACCGCATCGCCGACACCAGCGGCATCGCGGCTGAAGTGCTGAACGCGATCCCGGTCGTGCAGAGCTTCACGCAGGAGGCCGCCGAGGCGCAGCGCTTCTCGGCAGCGAACGAAACGGCCTTCGCGACCTCGGTGCGGCGGACCGGCACGCGTGCGGCACTGACCGCGTTCCTGATCGTCGGCACGTTCGGCGCGCTTCTGTGGGGCCTGTACGGCGGCGTGCAGGCGGTGCTCGCCGGGCAGATCACCGCGGGGCAGCTTTCGCAGACGGCCCTGTACATCATGCTGGTCGCGTCGAGCGTGGCCGTGCTCGCCGAAGTGTGGGGCGACCTGCTGCGCGCCTCGGGCGCGACCGAGCGGCTGATGGAGCTGCTCGCGGCGCGTCCGGCGATCGCCGATCCGCCGGCACCACGTGCGCTGCCGGCGACTCGCGGCGGAGCGCACGTCACCTTCGAGCGCGTGACCTTCACCTATCCGTCGCGGCGTGGGCAACCGGTACTGCGCGACTTGTCGCTCGACGTCGCGCCGGGGCAGACGGTCGCTCTGGTCGGCCCTTCGGGCGCCGGCAAGACGACGATCTTTCAGCTCCTGCAGCGCTTCTACGAAGTCGACGCAGGCGCGATCCGCTTCGACGGCGTCGATCTGCGCGAGCTGCGGCTGGCGGACCTGCGCGCGCGAATCGCGGTCGTGCCGCAGGACCCGGTGATCTTCTCCGGCAGCGTGCTCGACAACATCCGCTACGGCCGCGCCGATGCGAGCGACGAGCAGGCGCTCGCCGCCGCGCGTGCGGCCTTCGTCGACGAATTCGCCGCGCGCCTGCCCGACGGCTACGCGACCTTCGTCGGCGAGCGCGGGCTGCGGCTCTCCGGCGGGCAACGCCAGCGCATCGCGATCGCGCGCGCGATGCTGAAGGACGCGCCGCTGCTGCTGCTCGACGAGGCGACCTCGTCTCTCGACGCCGAAAGCGAGCGCGCGGTGCAGGCCGCGCTCGCCGCCGCGATGCGCGACCGCACGACGATCGCGATCGCGCACCGCCTCGCGACCGTGCAGCGCGCCGACCGCATCTTCGTGCTCGAGCAGGGGCGGCTCGTCGAGTCGGGCACGCACGCCGAACTCGTCGCGCGCGGCGGGCTGTACGCGCGGCTCGCCGAGTTGCAGTTCGCGGCGCAAGCTGCAGCGTGAATCACGGCCGTATACTATGCGCATGATTCATGCGCATGGAGCACCGGCATGCTGCGCTTCGACGACGCCCCCAAACGGCCGACCAACCTGTCGCTGAACTCCAAGGTGCTCGACCTCGCGAAGGAACTGGGGATCAACCTGTCGCAGACGGTCGACGCGCTGCTCGAGGAAGAAGTGCGGCGGCGGCTGCGCGAGCAGTGGCTCGAGCGCAACCGCGCCGCGATAGAGGCTTACAACGCGCGGATCGAGAAGGAAGGCACCTTCTCGCAGCAGATCCAGAAGTGGCTCGAAGAGAATCCGGATGGCCAGGTTTGACGTCTACGCCAATCCGATTGCCGAGCAGCGCCGCGACGTGCCGTACTGGATCGACGTGCAGGCGGACTATCTGCACGCCTTGGGCACGCGCGTCGTCATTCCGTTGCGGCGCGTGCGGCCGACGAGCAAGTACGCCGAGCGACTGAACCCGGTGTTCACGGTCGAATCGGCCAAAGTCTTCCTCGACACGGCCAACATCGCCACGTTTCCGGCGCACCGTCTCGCAAAGCGCGTGACCAACCTGACCGCGCACCGCTTCGACATCGACAATGCGCTCGACTTTCTCTTCCAGGGCATCTGATGCGCCAGTACGAAGACTTCATGCGCCACGTGTTCGAGCACGGTGTGGACAAGCGCGACCGCACCGGCACCGGCACGCGGTCGGTGTTCGGCTACCAGATGCGCTTTGCGCTGCGCGAGGGCTTTCCGCTGGTCACGACGAAGAAGCTGCACCTGCGCTCGATCATCCACGAGCTGCTGTGGTTCCTGCAGGGGTCGAGCAACGTCAAATACCTGCGCGACAACGGCGTGACGATCTGGGACGAATGGGCCGACGACGATGGCGAACTGGGGCCCGTCTACGGCGTGCAATGGCGCGCGTGGCCCACGCCCGACGGCGGCTCGATCGACCAGATCGCGCAGGTGATCGAGCAGATCAAGTCGAATCCGGACTCGCGCCGGCTGATCGTCTCCGCGTGGAACGTCGCCGACATCCCGAAGATGAAGCTGCCGCCCTGCCACCTGCTGTTCCAGTTTTACGTCGCCGAAGGAAGGCTGTCCTGCCAGCTGTATCAGCGCAGTTGCGACGTCTTTCTCGGCGTGCCGTTCAACATCGCGAGCTACAGCCTGCTCACGCACATGGTCGCGCAGCAGTGCGACCTCGATGTCGGCGACTTCGTCTGGGTGGGCGGCGACTGCCACATCTACAGCAACCACTTCGAGCAGGTGCGCGAGCAGCTTTCGCGCACGCCCTATCCGTATCCGAAGCTCGTGATCAAGCGCCGCCCGCCGTCGATCTTCGACTACCGTTACGAGGACTTCGAGATCGTCGACTACCGCGCGCACCCGCACATCAAGGCGCCGGTGGCGGTGTGACGACGTCCGCGTGCGCGCATCGGCCGGCGGCTGCGACGAAGCCCGTCCGGGCGCGCGCGCCTTTCGCCGTCGGCCATCCGGATCGCTTCGCGCCATGCCGCGCATCACGCTGATCGCCGCCGTCGCACGCAACGGCGTCATCGGCCGCAATGGCGCGATTCCGTGGCGCATTCCGGGCGATCTGCCGCGCTTCAAGCGCATCACGCTGGGGCACCCGGTGATCATGGGTCGCCGGACCTGGGAGTCGCTCGGACGGCCGCTGCCGGGCCGGAGAAACATCGTGATCTCGCGCACGCCGGGCTTTGCGCCGGCGGGGGCAGAGGTGTTCGAAAGCCTCGGCGCGGCGCTGGCCGCGTGCGCGGATGCGCCGGAGGTGTTCGTCATCGGCGGTACCGAGGCGTACCGCGAGGCGCTGTGTGTGGCGGATCGGTTGCTGCTGACCGAGATCGACGCCGACATCGAAGGCGACGCGCATTTCCCGCCGTTGGACCGCAGCGCCTGGCGCGAGACCGCGCGCGAGGCGCACGCCGCCGGCGAGGGCTCGCCGTACGCCTACGCCTACGTGACCTACGAGCGCGCCGCGAAGGCCGATGGGCATGGTCCCCGCGCCCCACGAGGCTAAGATCCGCACGACGAACCGGCCGTCACTTTGCGATGAAAAGCCTGCGCGCCAAGCTGCTGATCGCCTTCATCGGAACGCAGGCGGCCATCGTCGCCGCATTGCTTGCGGCCGGTTACTTCATCTTTTCGGGCCAGCGCACGGAGCTCGCAAAGGACACCGGCGACAAGTACGCGCTGGCGCTCAGTTCGGCGGCCGCTCCGCTGCTGGTGCAGAAAGACTACGCCGCGTTGCGCGAGCTCGTTGCGCTCAGCGCCGAATCCGCGCAGCTCGCGTACGTGCAAGTCCAGGACTTCGACGGCCGCACGGTGGCATCCTGGGGCGAACCGCGGGCCGGCGACCCGGCGCTGCACTTCGAGGCGCCGATCGTCCTCGGTGGACAGCCCTATGGCCGACTCACGGGTGCCCTGACCGGTGAGCTGCTGCGCGCTGCGCAGCAGCGACTGGCAACGACGGCGTTCGTGCTGGGCGGCATCGGGATCGCGCTGTCGGCCCTGCTGGCCGTGCTTCTGTCCCGGGCGATGACGCGCCGCCTGTCGATGCTCGCCTCGGCCACGACGAGGATCGGCGCCGGCCGATTCGATCTTCGTCTGCCGCTTGCCGGCGACGACGAGGTCGCGCAACTGGCTCGCGCGATGGATTCGATGT
Organism: uncultured Burkholderiaceae bacterium; assembly: GCA_964539745.1. Lineage (GTDB taxonomy): Bacteria > Pseudomonadota > Gammaproteobacteria > Burkholderiales > Burkholderiaceae_F > DSNY01. Next base: position 13,871 of record CAZIJU010000004.1, on the reverse strand, counting down.
CCGCCGCGCTGGCGAAGCGCGAAGCCGTGCTGCGGGACAACGAGGTTCGGTTGCGAACGATCATCGAGTCGCTCGCCGAAGGTGTGATCGTGCGCGACGCCGGCGGCAAGGCCGTGTTGTTCAACGAGGCGGCGCTTCTGATCCTTGGCTGCACGCGCGAGCAGATGCAGGCTGCAAGTTTCGAGGCGATGCCGTGGCGCGTCCTCGACGCGTCCGGGCAACCGCTGCCGATCGAGCAATACCGGTCGGCGCGCGTGCAGCGCAGCCAGATGCCGGCAGCCGGGGAAATCCTGCACATTGAGCGGCCCGACGGGTCGCGGGTGTGGATCGAAGTCAACACGGTGCCTTTTCTGCTCGACGAAGACGACAGCCCGCGTGGCACGGTCAGCTCGTTCGTCGATGTCACGCAACGCCTCGAAGCGCAGCGCGCGCTCGAGTCGATGAACGCCGAACTCGAGCAGCGCGTAAAGGAACGCACGCAGGAGCTGGTCACCGCACTGGACTCCGCCGAGCGCGCCAGCCGCGCGAAGTCGGAATTCCTGTCGCGCATGAGCCACGAGCTGCGCACGCCGCTGAATGCGATTCTCGGCTTCGCACAGATTCTGCAGTTGAAAGCCGACGCGTTGCCGGCGCCGGCGCGCGATCAGCTCCGGCAGATCGAAACGGCCGGCTGCCATCTGCTCGAACTGATCAACGAGGTGCTCGACCTGTCGCGCATCGAGTCCGGCACGATGACCGTGAGCCGCGAGCCGGTCGCCCTCGCACCGCTCGTCACCGAGTGCGTGCGAATGGCCGAGCCGCTCGCGCGCAGGCACGACGTGCAGCTCGCCAGCCGCGCCGACGACGCAGCCGGCCTACACGCGATCGGCGACCGTACGCGGCTGCGTCAGGTCGTCACGAATCTGCTGTCGAACGCGATCAAGTACAACCGTCCCGGCGGCACCGCCACGGTCGCGGTCGCGCATGCGGCCGAGGGTCGCATCGAGATTGCCGTCGCCGACACGGGCCGCGGTTTCACGCAGCAGCAGCTCGAGCAACTGTTCCAGCCGTTCAACCGGCTCGGCGCAGAGCGCGGACCGGTCGAAGGCACTGGCATCGGGCTCGTGATCACCAAGCGTCTGGTCGAGCTGATGGGCGGAACCCTGGACGTCGCGACCACGGCCGGCGCCGGATCGGTGTTCACCGTCAGGCTGCCGGCCGCGCAGGGCGGCGCGGCCGCCGTGCCTGCGCCGGCGTCGGTGGAGCCCGCGCCGGCGACCGATGGCGCGCGCACCGTCCTGTACATCGAAGACAACCCGTCGAACGTCGATCTGCTGGCGAGCGTGCTGGCGCTGCGCCCCGGGCTGCAGCTCGTCACCGCCGCCAACGGCACCGATGGGCTCGCCCTTGCGCGCAGCCGGCGGCCCGATCTGATCATCGTCGACGTCGCGCTGCCCGACATCGACGGTTTCGAGGTGTGCCGTCGCCTGCGCGCCGATGCGGCGTTCGCGCGCGCACCGATCGTCGCGCTGTCCGCCAACGCGATGCCAGCCGACATCGCGAAGGGCAGGGGCGCAGGCTTCGACGCGTACCTCACAAAGCCGCTGGACGTGCCGGCGTTGCTCGCGGAGCTGGACCGACGGCTCGGCCAAAGCGGGCGGCTGCGATGAGCACGCACGACCCCGCCCGTCGCTTGCTGCTGCGGCGTATCGCAGCGGCAGCGCTCGCCGCTTCGGCTGGCCGGATCTCGGCGCAGCCGGCGGGCGCGCCGCCGCTACGCGTCGGCCTCGTTCCGTATCTGTCGACGCGCGCGCTGATCACGCTGTACCAGCCGCTGCGCGAACACCTCGAACGCGCTTTGCAGCGGCCGGTGCGTCTTTACACGGCGCAGGATTTCCGCGCACTCGCGGTCAACGCGCGCAATGGCGAATACGACATCGCGCTGCTGCCGCCGCACATCGCGCGCATCGCGGTCGCCGACTGGGGCCAGCGGTTCGTCGCGCGCCTCGCGCAGACCTCGGAAGTGCAGCTCGTCACGCTGCCGGCGGCCGCGCTCGCGCTGCCCGACGGCCTGCGGGGCCAGCGCATCGCCGCGATCGATCCGTTGTCGCTCACGGCGCTCGTGCTGCGGCACTGGCTCGCCAAACGCGGCCTGGCCGTCGGGCGCGACGTCGACATCCGCTACGTGCACTCGATCTCGTCGGGCGTGGTTGCGCTCGAGCGCGGCGAAGCGGTCGCGCTGGTCGGCGCAATCGGCCAGTTCCGCGACGCGATCGACGGCGGCGCTGCGCAGCTCAAGGTCGTCGCCTCGCTTGCCGCGATTCCGACGCCGGCGTTCGTCGCGCATCCGCGCGTGTCGGACGACGACCTTGCGCGGATCCGGCAGGCGCTGTTCGGGTTCGTCCCGCAATCGGCCGGCGCCGGCATTTCGAGGTCGCCGTTCGTCGCGGGCAGCGTGGAAGACTTCGTACGCGTCGAGTCCTACGCGATCGAGGCGCGGCGCCTGTTGGCGCAGACGAACTGAGAAACCGTGAAGATTTCGTCGCGAGCGGCCGGCTGCCCCGGATCGAGTCCGGGGGCACGCAGCCGCAGGGCCGAGACAAATCAAGTGGATAGGCCTTGCCCGAAAAGGCGCCAGCCTTTCGGCGCAGGCTCACGTGCGCGCAGCGCACGTTCCGCCCGCCGCAGGCGGGCGGCCGCAGCCAACACCGCGCAACGACGCCAGCGGGCCGCGCGGTAGAAAGTTTCACGGCATCTGAGCCCCTCGGCCGTAGCGCCGCCTGCCTCCTTGCCCCGCTTACGGAGCAGGGGTGGGCGGGCGCGACGCGTCGGGCGAGGCGCGGCGCACTCGCTGCAGCAGGAAACGCGCCGGATCCAACGCAGCGGCGAGCGCGCGCTCGATCGGCCACGGCTCGCCTTCGACCTGCGCGGCGACCAGTTCGGCCGCAAGCGGCGCAAGCGCGAGCCCGCGCGAGGCGAGCGCGAAGACGCCGTACAGACCCGGTCGCCGCGGCAAGTCCTGCAGGTGCGCGCCGCGCAGCGATTGCGCGGCGGCGAGCGCGGCCGCCTCGTCGGCGATCGCGCCCGCCAGCGGCAGCCGGTCGCGGGCGACGCACCGCGTGCCGTCAAAGATGCCGACGGGCGTCGGCGCGACCGGGTCAGCAAGCAGCCGCGCCAGGCGCCGCAGGTTGCCTGCGTGCGCGCGCGCTTCGTCGACGGTGCCCGCTTCGGGTGTCGCGGGCTCGTAGGTCGCGCCGCTCAAGACCGATCCGTCCGTGCCGCGCACGAGCGAGCCCTCACCCGCGAGCCCGGCGCGCAGTCCTGCGAGATCGTCCGCCGCGAGCAGCGAAATGCGGCCGCGCACCGCCTGCACGCGCGCGTGGCTCAGGCCCAGAAGGTCGGGCGCGTCGAGCGCTGTGGCGACGACGACGACCGGTGCGGCGGCGAGCACGCGGCCCGCGTCGTCGAACGCAGCCCACTCGCGGCCTTCGCGCACGAGCCGCCGCGCGGCGCAGCCGTAGCGGCATTCCGTCGTATCGCCTTCGGCGAGGAGCCGTTCGCACCAGCGCCGCGCCGAAACCACCGCACCACGGGCAAACCAGAATCCGCCGCGGCGCGGCCGCACGCCGAGGTGCTCGGCCGCGTCGGCGGCGTCGATCCACGCGACGAACTCGGTCGGGAATCCGAGCGATCGCAGCGCGCTTTGCCATTGAGCGGCCTCGGCGTCGTCGCGCGCCTGCTGGAACACGCCGCAGTCGCGCCACAGCGCCGGGTCGTCGTGCGCCGCAAGTCGCGCCCGTGCGAGCAGGAAACCGGCGCGCGCGAGCCGCGCGGGCACGCTGTCGTCGGCAGCGATTTGCGGATGCAGCAGCCCCCACGGCAGCGCGGAGGCGCCGCACGCGGCGGCCTGGGCCCGCTCTAGCAGCTCGATCCGCCAGCCGCGCCGTGCGAGCGCCGCCGCAACGTGACAGCCCGCGAGCCCCGCGCCGATCACGAGCGCGCGGCGTTCGCCTGCGAACGGCGCGGGCGGCTCGTGGCGGCGCGTCTTCCAGCGCGGCGCGTAGCGTGCCGTCAGCATGTCGCGCTTGTGGCCGAAGCCGGCGCGCAACGCGACCGCGAAACCGCAGTCGGCGAGCGCGTCGCGAACGGCGCGCGCGGTCGTCCAGGTCGCGAGCGTGGCCTGCGGCCGCGCTAGCCGCGCGAGCGACTTGAGCAGCGCCGGCTCCCACATCTGCGGGTTGCGCGCGGGCGCGAAACCATCCAGATAAAACGCATCGGCGCCCGCGACGAGCTGCGGAACGGCTTGCCGTGCGTCGCCGAGCGCGAGCGTCAGCACGACGCGGCCGGCTTCGAACTCGAGCCGGTGCAGCCCCGGCAGCGGCAGCGGCCAGCGCGCCGCCAGCTCGCGCGCGAGCGCCGCAAGCTCGGCGGGCGCTGCTTTCGCCAGATCGGATGCCGCGATCGGATGCAGCTCGACCGAGACGAAGTGCAGCCGCTCGCAGCGCTGCGGATCGTCGCGCCAGGCCTGCCAGGTCGCGAGGAAGTTCGTTCCCAGCCCGAAGCCGGTTTCGACGATCACGAACTGCGCGCGACCGCGCCAGCGCGCCGGCAGATCGTTGCCGGCGAGGAACACGTGCCGCGCCTGCGCCAGTGCGCCGTCGCGGCTTGCGTAGACGTCGCCGTAGCGCTCCGAGTACGGCGCGCCGCTCGCGTCGAAGGCGAGGCGCTCGGTTTCGATGCGGATCGGCATGCAGCGATCGTAGCGGCCAGTTCGACCCGCTTTTGTGAAGCGGGACCGAGGTGGAACCTCGAACTGCGCGCCACAGGCGCGCCCGTCTTCTTACCGCTTTGAAAAAGGGGGAACGAGGGGGATTTCGCTTCATCGCGCTTGGCGATGCGCTGCCGGAATCCCCCTTCGTGAAAGGGAGGTGTTTCAGCTCAGGTCTTCAGCGGCTTGAAGCGGATGCGCTTCGGCCGCGCGCCTTCTTCGCCCAGACGCTTGACCTTGTCGGCCTCGTACTCGTGGAAGTTGCCCTCGAAGAAGAACCACTTCGAGTCGCCTTCGCAGGCGAGGATGTGCGTGCAGACGCGGTCGAGGAACCAGCGATCGTGCGAGATCACGAGCGCGGTGCCGGCGAATTCGAGAAGCGCCTCCTCCAGCGCGCGCAGCGTCTCCACATCCAGGTCGTTCGACGGCTCGTCGAGCAGCAGCACGTTGCCGCCGACCGCCAGCGTGGCCGCCAGATGCAGCCGGCCGCGTTCGCCGCCGGACAGATTGCCGACGATCTTCTGCTGGTCGGCGCCGCGGAAGTTGAAGCGGCCCAGATACGCGCGCGAAGGCATCTGGAACTTGCCGACGGTCAGGATGTCCTGCCCGCCGGAGATCGCTTCCCACGCCGTCTTGTCGTTCGGCAGCGCGTCGCGCGTCTGATCGACCACGGCGAGCTTCACCGTCGGGCCGATCTTGATCTCGCCGGCGTCGGGTTTCTCTTTGCCGGTGATCATGCGGAACAGCGTCGACTTGCCGGCGCCGTTCGGCCCGATCACGCCGACGATCGCGCCGGGCGGGATCTTGAACGACAGCTTGTCGATCAGCAGCCGGTCGCCGTAGCCCTTGCTCACGTCGACGAACTCGATCACCTCGTTGCCGAGCCGCTCGGCGACCGGGATGAAGATCTCATGCGTCTCGTTGCGCTTCTGGTATTCGTAGCTCGACATCTCCTCGAAGCGCGCGAGCCTGGCCTTGCTCTTGGCCTGGCGCGCCTTCGCGTTGCCGCGCACCCATTCGAGCTCCTGCTTCATCGCCTTGATGCGCGCGGCCTCCTGCTTCGCCTCCTGCTCGAGCCGCTGCTCCTTCTGCTCGAGCCAAGACGAGTAGTTGCCCTTCCACGGAATGCCCATGCCGCGGTCCAGCTCGAGGATCCACTCGGCCGCGTTGTCGAGGAAGTAGCGGTCGTGCGTCACCGCGACGACGGTGCCGGGAAAACGCTGCAGGAACTGCTCGAGCCACTCGACGGACTCCGCGTCGAGGTGGTTGGTCGGCTCGTCCAGCAGCAGCATGTCGGGTTTGCTCATCAGCAGCCGGCACAGCGCGACGCGGCGCTTCTCGCCGCCGGACAGATGCGCGACCTTCGCGTCCCACGGCGGCAGGTTTAGCGCATCAGCCGCGATCTCGAGCTGATGCTCGAGGTCGGCCCCGCTCGCGGCGAGGATGGCCTCGTACTTCGCCTGCTCGGCCGCAAGCTGGTCGAAGTCCGCATCGGGTTCGGCGTACGCGGCGTAGATCTCGTCGAGCTTGCGTTTGGCCTCGAGCACGTCGCCCAGACCCGACTCGACTTCCTCGCGCACCGTCTTCCCCGGATCGAGCTGCGGCTCCTGCGGCAGGAAGCCGATCTTGATCCCCGGCATCGGAATCGCCTCGCCTTCGATGTCGCGGTCGAGCCCCGCCATGATCTTCAGCAGCGTCGACTTGCCCGAGCCGTTCAGCCCCAGCACGCCGATCTTGGCGCCCGGGAAAAACGACAGCGAGATGTTCTTCAGGATCTGCCGCTTGGGGGCAACGACCTTGCCCACGCGGATCATCGTGTAGACGTACTGCATTGCTCCGTTGCCCTCTGACCGCCCGCGCGCATCGTCGCAGGCCGGTATCGCGGGCGCGCCCTTGTTGATCGAAGGGGCGAAGCTTACCGAACGGGGCGGGGACGATCACAGGCGCTTGCCTGCGCGCCGGGTGCGCCGGGCTGCAAGACTCCGGCGGCCGCAGTCGTTTGCAGTTGCCCGCCCGAACGGCGCCTGGATATCGCATCGGCTACGATTCGCGCCGCTTGCAACACGGCAGGGAAAAACACGAATGTCCGGTGCGCATTTCCACGTCCACGGTCCACACGACCACGAAATCGAACATGCCGCACAGCACGGCGAACGCGACGCGTCCTCCGGCCGAATCGCGGTGACGACGGCCATCCTTGCCACGGTCGGGGCGCTGATGGCGTACGAAGGCGGCGCCACGCAGGCCAACGCCGGAATGTTCAAGAACAACGCCGCGATCAAGAAAACCGAGGCGTCGAACCAGTGGAACTACTACCAGGCCAAGAGCAGCAAGCAGAACCTGGCCGAGTTGGCACTGTCTTTGGCAACCGCGCCCGAGAAGCAGACTTTTTACCGCGACGAGATCGCGCGCTACGACCGCGAAAAGAAGGAGATCAAGGCGGTCGCCGAAAAGCTCGAAGCCGAAGCCAGGGAGTGGGACCGCAAAAGCGACGCCGAGCTGCACCTGCATCACCGCTGGGCGCAGGCGACGACCGCGCTGCAGATCGCCATCGCGCTGTCGGCCATCGCGCTGCTGACGCGCCGGCAGTGGCTCGTCTGGGCCGTGTACGGCGTCGCTGGGCTGGGAGGAATCCTGGGCGCGCTGGCGCTCGCGCACGTTTGAAGCCGCCGCGCTTCGGCGGCAGGCCGGCGCACGGCACGGCGGATCGTCGTATTCGTCCTGCCAGCGCCCGAGAAATCCCGGTTTACCGGCGCGAAGGTGGGCGGCGTGCGCTGCTCATCGGACCGCGTCGCGCATCGCGGCCAGGATCTGCGCCTGTACCTCTGGGCGCATCAAGGCCTGCATGTGCTGCGCGCCCTCGACGGCGATCAGGCGCTTCGGCTGCTTCGCGGCGGCGAGAAGCTGCTCGCTGTGCTTGAACGGGATCACCGAATCGGCCCGACCGTGCACGAAGATGAGCGGCACGTCGATCCGCGCAAGCGCGGTCACCGGGTCCTTGTCGGCGCCGGGCAGCAGCGGCAGCGCAAGCAGCAGTAACGGCGCGAGCACGATCGACTGCAGCGCCGCGTCGCGCGCGATGCCGCGGTGGCTCGCGAACGCCGAATCGATCACCGCGAGCCGAACGCCGGCCGCGTCCTCGGCGAGCAGCCGCAGCGCGGTGGCGCCGCCTAGGCTCTGGCCGAAGACGATCAGCCGGGTCGCATCGACGTCGCGGCGGGAACGCAGTTGCGCCAGCGCCGCGCGCGCGTCCGCCAGCACGCCGTCGAGCGTCGGCCTGCCCTCTGAGCGGCCGAAGCCCCGGTAGTCGAGCATCAGCACGTTGAAGCCAGCGCGCGGCAGCCACGCCGCGAGCGGCAGGTGGTTGCTGACGTTGGCCGCGTTGCCGTGCAGGTGCAGGACCGTGCCGGCCGCTGCGCCGTGCGCCGGCAGCCACCAGGCGTGCAGCTTGACACCGTCGGCGGCGGCGAGGGCCACGTCCTCGTGCGCGAGCGCGTAGTCGGCCGGGCGCGTGTATTGCACGCGGTCCGGGTAGAAGAACATGCCTTCGATCATGTTGCAGCCGGCTATGACCGACGCGGCGAGGGCGACAAGGCAGGCGCGGATCGGTGCCGATTCGACCCCCGAGCCCCCGGCCCTCGTCACCGCTGCGCACCCCAGGAAAAGAAAAGCCCACCGCGTCGCCGCGGTGGGCCGTCTGCCAGCAAGACCCCTAGTCTGGTCGACTAGCGCTTCGGGGCCTTCTTGGCAGGCTTCTTCGCAGTCTTCTTCATCGCGTTACCTCGCATGAAGCGCCGCCACACGACGGCACGCGCAGTGTCATCCGGCTGCGTGTTCGTTGTCAAGGATTTCGATCGCCGGAATACCCGGCGCGATGGCAGCGAATCCTGTCCGCGTCGGATGTCCCGGCAGCGAGGGCTTCGAATCGCACGCTTGCAGCGCTCGTCATATTCACCGCGCCTGCACGGCGCCGGTTCGCCGTTGCCTGGTGCGATCGACTTCGCGGCCGCGTAAGCGGGGCTACCGACGCGGCTGCGGTCGCGCCTGCATCAGTGCCCCGATATCCCGCCGGCGCAGTGCGTCGGCGTACAGCGCCACCAGTTCGGCGTATTCGGCACGGGCGCGCTCTGGTTCGTTTGGCACAGGATCCGTTCGTTCTTCGCAGCCTGGGCCTGGAACGGCCTCCATGAGTAGCCGTTCGAAATGCGACTCGGACAGGCCGCAACTGTTCAATGTCACGCCGTAGACATGCTCCAACGCTTCGACCAGGGCAGCGGCCGCCGCATACGGGGGCCGCTGCGGCGGTGGTAAGCGCGCGTCGAAAAGCTGCCCGGCCAGCGACTGCCACGCATACTCCATCACAATCCGCTCGCGCGTGCCGAACGCCCACAACAACAACCGGCTCAGCTCGCCCGCATCGCCCGCACGCGAATTCATCGCATCGACCGCGCGCATCAGCGCACCAAGTTCGGAGTCGTGGCTGCGCGCACGCGCGCGCGCGTCGTTGATAGCCTGCACCTGCAGGCCAAACGCTTCACGCACAAAATTGCGGCAGCGGCGCTCCAGCGCCTCCGCAGCCTGCTTCTGCCGCACGGCCGCACGCAGCCGCGCCAGGCGGTCAGGGTCGAGCGCCCGTGCGGAGTTCAACGCCGCAAGCGTTGTCTCGGCTTGCCGGCGTAGCGAGGGTGAGCTGTCTGCGCCCAACGCTAGCGCACAGGCATCCCGGACCTTGGCCGCGAACAGCCACGCATCGGCCCGGCGTTCGTTCAGTGAACGTTCGTACGCAGCGTGCAGGTCGTCTTCCTGCGCGGCCATGCTCTCGCTCCAGACCGCATCGGCCAGCGGTCGCGCCGCCCGGTGCAAAGACCCGCCGGCAGTTGCCGCCGCGGCGGGCGGCGGCTTCCCGGTTGGCGTATGTGCCTGTCTCCCATCCGCGGCTCCGCGCTGCCACGTTGCATACAAGAAGACGGCAAGCGCGAGCGCGGCGCAGCCGACAGCCAGGACAAGCCGAAGGTGATTTATGTGCACAGCATCCTGCGACTGGGCTGGATTTCCACGAATCCAGTGCTGATCCACGTGGCGGTGATTGTCACCCCGCCCTCGGAATCTACCTCGCCGCGCTGACCCCGGTACCCGGTTTTAATGCGATACGGACCGGACGTAAAGCACGCGGACGAACCGGGTTCATCGAACGTGGCGCGTTGAGCCGGCGATTGCATGATCGTCTGGAAGATCATGGGCACCGTCATCGACCGTTTGCAGGCGCCGCCACTGCACGAGACACCGTATGCCGAAAGGGCAATCTCGGCAATGACTCCGTCGTCGTGTCGAATCCGAATCCGGTCGCCCGGCCTGAAGTGGCCCTACTGGGAATTCAGTGCCTGCTTGAAGAACGCGTTCGCCAGCGGGAACACGGGTTCGTCGGCGGCGTAGGCGCCACTCACCCCATTCGAACGCGCGAAGTCTGATATCGGAAACGGACCGTATGTCGCCGCCAGCGCGAGGCCGGACAACGCAAGTCCTGTGTAGAGCGCTTTTCTGGTGCGAACCGCCTGCGGCATGACCCCTGCCCCCCGCATTGCTTCGGGACGCCGCGACACTACGCCCCGCGAAAGGCTGCGTCCATACCGAAGTGTCGGTCGGCAAGATACGTGAGCGCGGTGCTGACGATCGCCTCTGCCGAGGTGCGCGCTGTCGCTGAGCGGAATCGCTGCTCTTGGCTGACCAGACGTCCGAGCGAGACGCCCTTCGCGCCGGTGGTCACGATCATCGATCAACCGTATCACCCCGCGGGCCCGCCGACCGCTTTTCGATGATCCACGCACCGTGCGGAACGGTGACCCCGATCACCAGCAACCCAGGCGTGCCGCTCGCAAGCGCGCTCCTCACTTTCCCGGTCGCGCCCTGCTTGCTTGCGCGCCGCGAAGACGCGCATCCCGCAACGGACAAGCAGCGCTAGCTGCGTCGCTGATCGGCAGCCGCTCACATCGAAAGCGAGGACCGGCGGACACGCGCAGAGGACGTGACGGTCGCCGCATGCGTCGCCAATGCGCGCCAGCGCCGCCGGCCAGGCTGCGGCTGCACATCTTTGCGGCCTTATGCCGCCGGCGCGCGCTCCGCAACGAAGGCAGACACCGGCGGGCAGGCACAGAACACGTTGCGGTCGCCGTAGGCGTTGTCGACGCGCGCGACCGGCGGCCAGTACTTCTGGCGCTTGAGCTCGGGGCGCGGGAAGGCGGCCTGCTCGCGCGAGTAGTCGTGCGCCCAGACTTCGGCGGTGACCATCGCCGCGGTGTGCGGCGCGTTCTTCAGGGGGTTGTCGTCGCGATCGACCCGGCCTTCCTCCACCGCTCGGATCTCCTCGCGGATCGCGATCATCGCGTCGATGAAACGGTCCAGTTCGTGCTTCGCTTCGGACTCGGTCGGTTCGACCATCAGCGTTCCGGGCACCGGGAAGCTCAGCGTCGGCGCGTGGAAACCGTAGTCCATCAGCCGCTTGGCCACATCCTCGGCGGTGATGCCGCAGGAATCCTTGATCGGCCGCAGGTCCAGGATGCACTCGTGCGCGACGAGCCCGTTGCGGCCCGTATACAGCGTCGGGTAGTACGGCGCCAGCCGCTTGGCGATGTAGTTGGCGTTGAGCAGCGCGACCTCGGTCGCGCGCCGCAGGCCGGCGGCGCCCATCATCGTGATGTACATCCACGAGATCGGCAGGATGCTGGCGGAGCCGAACGGGGCGGCGCTGACCGGGCCGACCGCGCCCTTCTGCCCCGCCGCCAGCCCGCGCGACGGAAGGTAAGGCGCAAGATGGCTTTTCACCGCAACCGGGCCGACACCCGGGCCACCGCCGCCGTGGGGGATGCAGAAGGTCTTGTGCAGGTTCAGGTGCGACACGTCCGAGCCGTACTTGCCCGGCTTGGCCACGCCGACCAGGGCGTTGAGGTTGGCGCCGTCGGTGTAGACCTGCCCGCCATGCGCGTGGACGATCTCGCAGATCTCGCGGATCGCCTCCTCGAAGACGCCGTGCGTCGACGGGTAGGTCACCATCAGCGCGGCCAGGTCCTTCGCGTGCGCATCGGCCTTCGCCTTGAGGTCGGCGACGTCGACGTTGCCGTTGGCATCGCATTTGACGACGACAACCTCCATGCCGCACATCTGCGCGCTCGCCGGGTTGGTGCCGTGCGCGCTCTCGGGGATCAGGCAGACGTTGCGGTGCCCCTCGCCGCGCGCGCGGTGCCAGGCGCGGATCGCGAGCAGGCCGGCGTATTCGCCCTGCGCGCCCGAATTCGGCTGCAGGCTCACCGCGTCGTAGCCGGTGCACTCCGCGAGCATGGCCTCCAGTTCCTCGATCAGTTGCGCGTAGCCGGCCGTCTGATCGGCCGGCGCGAACGGGTGGATGTTCGCGAACTCCGGCCACGTGATCGGAATCATCTCGGCGGTGGCGTTCAGCTTCATCGTGCACGAGCCGAGCGGGATCATCGTGCGGTCGAGCGCCAGATCGCGGTCGGCCAGCAACCGCATGTAGCGCAGCATCTCGTGCTCGGCGTGGTACTGGTTGAAGACCGGATGCGTCAGATACGCCGAGGTGCGCACGAGCGACGGCGGGATCGCGTCGGCCACACTCGCATCGAGCGCATCGACGCTCGCGGTCACGCCGAAGACGCGCCACAGGGTATCCACGTCCGCACGCGTGGCCGTCTCGTCGAGCGAGATGCCGACCGCGTCGGCGCCCAGGTCGCGCAGGTTGAGTCTGTGTGCGCGCGCGGCGGCGTGGATCTTCGCCGCCGCCACACCCTGCACGACGATCGTGTCGAAGAAGCGGTCGCCGACCGCAAGCCCCGCCGACTTCAGCCCGGCGGCGAGGATCGCCGTCAGCCGGTGCACGCGTTGCGCGATGCGGCGCAAGCCCTGCGGCCCGTGATAGACCGCGTACATGCTCGCGATCACCGCGAGCAGCACCTGCGCGGTGCAGATGTTCGAGGTCGCCTTTTCGCGGCGGATGTGCTGTTCGCGCGTCTGCAGCGTCAGCCGGTACGCGGGCTGGCCCTGCGCGTCGACCGACACGCCGATCAGCCGCCCGGGCATCTGCCGCTTGAACGCGTCGCGGCAGGCGAGGAAGGCCGCGTGCGGGCCGCCGAAGCCGAACGGCACGCCGAAGCGCTGGCTCGAGCCGACGACGATGTCCGCGCCCCATTCGCCCGGCGGCTTCAGCAGCGTCAGCGCGAGCAGGTCGGCCGCAACCGCGACGAGCCCGCCGCGCGCGTGCACCGCCTGCACGATCTTCGCGTAGTCGCGCACGTCGCCGGTCGAGCACGGGTACTGCAGCAGCACGCCGAACGCGTCGGCGCGTTCGGCCGCAGCGTCGTCGCCGACTTCGACCTGGATGCCGAGCGGCTCGGCGCGCGTCTTCACGACTTCGATCGTCTGCGGGTGGCAGTCGGCCGACACGAAGAACAGATTCGACCTGCTCTTGCACGAGCGCTTGGCCAGCGTCATCGCCTCGGCCGCCGCGGTCGCTTCGTCGAGCAGCGAGGCGTTGGCGATCTGCATCGCGGTGAGGTCCGCGACCATCGTCTGGAAGTTGATCAGCGCTTCCATCCGCCCCTGCGAGATCTCGGCCTGATACGGCGTGTACGCCGTGTACCAGGCAGGGTTCTCGAGGATGTTGCGCAGGATGACGGCCGGCGTGTGCGTGCCGTAGTAGCCCTGGCCGATGAAACTGCGGAACACCCGGTTCTTCGCCGCGATCGCGCGGATCCTGGCGAGCGCTTCTTCCTCGCTCAGCGGCGCGGGCAGCGCGAGCGGCTCCGTCAGTTTGATCGACGCCGGCACGATCGCGTCGACCAGCGCCTCGAGCGAAGGCTGGCCGACGACCTTCAGCATCTCGGCGATCTCGGCCTCGTCGGGCCCGACGTGCCGGGCGATGAATGCGTCGTGCTGTTCGAGTTCGGTCAGGGTCATTGTCGTCGTCCCCGCGCAGGCGGGGAGCCAGGGTCGTTGATCGGTTCTTTCAGAGTCTCTGGATCCCCGCTTGCGCGGGGATGGCGTTGCGCGCTTGAGATCCCTCGTCGCTGCACTCCTCGGGATGACCTTGCGCGCTTGCGCGCTTGAGATCCCTCGTCGC
>CAZIJU010000003.1:60719-100176 GCA_964539745.1 uncultured Burkholderiaceae bacterium | reverse complement strand
GTGGTACTTGAGCTTCTGCGAGCGCTCGTTGGCGCCGTACTTGTCGCGCATCGCGACCGCCCAGATGCGCCGCGCCACCCGCCCCATCACCGTGTACTCGGGGTCCATGCCGTTGCTGAAGAAAAACGACAGATTCGGCGCGAAGTCGTCGATGTGCATGCCGCGCGCCAGATACGCCTCGACGTACGTGAAGCCGTTGGCGAGCGTGAACGCGAGCTGGCTGATCGGGTTCGCACCCGCCTCGGCGATGTGGTAGCCGCTGATCGACACCGAATAGAAGTTGCGCACGTTGTGGTGGACGAACCACTCCTGGATGTCGCCCATCACCTTCAGCGAGAACTCGGTCGAGAAGATGCAGGTGTTCTGGCCCTGGTCTTCCTTCAGGATGTCGGCCTGCACGGTGCCGCGCACGTTCTCGAGCACCCAGGCGCGGATCTTCTCGGCTTCGTCCTCGGTCGGCTCGCGCTGATTGTCGGCGCGGAACTTGTCGATCTGCTGGTCGATCGCGGTGTTCATGAACATCGCGAGGATCGTCGGCGCCGGGCCGTTGATCGTCATGCTGACGCTGGTGTTCGGGGCGCACAGGTCGAAGCCCGAGTACAGCACCTTCATGTCGTCGAGCGTGGCGATCGACACGCCCGAGTTGCCGATCTTGCCGTAGATGTCGGGCCGCAGATCCGGATCGTGGCCGTACAGCGTCACGCTGTCGAACGCGGTCGACAGCCGCTTGGCGGGCATGCCCTCCGACAGCAGCTTGAAGCGGCGGTTGGTGCGGAACGGGTCGCCTTCGCCCGCGAACATGCGCGTCGGGTCCTCGTTTTCGCGCTTGAACGCGAAGACGCCCGCGGTGTACGGAAAGCTGCCGGGGACGTTCTCCAGAAGCAACCACTTCAGCAGCTCGCCGTGGTCTTCGTACTTCGGCAGCACGACCTTGCGGATCTTGTTGCCCGACAGTGTCGTGTGTGTGAGCTTGGTGCGGACCTCGCGGTCGCGGATCTTCACGACGTACTCGTCGCCCGCGTACGCGCGCTGCATCTGCGGCCACATGCCGAGCAGCTTGTGGCTGCGCGCGTCGAGCTTGGCGTCGCGGTCGGCGATCAGCGGGTCGAGGGCAGCGACGATCGCTGAAGCGGCCTCGCCGGGGGTTGCGCTCGAAATCCCCCCGGCGACTGCGTCGCCGGCGCCCTTTTCCGAAGGGGGCCGGACCGGGAGCGCGGCCGTTTCGCCCCCCTTTGGCAAAGGGGGGCAGGGGGGGATTTCCGCAAGCATCCGCTTCGTCTCGACGAGCTGCTGCCGCTCGCGCGCGATGCGGGCCTGTTCGAGCGCGCGACGCTTGTAGCCGCGCACCGTCTCGGCGATTTCGGCGAGATAGCGGCTGCGCTGCGGCGGAACGATCGGCGTCTGGTGCGTCGAGTGCCGCGTGAACGCAAGCGGCAGGCGCGAAGGACCGAGCGCAAGGCCGAGGTCCTTGAGCTTCGGCAGCAGCGCGTGATACAGCGCGGTGACGCCGTCGTCGTTGAAGCGCGCAGCGATCGTGCCGAACACGGGCATCTCGTCCGGCTTCTGGCCGAAGACGCCGCGGTTGCGCTGCACCTGCTTGCTGACGTCGCGCAGCGCGTCGAGCGCGCCTTTGCGGTCGAACTTGTTGATCGCGACGAAGTCGGCGAAGTCGAGCATGTCGATCTTCTCGAGCTGGCTCGCGGCGCCGTACTCCGGCGTCATCACGTACAGCGTCGCATCGACGTGCGGAACGATCGCGGCGTCGCCCTGGCCGATGCCCGAGGTCTCGACGATCACCAGATCGAAGCCCGCGGCTTTGCACGCGGCGATCGCGTCGGGCAGCGCCTGGCTGATTTCGGTGCCCGCCTCGCGCGTGGCGAGCGAACGCATGTACACGCGTGGACCCTTGCGCCAAGGGCCGATCGCGTTCATGCGGATGCGGTCGCCGAGCAGCGCGCCGCCGCTCTTGCGGCGCGAGGGGTCGATCGAGATCACCGCGATCGTGAGCGCGTCGTCCTGATCGAGCCGGAAGCGCCGCACCAGTTCGTCGGTCAGCGAACTCTTGCCCGCGCCGCCGGTGCCGGTGATGCCGAGCGCGGGCGCTCGCGCGGTGTCCGCCGCCTTGTGCAGCGCCTCGCGCGTGCGTGAGTCGACCTGACCGCTTTCCAGCGCGGTGATCAGTTGCGCGAGCGCACGCCAGCGCTTGTCGAGGTCCTTCTCGCGAAGCGCGTCGAGCGACTTCGGCGCAAGCGGCGCCAGGTCGACGTCGCACTCGGCGACCATCAGACCGATCATCCCGGTGAGCCCCATCTTCTGGCCGTCCTCGGGCGAGAAGATGCGCGCGACACCGTACGCGTGCAGTTCCTTGATCTCCGAGGGCACGATCACGCCGCCGCCGCCGCCGTAGACCCTGATGTGCGCGCCGCCGCGATCGCGCAGCAGGTCGATCATGTACTTGAAGAACTCGACGTGCCCGCCCTGGTACGAGCTCACCGCAATGCCCTGAACGTCCTCCTGCAGCGCCGCGGTGACGATTTCCTCGACCGAGCGGTTGTGCCCGAGGTGGATCACCTCGCAGCCCATGCTCTGCAGGATGCGCCGCATGATGTTGATCGATGCATCATGGCCGTCGAACAGGCTCGCCGCGGTGACGAAGCGCACCTTGTGCGTCGGTCGGTAGGAAGCCAGCTTCTTGATTTCCGAGAGGTCGGTCATGGCGAGGCTCCGTCGTCCGCGGCGCGCAGCGAGAAAGCGCGCACCGGGTCGGGCGATTGTGGCACCGGGCTGCGGTCGCGGACAGGCGTACGGCGGCGACCTGAGCGGGTGCGGCGACTCTAGTTGCCGTTAACGTTAACGTCAAGAAGGGCGCCGCTCGCTCCCCGCAAGCGGATGCGGCCGGCGGCAGCCCGATCCGCCCAGGCGCGCCGCGCCGGCCGGTCGGCACGGTCCCGGCTGGGCCTAAACTGCCGCTTGCACTGCGTCAAAATGGCCGGCGGAGCGAATTCGAGTAACTCGCCTAATTGGCTGATTTCAATGCTTTTTCTTCGCACGTTTCGACCTTAGATGCGCTAGTGTGCACCGCAACACCATGCCTCGAGACGAGGTGAAAGGAAACATCATGCGAGCACAGACACCGATGTACGAAGGCGACGGCCTTATCCACGACGCGCCGCGATCGGTCCAAGCGACGGCCGTCCGTCCGGCCCGAGCGGATGCCGCCCCGCGCGCCGTCGCGGCCCGCCGCGCCGAGGCCATGCGCCGCTTCTTTCCGAAGCTCGCCAGTTGGTTCGCGGACCAGTTCGACGACGCGCGCATGCGCGCCGTCGAGCGCTACCTGTCGCAGGCGACCGACCTGTGCGATCTCGAGCAGCGCATCCGGCGCCTGGAGCGGGACATGGGCTGCGGGTCCGGCATCTGCTGAAACGCGCAGCCGGCGCGCCACGGCCGAACGGACGCCGCGTGGATCGGCTCGCGCCGCATCGTTCGACTCCCGCATTCGCGTGCAGCGCCGCCTCGCGCACGCCGTCACACTTCGTGCCCTTGCGCGGATGGCCCCGGCGCCAGATTGCATTTGCAACAGAGCATCCGGCGTCGGACATCTTCCCGTAACACTGCCGAGTCACAAACGCAATTTTTCCCGCCGCTCATGCCACGAGACGTGTCGATTCACGCCGCGCGCGATCGACCACTCGTCATGAAACGCCACCCCTTCCCACTCCCCGCAAGGGGAGGCGAACGCTTCGGCGGCCGCACTCGGCCGCGTGTCGGAAAGAGATGAACGCGACGACTCTCACTCAATCACGCCGCGTCCGCGCGGTCACGGCGGCCGCGCTGCTCGCCTCGACGCTCGCCGCCTGCAGCGGCGGCAATCAGCACGGCGGCTTCGGCGGGTTTCCGCCCGCACCGGTGACCTTGCTGCAGGTGAAGGCTGCGACCGTACCGGTGCGCTTCGAATACGTCGGCCAGACGGCAGGATCGAAGGAGGCCGAGGTGCGCGCGCGCGTGCAAGGCATCCTCGAGCGCCGCACGTATCAGGAGGGCGGCGCGGTGAAGGCGGGGCAAACGATGTTCGTCATCGACCCGAAGCCCTATGCCGCGCAGCTCCAGCAGGCCGAAGCCGCGCTCGCGCAGGCCGAGGCGCAACTCGCGCAGGCCCGGCGCCTGGCCGAGCGGCTCAAGCCGCTGGTCGGCGACAAGGCCGTCAGCCAGCGCGAATACGACGACGCGGTGTCGGCGGAGGAAAGCGCGGCCGCGGGCGTGAAGCTCGCGCAGGCGCGTCTCGCCGAAGCGCGGCTGAACCTCTCGTACACGACGGTCACCGCGCCGGTCAGCGGATTTGCGAGCCGCGCGCAGAAGTCCGAAGGCAGCCTCGTGTCGCCGGGAGCGGACAGCCTGCTGACGACGGTTTCGCAGATCGATCCGCTGCACGTGAACTTCAGCGTGTCGGAAAACGAGAAGCTCAGATTCGACAAACTCGTCGCCGAAGGCAGGCTCGTGTTGCCCGACCCGAAGAAAGGCGCGCTCGAAGTGATGCTGCGGCTCGCCGACGGCTCGGTGTTTCCGCGCAAGGGCAAGCTGTCGTTCATCGACGCGCGCATCAATCCCGCGACGGGATCGTTCGACGCGCGCGCGGAAATCGCCAATCCGGACGGCGTGCTGCATCCGGGGCAGTTCGTGCGCGTGCAGTTGAACGGCGCCGCGCGGCCGAACGCGATCGTCGTTCCGCAGCGCGCGGTGATGGACGGACCGCAAGGCAAGTTCGTCTACGTCGCCGCCAAGTCGCCCGAAGGCAAGGACATCGCGCTGCCGCGGCCGGTCACGGTCGGCGACTGGGTCGAGATCGAAGGCGCCAATCAGTGGATCGTCGAGTCGGGGCTGAAGCCCGGCGATCAGGTCGTCGTCGAAGGCATGGCGAAGATCTTCCCGATCCCGACCGGCGCGCCGATCGTCATCGGCGCGCCGCCGCAGGCCGACGCCGGAAAGGCCGGCTCCGCAAAAGGCGAAGTGAGGAAAAACTAAGCCGAGACGCCCTCGTCCCGGTCGTCGGGGAGACGGGGGCAGGAGCGGTCGCGCGAGCTTGCCGCCCTCACCCCGACCCTCTTCCCTCGTCCGCGGCGCGCGAGCGCCCTTCACCGACTCCGACTCCCGACTCCGATCCCATGTTCTCCCGCTTCTTCATCGACCGCCCGATCTTCGCCGCGGTGCTGTCGATCTTCATCGTGCTCGCGGGCCTCGCGGCGATGCGCAACCTGCCGATCGCGCAGTACCCGGAGATCGCGCCGCCGGTGGTCACGGTGCAGGCGATCTATCCGGGGGCGTCGGCCGACGTGATCGAAAAGACCGTCGCCGCCCCGCTCGAAAACGCGATCAACGGCGTCGAGGGCATGCTGTACATGGGCTCGAACTCGTCGTCGAACGGGATCGCGCAGATCCAGGTGACGTTCGAGATCGGCACGAACGTCGACCAGGCGGCGCTCACCGTCAACAACCGTGTCAAGCAGGCCGAATCGCGGCTGCCGCAGGAAGTGCGGCGGCAGGGCGTCACGGTCGAGAAGGGTTCGTCGAGCTTCCTGCAGGTCATCGCGTTCTTTTCGCCGGACGGCCGCTTCGACGATCTGTACACGTCGAACTACGTGACGCTGAACGTGCTCGACGAGCTGAAGCGCATCCCCGGCACGATTAACGTGCAGATCTTCGGCGCGAAGGACTACGCGATGCGGATCTGGGTGCGTCCGGACCGGCTCGCGCAACTGCGGCTCACGACCGGCGACATCGCGCGCGCGATCAACGAGCAGAACGCCCAGTTCGCCGCCGGCAAGGTCGGCCAGGCGCCGTACAGCGGCGAGCAGGAACTCGTCTACACGATCACGACGCAGGGACGGCTGGCGGACCCGAAGGAGTTCGAGGAGATCATCGTCCGCGGCAGTCCCGGCGGCGCCACGATCCGGTTGAAGGACGTCGCGCGCATCGAGCTGGGCAGCAAGGACTACGAGTTCAACGGCACGTACAACGGCAGGAGCGCCACGCTGGTCGGCATCTTCCTGCAGCCGGGCGCGAACGCGCTCGAAGTGGCGGGCGACGTCAAGCAGACGGTCGCGCGTCTGGCGGAGCGTTTCCCGCAGGGGCTTTCGTACGCGGTCGCGTACGACACGACGCGCTTCGTCGAAGTGTCTATCCGCGAAGTCGTCAAGACGCTCGGCGAGGCGATGCTGCTGGTGATCGCGGTCGTGTTCCTGTTCCTGCAGAACTGGCGCGCGACGCTGATCCCGATCGTCGCGGTGCCGGTGTCGCTGATCGGCACCTTCGCCGGGCTGTACCTGCTCGGCTACTCGATCAACACGCTGACGCTGTTCGGCATGGTGCTGTCGATCGGCATCGTCGTCGACGACGCGATCGTCGTGCTGGAGAACGTCGAGCGCATCATGCACGAGGAACGACTCGGCGCGCGCGAAGCGGCGATCGAGGCGATGCGCGAGGTCAGCGGCCCGGTCGTCGCGATCGTGCTGGTGCTGGTGTCGGTGTTCGTGCCGATCGCATTCCTCGGCGGGCTGACCGGCGAGCTGTACCGCCAGTTCGCGATCACGATCTCCATCTCGGTCGTGATCTCGGGCATCGTCGCGCTGACGCTGACGCCTGCGCTGTGCGTGATGATCCTGAGAAACGAGCACAAGGCGCCGTGGGGATTCTTCCGCTGGTTCAACGGCTGGTTCGGCCGCGTGACCGGGCGCTACGTGTCGGGCGTGACCTGGATGATCCGGCGCGGCGCGCTCGGCGTCGCGCTGTTCGCCGGCATGGTCGTGATCACCGCCGGGCTGTGGCGCGCCACGCCGGGCTCGCTGGTGCCCGACGAGGACCAGGGCTTCTACATCGCCGCGGTGATCCTGCCCGACGGCGCTTCGCTGCAGCGGACCGACAAGGTCACGCGCCAGGTCACCGACATCCTGCAGAAGAACCCGGTCAACCAGGACGTGGTCGCGTTCACCGGCTTCGACTTCCTGGGCGGCAGCTTCCGCAACAACGCGGCGACGATCTTCGTCACGCAAAAGCACTGGGACGAGCGCGACGCGACGACGCCTCAGCTCGTCGGCCAGTTCTTCATGCAGACCGGCCACATCAAGGAAGCGCTGGTTCTGGCGTTCGCGCCGCCGCCGATCTTCGGCATCGGCACCGCCGGCGGCTACGAGCTGTATCTGCAGAATCGCGGCGAAGGCGGCCCGGCGAAGACGCAGGAGGTGCTGCAGCAGCTCCTCGGCCGGCTGAATTCCGACCCGATGCTCGGCGGCGCACAGACGCTGTGGCGCGCGAACGTGCCGCAGCTTCGCGTCGACGTCGACCGCGAGAAGGCGAAGGCGCTCGGCGTGCCGGTTGACGACGTCTTCGATACGCTCGCCTCGACGCTCGGCTACTACTACGTCAACGACTTCAACCGCTACGGCCGCACCTGGCAGGTGCTGATGAGCGCCGAGCCGCAGTACCGGAACCGGCCCGACGACATCGGCGCGGTGTGGGTGCGCTCCGAGCGCGGCGAGATGGTGCCGCTGCGCTCGCTCGCGAACGTCCGCTATTCGTCGGGGCCGGACTCGCTCGACCGCTTCAACAACCTGCCCGCGGTGAAGATCTTCGGCCAGGGGGCGCCGGGCGTCAGCACCGGGCAGGCGATCGCGCGCGTCGAGAGAATCGCGGCGGAAACGCTGCCGGCGGACTTCAGTTTCGACTGGGGCGGCGCGTCGTTCCAGGAGAAGAAGTCCGGCGGCGCCGGCGGCTTGGCGCTCGCGATGGCGGCGATCATGGTGTTCCTGATCCTCGCCGCGCTGTACGAGCGCTGGTCGCTGCCGATTTCGGTGCTGCTCGCGCTGCCTTTCGGCACCTTCGGCGCGCTCGCCGCAGTGTGGATCGGCGGCTACGTCAACATGTTCCTCGGCCGCGCGCCGCTCGCCAACGACGTGTATTTCCAGATCGGGCTGGTCACGCTGCTGGGGCTGGCCGCGAAAAACGCGATCCTGATCGTCGAGTTCGCGGTGCTGAAGGTGCGCGAGGGCTATTCGGCGGCGGCCGCGGCGATCGAAGCGGCACGGCTGCGCTTCCGGCCGATCCTGATGACCTCGCTCGCGTTCATCCTCGGCGTGCTGCCGCTGGTGATTTCCAGCGGCGCCGGCGCAGGCGCCAGGCACTCGGTCGGCACCGGCGTGATGGGCGGCATGATGGCCGCGACCTTCCTCGCGATCTTCTTCATCCCGCTGTTCTTCAAGATCCTGACCGACCGCAGGCTGCGCGAGACGCGTTCGGCGACCGAGCTGTACGCCGAGGTCGCCGAAGGCGAACGGCGCAGCGCCGAGATGCACGCGACCGCGATCGCGGTGCTGGAGGGCAAACGATGAAACCGGTCCGCACGCTTGCCGCGCTCGCCGTCGCGTCGCTGCTCGCCGCCTGCGCGACGACCGAAAGCGCGCAACCCGCGCTCGATCTGCCGGCGGCGACCGCGCCGGCGCCGGCCGGGCTGGATCGCTGGTGGACGCTGTTCAACGATACGCAACTGACCGCGCTGATCGAAGAGGCGCTCGCCAACAACCTCGACCTGCGCGCGGCGGTGGCGCGCATCGACGAGGCGCGCGCCAACCTGCGGCTTGCGCGTTCGGCGCTGTTCCCGTCGCTCGACGTCACCGCAAGCTCGAACCGCAGCCGGCGCAGCGAAGCGACCGATCTGCGGCAGGGCCCGCCGTTCACGTCGACGACCCACGACCTGGGGCTTGCGGCCGCGTACGAGGTCGACCTGTGGGGCAAGCTGCGTTCGGGCCGCGATGCCGCCGACGCCGGCCTGCTGGCGACGCGCTACGACGCGCAGACCGTACGCATCGCCCTCGCCGCGCAGGTGGCGACGACGTATTTTTCGCTGCGCGCATTCGATGCCGAACTCGCGTTGACGCGCGCCACGCTTGTCACCCGCGACGAAAACGTCCGCCTGCAGCAGCGCCGGCGCGAGGTGGGCGTGGCGAGCGAGTTCGAATTCGCGCAGGCCGAAGCCGAACGCGCGGCGGTCGCGGCCGCCGTGCCTGCGCTCGAACGCGCGGTCGCGCAGACCGAGTCCGCGCTCGCGCTGCTCGCCGGACGCAGCGCGCGCGCCGTTTTCGCGCCGCAAGTCGCGCGCGGGGTCGACCTCGAGAAGTTCGACCCGGGCCCGGAGGTGCCGCCCAGCCTGCCTTCGGATCTGCTCGCGCGCCGCCCCGACGTGCGCCGCGCCGAAGCCGCGCTGGCCGCGGCCGACGCGCGCGTCAGCGAGGCGCGCGCGCAGTATTTCCCGTCGCTCGCGCTGACCGCGTCGTTCGGCGGCGAAAGCGCGGAGCTATCGGATCTTCTGACGAGCCCCGCGCGCGTCTGGTCGATCGCGGCGCGACTCGTGCAGCCGATCGTCGGCGCCCATCGCATCGGCGCGCAGGTCGATGCCGCCACCGCGCGGCGCGAGCAGGCCGCGCTCGGTTACCAGCAGGCGGTGCAGGCGGCGTTCCGCGACGTACACGACGCGCTGGTCGCACACCGCGGCGCGCGCGCCGCGCTTGCCGCGCAGCAAGAGCGGCGCGCCAAGCTCGCCGAAGCGCTGCGGCTGGCCGAGCTGCGCCACCGTGCCGGCTACTCGAGCTACCTCGAAGTGCTCGATGCGCAGCGCGGTCTGCTCGCCGCCGAGCGCGAACGCATCGCCGCGCTGCGCGACCGCCAGGCCGCGCTCGCCGATCTGTACAAGGCGCTGGGCGGCGGCTGGTCGGCGGAAGCGCTCGTCGATTCGCGGTAACCGAGCGAACTCGCAGGCACGGACCTTGCTGCCCTGAGGCAGGGGCGGACCGCGGTGTGCGGCCGCGGCCCGCTTCCGGCATTGCGAACGAGGGTCAACGGAGGCTCGGTTTGCACGGCGATCTGCCGCCTCGCCTGCGCCTGCTACTGATCGACGACGGCGCCGGACGCATCGATGCCCTGCGCGACGCGCTTGCGCGCCTGGGCTGCGAGGTCGTCGGCGTGCTCGACTCGCCGCTGCTGATCCACGATTGCGTACAGCGGCTGCAGCCCGATATCGTGATCGTCGACAGCGACTCGCCGTCGCGCGACACGCTCGAGAATCTCGCAGCGCTGTCGGCACGCATGCCGCGTCCGGTGGTCGTCTTCACCGACGACCCGAACCGCGCGCTGATGCAGCGTGCGCTCGCCGCCGGCGTCAGCGCCTACGTCGTCGCCGGCATGCAGTTGCACCGGCTCGTGCCGGTGCTGAACGTCGCGATCGCGCGCTTCGAGCAGGAGGCCGCACTCAGGCGCGAACTGAGTCGGGCGCGCGAACAGCTCGCGGCACGCAAGCGCATCGAACAGGCCAAGGGCATTCTGATGCGCGAACTCGGGCTCGGCGAACAGGCCGCGTACGCGCAGCTGCGCCGCCTGGCGATGGATCGCAAGCTCAAGCTGGTCGAGATCGCCGACCGGATCATTGACGCGAAGTCGCTCTTGTCTTGACGCCCGCGCGCCAAATCGCGGTGCATGCAATGACGCGCAAGCCTTCCCATGGTGCATCGCCGCACCACGATGCGACGATCACGGCGTTGCGCCCATCCGCGGATCTGCACGTGAAATCAATGGGTTGAAAGCGGCGACGCCGCTGGCACGGCATCTGCTTTCTGAAAGTCGTCGGCCACGATGGCGTGGCCGCTCTGACGGACAACGGCGTCCGACATCCAACGCGCGGCTCGCGCGCAGGTGTCGTGACGCCGTTTTGTTTTGTCCATCCCGTTCGTGGAGACGTCGATGTTCGATCGCAAAGCGCGGAAAGGAATGAAACCGGTGAGCGCGCCGCGCCGCAGGTTCATCAGGAATTCGGCCGCGGCCGCGGCAGCGCTCGGCACCGCGCCGTCGATGCACCCGGCGGCCTATGCCGCGGGATCCGACGCGCCCGAGAAAAAGGAAGTGCGGATCGGTTTCATTCCGCTGACCGACTGCGCGTCGGTGGTGATGGCCGCGGTCAACGGGTTCGACCAGAAGTACGGTCTGAGGATCGTGCCGACCAAGGAGGCGAGCTGGGCAGCCGTTCGCGACAAGCTCGTCACCGGCGAGCTCGACGCCGCGCACGTGCTCTATGGGCTCGTCTACGGAGTCCATGTCGGCATCGGCGGCCCGAAAAAGGACATGGCGGTGTTGATGACGATCAACCACAACGGGCAGGGCATCACCCTCAGCAAGAAGCTGGCCGAAAAGGGCGCGGTCGAAGGGCCGACGCTGAAAAAGCTGATGGATCGCGAAAGGCGCGACTACACCTTCGCGCAGACGTTCCCGACCGGCACGCACGCGATGTGGCTGTACTACTGGCTTGCCGCCCATGGCGTGAACCCGATGACCGAGGCGAAGGTGATCACCGTGCCACCGCCGCAGATGGTGGCCAACATGCGGGTCGGCAACATGGACGGCTACTGCGTGGGCGAGCCGTGGAACCACCGCGCGATCGCCGACGGCATCGGAATCAGCGCCGCCACATCGCAGGACATCTGGAAGGACCATCCGGAAAAGGTGCTCGGCACCACCGCCGAGTTCGCGCAGAAGTACCCGAATACCTGCCGGGCGATGACCGCAGCGATCCTGGAGGCGAGCCGCTGGATCGACGCGAGCCTGTCCAATCGCCGGAAGATGGCCGAAGTGATCGCCGACAGGGCCTACGTCAACACCGCAGCGGATGTGATCAACCAGCGCATTTTGGGCCGCTATCAGAACGGACTCGGAAAGACCTGGGATGACCCCAACCACATGAAGTTTTTCAACGACGGAGCCGTCAACTTCCCGTACCTGTCCGACGGTATGTGGTTTCTGACGCAGCACCGGCGCTGGGGGCTGCTGAAGGCCGACGTCGACTACCTCGGCATCGCCCGGCAAATCAACCGGATCGATCTGTACAAGGATGCCGCTGCCGCCGCCAACGTGAGCGTACCGAAAGCGCCGATGCGGACCTCGCGGCTGATCGATGGCGTTGTCTGGGACGGCAGCCAGCCGGCGCGGTATGCGGCCGGCTTCCGGATCAACGCGATGGGCTAGGAGGCTTACGTGCACGCGATGACTTCCACGTTGAACGCGCGAGGCGGCGGCGCGCTTTTGGCGCCGCCGTCGGCGGCGGGCGGTAACGCGCCGGCCAACGATGCGGCGGCCGCCGCCCCATCAAGGACTGCGCCGATGCGGCTGACAACGGCCGAGCGCGCGGAGGAACTGAAACGCCGCGCGCTGCGCGCCGCACTCGCCGGGCTGCTGGCTCCGGTGCTCGGCATATTGCTGCTGCTGCTCGCGTGGCATCTCGTCGCGCGCGCCAATGGCCAATTGCCGACGCCGGGAGCGACCTGGGACGCGGCCATGAAGGTGTTTTCCGATCCCTTCTACCGCAAGGGGCCGAACGACCAGGGCATCGGCTGGAACGTGCTGTCCTCGCTCGAGCGCGTCGGTATCGGCTTCGGATTGGCGGCGCTCGCGGGCATTCCGGCGGGCTTCGTGATCGGACGCTTCGCGTTCGCCGGCCGGATGGCCGCGCCCATCATCAGCCTGCTGCGTCCGGTGTCGCCGCTGGCGTGGCTGCCGATCGGGTTGCTGGTGTTCAAGGCGGCGAACCCCGCGGCGATCTGGACGATTTTCATCTGTTCGCTGTGGCCGATGGTCATCAACACCGCCGTCGGCGTACGTCAGGTGCCGCAGGAGTATCTGAACGTGGCGCGCGTGCTCGCGCTGCCGGAGTCGAAGGTCGTCTCGCGCATCCTGTTTCCGGCCGCGCTGCCGTACGTGCTGACCGGCGTTCGGCTGTCGGTCGGTGTCGCCTGGCTGGTCATCGTCGCCGCCGAGATGCTGACCGGCGGCGTGGGGATCGGCTTCTGGGTATGGGACGAGTGGAACAACTTGAACGTGCCGCACATCATCATCGCGATCTTCGTGATCGGCATCGTCGGGCTCGCGCTCGAGGCGATGTTGCTGCTGCTGGCGCGGCGCTTCGAGTATTCGCGTTAGGAGCCGCCGATGCACGCTGAGAGCCGCTACCTGCACATCGAGGGCGTCGGCAAGTCCTTCCCGACCCGCAACGGGGAGTTCGTCGCGCTGCGCGACATCGATCTTGACGTCGCGCGCGGCGAGTTCGTCGCGCTGATCGGGCATTCGGGCTGCGGCAAATCGACGCTGCTGAATCTGATCGCCGGCCTGCTCGCACCGGATGCGGGTCTGATCATCCTCGCCGGCCGCGAAGTGCGCGAACCCGGGCCGGACCGCGGCATGGTGTTCCAGGGCCACTCGTTGCTGCCGTGGCTGACATGCTTCGACAATGTGTACCTGGCCGTCGAGAGGGTTTTCGGCGGCCGCGAACCGAAGGCGCGCCTGGCCGAACGCACGCGCGCCGCGCTCGAACTCGTCGGGCTTGCGCAGGCGACACACAAGCGCCCGGCTGAAATCTCCGGCGGCATGAAGCAGCGCGTCGGAATCGCCCGAGCGCTTGCGATCGAGCCGAAAGTCCTGCTGCTGGACGAACCGTTCGGCGCGCTCGACGCGCTGACGCGCGCGCGGCTGCAGGACGAGCTGATGCGGATCGTCGCCGCCACCGGCTCGACGGTGCTGATGGTCACGCACGACGTGGACGAAGCCGTGCTGCTGTCCGACCGGATCGTGATGATGACTAACGGCCCGGCGGCGACGATCGGCGAAGTGCTCGCCGTGCCCTTGCCGCGCCCGCGCGACCGGCTCGAAATGGCGCACGACCCCGTGTATCTGCGCTGCCGCGAACGCGTGCTCGAGTTCCTGTACCGCAAGCAAACGCAGTTGGAGGCCACCGTATGAGCCGGCCGCGTCTAGTGGTCGTCGGCAACGGCATGGCCGGCATCCGCACGGTCGAGGAGCTGCTCAGACTCGCGCCGGATCTGTACGAGATCACCGTCTTCGGTGCCGAGCCGCATCCGAATTACAACCGCATCCTGCTGTCGCCGGTGCTCGCCGGCGAGCAGTCGTTCGACGACATCGTGCTGAATCCGTACCGCTGGTACGAGGACAACGGCATCCGGCTGCACGCCGGCAAGGCGGTCACCCGCATCGATCGCGCGCGCCGCGTGGTCGTCGCCGAGGACGGCACCGAGGCAGCCTACGACCGCCTGCTGCTCGCCACCGGCTCCAACCCCTTCATCCTGCCGATCCCCGGCGCGCACCTGCCCGGTGTGATCACCTACCGCGACATCGCCGACACGCAGAGGATGATCGACGCCGCGCGGCAGTACCGCCGCGCCGCGGTGATCGGCGGCGGTTTGCTCGGGCTCGAAGCCGCCAACGGGCTGAAGGCGCGCGGCATGGACGTGACGGTCGTGCACGTGATGCCTTGGTTGATGGAGCGGCAGCTCGACGAGACGGCCGGCAGACTGCTGCAGCGCGCGCTGCAGGCGCGCGGTATCCGCTTCTTGCTACAGACCAGGACGACCGAGCTCGTCGCCGGCGAAAGCGGTCGCGTGTGCGCCCTGAAGTTCTCCGACGGCGGCACGCTCGATGCCGACCTGGTCGTCATGGCGGTCGGCATCCGCCCCAACACGGAGCTTGCGCAGGCGGCGGGGCTGCACTGCGACCGCGGCATCGTGGTGGACGATACGATGCAGACGTTCGATCCGCGCATCTATGCGGTCGGCGAATGCGTCGCCCATCGCGGTGTGACCTACGGGCTGGTCGCGCCGCTGTTCGAACAAGCGAAGGTCGCTGCCAATCATCTCGCGCACTTCGGCATCGGCCGCTACGCCGGATCGGTCACCAGCACGAAACTGAAGGTCACCGGCATCGATCTGTTTTCCGCCGGCAACTTTCTGGGCGGCGAAGGCTGCGAGGAGATCGTGCTGTCCGATCCCAACGCCGGCGTGTACAAGAAGCTGGTCGTGAAGGACGACCGGCTCGTCGGCGCCTGCCTGTACGGCGACACGGTCGACGGCTCCTGGTACTTCAAGCTGCTGCGAACGGGCCGATCGGTCGCCGACATCCGCGACCACCTGATGTTCGGCGAGCCGAATCTCGGCGACGCCGGCCACATGGGCCAGAACAAGGCGCTGGCGATGTCCGATGCCGACGAGGTCTGCGGCTGCAACGGCGTCAGCAAGGGCACGATCGTCCGCGCGATCCGCGCGCAGAAGCTGTGCACGCTGGAAGAGGTGCGCAAGTGCACGAAGGCGAGTTCCTCGTGCGGGTCGTGCACGGGGCTCGTCGAGCAGCTGCTGATCGCCACCGCTGGCGCTGATTATTCAGCGCCGCCGAAGGCGAAGCCAATGTGCGGCTGTACCGACTCCACGCACGCGGAGGTGCGACAGGCAATCCGCGAGCTCGAACTGCTGTCGATTCCGCAGGTGTTCGAGCGCCTGAACTGGCGCACGCCGAACGGCTGCGCGACCTGTCGGCCCGCGATCAACTATTACCTGATCTCCACCTGGCCCAAGCGCGCACAGGACGACCCGCAATCGCGCTTCATCAACGAACGCGCGCACGCCAATATCCAGAAGGACGGCACGTTCTCGGTCGTGCCGCGCATGTGGGGCGGCGAGACAAACGCCGCCGAACTGCGCCGCATCGCCGACGTGGTGGAGAAGTACAAGATCCCGACCGTCAAAGTCACCGGCGGGCAGCGCATCGATCTGCTCGGCGTGAAGAAAGAGGATCTGCCGGCGGTCTGGAGGGACCTCGGCATGCCGTCGGGCCACGCGTATGCGAAAGCGTTGCGAACGGTCAAGACCTGCGTCGGCTCCGAGTGGTGCCGCTTCGGCACGCAGGACTCGACCCACATGGGCAAGGCGCTCGAACGCGCGCTCTGGCGCATGTACGCGCCGCACAAGGTCAAGCTGGCGGTGTCCGGCTGTCCGCGCAACTGCGCCGAAGCCGGCATCAAGGACGTCGGCGTCATTGGCGTCGACTCCGGCTGGGAGATTTATGTTGCCGGCAACGGCGGCATCAAGACCGAGGTCGCTCAGTTCCTCGTCAAGGTCAAGACCGCCGAAGAGGTCCTGGAGTACGCGGGCGCGTTCCTGCAGCTTTACCGGGAGGAAGGCTGGTACCTGGAGCGCACCGTGCACTTCGTACAACGGGTCGGGCTCGAGTACGTGAAGAAGCGCATCCTGGAAGATGCCGCCAACCGCCGCGCGCTGTGGGAGCGGCTGCAGTTTTCGCTGGCCGACGAGCCTGACCCGTGGCACGAGCCCGAGCGCGCCGGCGTGGATCTACGGCAGTTCAGGCCGGTCGCGCCGGCATCCTTCGAGGTGCCTGCATGAACGCCGCCGTGGGCACGTGGATCGATCTGTGCGCGGTCGACGAGGTTCCGCCGCTGGGGGCACGCATCGTGCAGCGCGCGCCCGGCGCGGCCGACGTAGCGATCTTCCGCGCAGCCGGCGGCAGACTGTTCGCGCTGGAGGACCGCTGCCCGCACCGGGGCGGACCGCTGTCGCAGGGCATCGTCGCCGGCACGCGGGTGACTTGCCCGCTGCACGGCTGGACGATCGAACTGGCAAGCGGCGAAGCCGTGGCACCCGACACGGGTACGACCCGCCGCTTCGAGTTGCGCATCGAAGGCGGCCGGGTGCTGATCGAATGCGCCGCGTTCGATCTTTCGTCCGCGTCCACCAAACCGCCGCCGTGTCCGCTTTCGACTGCTCGCCCGAAGCGGTAGCCACGGCGTCGAAGATGCGAGGCGCCCGCCGGATCCACTGCGTGCGCCCCGACCGCGGCGTCGGCTGCGGCCGGCGCTCGCATCCGCTCGCCCGGCCGCGCGCGGCAAGGTGTGGGCACCTCCCTCTCGTCCCCCCGCCACGCGGGGTGCTCCGCCGCAGCCGCTGCCTGGGACGCGATGCCTGAGGTTCGCTCGACCTGCCCGTACTGCGGCGTCGGCTGCGGCGTGATCATCGAGGCGCGCGGCGGCGAGATCGTTGGCGTGCGCGGCGATCCGCAGCACCCGGCCAACCGCGGGTTGCTGTGCACGAAGGGATCGACGTTGCACTTGACGGCGCGCCCGCTTGTGGCGCAGCAGGTGCGCGCGCTCGCGCCGGAGCTGCGCACCGCGCGCGGCGCCCGCAGGCAGCCGATCGACTGGGACACCGCGCTCGACCACGTGGCCGAGCGCATCGCCACCTGCGTGCAAAAGCATGGACCCGACGCGATCGGGCTGTACGTCTCCGGGCAGCTGCTGACCGAGGACTATTACGTCTTCAACAAGCTGGCCAAAGGGCTGCTCGGCACGAACAACATCGACACCAACTCGCGGCTGTGCATGTCGAGCGCTGCGACCGCGTACAAGCAGACGCTCGGCGCCGACATCGTACCGACCTGCTACGAGGACATCGACTGCGCCGACCTGTTTTTCTTCGCCGGCTCCAACGCAGCGTATGCGCACCCGGTGCTGTTCCGTCGCGTCGAGGAAGCGCGCCGGCGCAACCCGGCGGCAAAGACGATCGTCGTCGACCCGCGCCGCACGGACACCGTCTCCGGCGCCGACCTTCACTTGCAGATCGTGCCGGGCACCGACGTGGCGCTTTTTCACGGGCTGCTGCATCTGCTGTTGTGGGAGGGTTGGGTCGACCGGCGCTTCATCGAGGCGCACACGGAGGGATTTGCCGAGCTCAAGGCGCTGGTGCGCGAGTTCACGCCGGCGCTGGTGACGCAACTGTGCGGCATTCGCACCGAAGATCTCGTGCTCGCTGCGCAGTGGTGGGGGCAGGCGCGCGCGGTGCTGTCGCTGTACTGCCAGGGGTTGAACCAGTCCGCGTCGGGCACCGCGAAGAACGCCGCGCTGATCAATCTGCATCTGGCCACCGTTCAGATCGGCCGTCCGGGCGCAGGGCCGTTCTCGCTGACCGGACAGCCGAACGCAATGGGCGGGCGCGAAGTCGGCGCGATGGCCAATCTGCTGTCCGCGCATCGCGATCTGGCCAATGCCGAACATCGCGCCGAGGTCGCCCGACTGTGGGGTGTGGAGCGCGTGCCTGAAGCGCCGGGCAAGACCGCGGTCGAGATGTTTGAGGCAGCGCGGCGCGGCGAGATCAAGATCCTGTGGATCGCCTGCACCAACCCGGCGCAATCGATGCCGAACCAGCGCCTGGTACGCGAGGCGCTTGCCGCAGCGGAACTCGTGATCGTGCAGGACGCGTACCGCACCACCGCCACCGCTGCGCTCGCCGACGTGCTGCTGCCGGCGGCGAGTTGGGGCGAGAAAGACGGGACGGTGAGCAACTCCGAGCGGCGCATCTCGCGCGTGCGGCGGGCGATGGCGCCGCCCGGGCAGGCGCGCGAAGACTGGCGCATCGTGGTGGATATCGCGCGCCGCCTGCAGAGGCGACTGCGTCCGGGCCGACCGAGCCTGTTTCCGTACGCGTCGGCCGAAGATATCTGGCTGGAACATCGCGACACGACGCGCGGCCGCGACCTGGACATCACCGGGCTGTCCTGGGAGATGCTCGAGCGCGACGGCCCCCAGCAGTGGCCGTTTCCCGATGGCGCGTCCAGCGGCAGGTCGCGCCCGTTCGAAGACCACGTCTTCGCGACCGTCAGCGGCAAGGCGCGCTTCGCCGCAGTGCCGTATCGCCCGCCGGCGGAGCCGATCGACGCGCGTTTTCCGCTGCGGCTCGCCACCGGTCGCCTGCGCGACCAGTGGCATGGCGGCAGTCGTACCGGCACGCTCGGCCGGCTCTTCGGGCATGCGCCCGAACCATGCATCGAACTGCACCCGGCCGAACTCGCCCGGCGGCAACTGCGGCCCGGCGACCTGGTGCACGTCACGTCGCGCCGCGGCTCGCTGGTGCTGCCTGCAGCGGCGAGCGACGCCGTGCGCATGGGTGAGGCGTTCATCGCGATGCACTGGGGTGCGGAGTTCGTTGCCGGCTGCGGCGACGAGCGCCCCACGTTCGGCGTGAACGCGCTGACGATCGATGCGCTCGACCCCGACAGCCGCCAGCCGGAACTGAAGCACGCCGCAGTGCGCGTGCAGAAGGCCGAACTCCCCTGGCGCTACGTCGTCTTCGGGCAGGTGCCGGCCAGCCGACAGCTCGAGTTGCAGCTTGCGCTACGCGCGCACTTCGGCGCGTTCGGGTACGCATGCTGCGTGCCGTTCGGTCACGACGACGCGCGCGCGGGGCTCGTATTTCGCGGCGCTGCCGCCACACCCGTGCAGGTCTGCGTGCTGCAGGCGATCGAGCAGGTCTTCGGGCTTGAGGACGCCGCGGCGCTCGACGACGCACGGCGCGGGCTGCGGTCGCGGCTGCGCGCCGAGGGCGGCCACGTCGTGGCCATCGCGCTGGCCGGGCCGGTCGAGGCGTTGGCCGCAGAGGTCTGGCTGCGCGAACTGCTCGGCCGCCCGCTGCCGCTGCCCGCGCACCGGCTGCTGCGCCCGGGCGCGCAGCCGCCGGCGCCGACCGTGCCGCCCGGTCGCATCGTGTGCAACTGCTTCGACGTCGCGGAGGCGGAGATCCGCCGCGTGCTCGCCACCGCAAACGGCAACGCGCTCGCGCATCTGCAGGCCGAACTCAAGTGCGGCACGAACTGCGGCGCGTGCCTGCCCGAGCTGCGCCGGATGCTGCCGGCGTGATTCAATCATCGAGCGTGAAGCCGACCTTCAGCGTCACCTGCCAGCTCGACACCGCGCCGCCGTCGATATTGCCGCGCACCTCGGTCACGTGGAACCAGCGCAGGTTGTGCAGCGACTTTGAGGCCTTGGCGATCGCCTTCCTCACGGCATCGTCGATTCCCACCTTCGACGAACCCGTCAGTTCGATCGTCTTGTATACGTGTTCGGTCATGACGCGCCCTCCTCGATGGTCAACGGCGGCGCGGCGGGCGCCGCTCGGTCGTGTGCTCCCGTGCGGCCCGTGATGCAGGCCTGCGCCCAGCGACGGACACGCGCATCCAGGGCGGACGCTTCGAGATACGCCGCGTGCTGTACATGGCGGCGCTCACCGCCAGCCGCCGCAACCCCGTCATCAAGCGCTTCTACGAGAAACTGATCGCCGCCGGCAAATGCCCCAAGGTCGCCCTGGTCGCTTGCATGCGCAAACTGCTGACCATCCTCAACGTCATGGTCCGCACCCACCAGCCCTGGAATAACTCGCTTCACGCCGCTTGACTCAGAACACGATTACTCAGTCCTGCACCCAGGGCAGCCCGTGGTATCGCCAGCCGTCGATGTGGCCGCGCTGGCGACGATGGTCGATCTGGCCCTCAAAGCCCTCCAGGACGTTGTACACCTTTTTGACGCCTCTGGCGTGCGCCGCGTTGGCAGCGGCATGCGAACGCACACCGCTGCGGCACATCAACAGCAGCGGCCGCGCTCCCGCCACATGAGGCCGCAGGGCTTCGAAGAAGCGCGCAAGTGCGTCGCGCTGCGTTCCGTGCCACGGCACGTTGACGCTGCCCGGCACGTGTCCGACAAATTTGTACTCTTCCGCCGTGCGCACGTCGACGAGCAGCGCGGCGGCCGCCAGCAGCAGCGCCCACGCCTCGCGCGGGGTCACGGCGCCGTCGTAGTCGAGGTCGAGTTCGGCGCGGCGAACCCGCGCTTTGTCGAAGATGACGGCAGGCGAGTCCGCAGCGCTTTCGACTGCGCCCGGTTGCAGGTTGTGCGGGACGTTGCGTCCGGCGAGCAGATTGGATCGCGTGGGTGCGCTCACCCGTTTCTCCCTGGTGGTCGAAGGCGACATGACGGCCGGGCGATTCTCTGGGCAACCCGGCGTGTGCAAACGATCAAATCGTCATACGCATAGACGCCCGCGCTTTGCCCGTGCCGACACGCGGCGCAATTCCATTACCCGGCGACATGTCGACATCGCGCATCGATCCGATCACCCACTTGCGCGCTGCGTAGCCTGCGTGCTCGTCGATTCCTCTTGCGGACGAAGAACGCGGTGGACGCGCATTTCATTCTTGGCGGCGCGCTGGTCGGTTTCATCGTCGGCGCCACCGGTGTCGGCGGCGGCTCGCTGATGACGCCGCTGCTCACGCTCGTGTTCAACGTGCCGGTGCAGGTCGCCGTCGGCACCGACCTGCTGTTCGCGGCGATCACCAAGGCGGGTGGGGCGGCGGCGCACGCGCGCCGCGGCAACGTGCAGTGGCCGATCGCCGGCTGGCTGATCGCCGGCTCGTTGCCCGCGGCGGTCGCCACGCTCGTCGCGATGCGCGTGCTCGCGCCCGATGCCGCGCTGTTCGCCGAGTTCATTCGGCGGGCGCTGGCAATGGCCTTGCTTCTGACGGCCGGTGCGTTGCTGCTCGGAAAGCAGGTGCAGGCGCTCGGCGTCCGCTTCGCGGTGCGCGACGCGCGCGTCGTGGCGCTGGCCGCCGCAGCCGGCGCCGGCGATGTGCCGGTCACCGAGGAACGCGGCGCGCGGCCGCTGCCGACCCTGATCGTCGGCGCGCTGATCGGCGTGCTGGTGACGCTGACCTCGGTGGGTGCGGGCGTGATCGGTGTGGTCGCGCTGTTCTTTCTGTATCCGCTGCTGCCCGCGCGGCAGATCGTCGGCGCCGACATCGCGCACGCGGTGCCGCTCACCTTCGCTGCAGGGCTCGGCCATGCAGCGATGGGCACGGTGAACTGGACGCTGCTCGGCACGCTGCTGATCGGCTCGCTGCCGGCCATTTATCTGGGCGCCGCCGTCGCGCACCGCCTGCCCGAGCGGACGCTGCGCCTGGCGCTGGCAATGATGCTGACCGGGATCGGACTGAAGCTGCTCGTCGTCTGAGGAGAGCGCCTTGTATCGCTACGACGCCATCGACCACACGATCGTGCGCGAGCACGCCGCGCAGTACCGCGACCAGTTGCAGCGGTATCTCGCCGGCCAATTGTCGGACGACGAGTTCCGCCCGCTGCGCCTGCAAAACGGCCTTTACATCCAGCGGCATGGACCGATGCTGCGGATCGCGATCCCGTACGGAGTGCTGTCGGCGACGCAGATGCGCGCGCTGGCCTCGATCGCGCGCCGCTACGACCGCGGCATCGGCCACTTCACCACGCGGCAGAACCTGCAACTGAACTGGATCCGTCTGCAGGACACCGCCGACATCCTCGACGAGCTGGCCGCGGTCGAAATGCATGCGATCCAGACTTCCGGCAACTGCGTGCGCAACATCACCAGCGACGCGTTTGCCGGCATCGCGCCCGACGAAGTGATCGATCCGCGCCCGCTCGCGGAAATCCTGCGCCAGTGGAGCACGCTGCACCCGGAATTCGCCTACCTACCGCGCAAGTTCAAGATCGCGATCTCGGGCAGCCACGACGACCGCGCCGCAACCGCGTTTCACGACATCGGCCTGTTCGCGGTGCGCGGCGCCGACGGCGCACGCGGCTTCCGCGTGCTGGTCGGCGGCGGCATGGGCCGCACGCCGATGATCGGATCGGTGATCCGCGATTTCCTGCCGTGGCAGGAATATTTGAACTACTGCACCGCGATCCTGCGCGTGTACAACCGCTACGGCCGTCGCGACAACCCGTACAAGGCGCGCATCAAGATCCTGGTCAGGACGCTGGGTGTGCAGCCGTTCGCGCAGCAGGTCGAGGAGGAGTTCGCGTTTCTCGCCGGCGGGCCGAACACGGTCACCGAAACGGAGTTCGCGCGCGTCGCCGCGCATTTCGCGTCGCCACCGTATGTGGCCGGCCTGCCGGATTCGATCGATGCGGGCGGCGACCAGGCGTTCGCGCGCTGGGTCGAGCGCAACGTTCGCACGCACCGCGCGCCGGGCTATCGCGCGGTCGTGCTGTCGCTGAAGCGCCCGGGCTTCGCGCCGGGCGACGCCACCGCGGAGCAGATGGAACTCGTTGCCGACTGGTCCGAGCGCTTCGGCTTCGGCGAGATCCGCGTCACGCACGAGCAGAACCTCGTGCTGCCGGACGTTCAGGCCGGGCAACTGCACGCGCTGTGGCACGAAGCGAAAGCCGCCGGACTGGCCACCCCCAACATCGGACTGCTGACCGACATCATCAGTTGCCCGGGTGGCGACTTCTGCGCGCTGGCCAACGCCAAGTCGATCCCGATCGCGCAGGCGATCGCCGCGCGCTTCGACGACCCGGAGTACCTCGACGCGCTCGGCGCGCTGGATCTGAACATCTCCGGTTGCATGAACTCCTGCGGCCATCATCACGTCGGCCACATCGGCATCCTGGGCGTCGACAAGGACGGCGCCGAGTTCTACCAGGTGTCGGTCGGCGGCGCCGACGGTTCGCTGGCGGCCGGTGGGCGGGTCGCGATCGGCCGGATCATCGGCCCGGCCTTCGCTGCCGACGAGGTGCCGGACGTCGTCGAGCGGCTGATCGAGGTGTACCTGCAGTCGCGGCAGCCGGGCGAGCGTTTCGTCGACACGGTGGCGCGAATCGGCGTCGATGCCTTCAAGCAGCACGTCTACGCGGCGCGCGCCGAACTCGCGGAGGTCGCATGAACGTGCTGCTCGCCGACGGAACGTTCACGCAGTGGCGCTGGCGCATCGTGCGCTACGAGGCGCCGGCGCAGCCGCACGACGTGCTGCCGCTGGCCCGCTATCGGACGCTGGCGTGTCGTGATGCAGTGGCGCTGTGGCTGGCGCCGGGCGACCGGCCCGAAGAAGCCGCGGCGTTCCTGCCGCAACTGCCGCTCGTGGCGATCGACTTTCCGCAGTTCAAGGACGGCCGCGGCTACTCGCTCGCTTCGATCCTGCGCACGCGCTACCGCTATGGCGGCGAACTGTGCGCGATCGGCGAGGTGCTGATCGACCAGCTGTTTTACCTCAAGCGCGTGGGTTTCACCGCGTTCGCGCTGCGAGCCGACCAGGATCCGCACGCCGCGCGCGCGGCGCTGGCTGCGTTCAGCCAGAGCTACGCCGGCGCCGTGCACCCGGCGCTGCCCCACTTCAGACGCAACCTTTCCGGAGCCTTGCCATGAACAAGATCGAATCCGCACTCGCCGTGCTGCGCGAAGCGGCGACGCTGCAACCGGCCGTGTTTTCCACCAGCTTCGGCGCCGAAGACATGGCCGTGCTGGACCTGATCCGCAGCCATTCGCTGCCGATCGCGATCTTCACGCTCGACACGGGACGGCTTCCCGAGGAGACGTACCGGCTGATGCAGCGGGTCGAGCAGCGCTATGGCCGCTGCTTTGCCACCTACTTTCCCGACGCCGGCGAGGTCGAGGCGCTGGTGGCACGCAACGGCATCAACGGCTTCTACGACTCGGTCGACAAGCGCAAGGCGTGCTGCGCGGTGCGCAAGCTGGCGCCGCTGGCGCGCGCGCTGGCGGGCAAGCGCGCCTGGGTGACCGGGCTGCGCGCCGGCCAGTCGGTCACCCGCAGCGACCTGGCGCCGCGCCAGTGGGACGCGACGTGGATGCTGGAGAAGTTCAATCCGCTGGCGGACTGGACCGAGGAGGACGTCTGGAGCTACCTGCGCGGTCACGACGTCCCCTACAACGAACTTCACGATCGCTTTTACCCGAGCATCGGGTGCGCGCCGTGCACCCGCGCGATCACGCCCGGCGAGGACGTCCGCGCCGGCCGCTGGTGGTGGGAGCAGCCCGACAGCAAGGAGTGCGGGCTGCACGCGAAGGGCGCGCGGCCACGGGCGATCGCGATCGCGGAGGTCGCATGACACTGCCGCTGTCAACCCCCCGCCGTTTCGACGATGGTCTGGAGGCGGCCGCGCGGGGCGGGTCGGCTGCGCGCACGCTCGCCCATCTGGACTGGCTCGAAGCCGAGGCGATCCACATCCTGCGCGAGGTCGCCGGGCAGGCCGCCAATGCGGCGCTGCTTTTTTCCGGCGGCAAGGATTCGATCGTGCTGCTGCACCTGGCAACGAAAGCGTTCAGGCCCGCGCGCTTTCCGTTTCCGTTGCTGCACATCGACACCGGGCACAACTTCCCGGAAGTGATCGAGTTCCGCGACCGCCGCGCCGCCGAACTGGGCGAACGGCTGATCGTGCGCAGCGTCGAAGACTCGATCCTCGCCGGCCGCGTCGTGCTGCGCGCGCCCGATGAGTCGCGCAACCGGCACCAGTCGGTCACGCTGCTCGATGCGATCGCCGAGTTCGGCTTCGACGCCTGCATCGGCGGCGCGCGCCGCGACGAGGAAAAGGCGCGCGCCAAGGAGCGCATCTTTTCGTTCCGCGACGAATGGGGCCAGTGGGATCCGAAGAACCAGCGGCCGGAGCTGTGGAACCTGTACAACGCGCGCGTCGCCAGGGGCGAGCACGTGCGCGTGTTTCCGATCTCCAACTGGACCGAGCTGGACGTCTGGCAGTACATCGCGCGCGAGCGCCTCGCGGTGCCGTCGATCTACTTCGCGCACCTGCGGCCGCTCGTCCGCCGCAACGGCGCGCTGGTGCCGGTCAGCGAGCTGACATCCCCACGCGAAGGGGAAACCGTCGAGCGGGTTTCGGTGCGCTTCCGCACGGTCGGCGACATTTCCTGCACCTGCCCGGTCGAATCGACCGCGGCGACTTACGAACAGATCGTCGCCGAGACGATCACCGCGACGCTCACCGAGCGCGGCGCCACGCGCATGGACGACCAGACCTCGGAGGCGTCGATGGAGCGCCGCAAGCGAGAGGGGTATTTCTGATGAAACGCGAAGACATCCCCGAATTGCAGGCCGAAGACCGCGGCGTGCTGCGGTTCCTGACCTGCGGCAGCGTGGACGACGGCAAGAGCACGCTGATCGGGCGGCTGCTGTACGACACCAAGGCGCTGCTCACCGACACGATTGCCAACCTCGAGATGACGTCGGCCCGGCGCGGTCTGCCGACGCTGGACCTGTCGCTGCTGACCGACGGGTTGATCGCGGAGCGCGAGCAGGGCATCACGATCGACGTCGCGTACCGCTACTTCGCCACCGCGCGCCGCAAGTTCATCATTGCCGATGCGCCGGGCCACGAGCAGTACACGCGCAACATGGTCACGGCCGCGTCGACCGCCGACGTCGCCGTGCTGCTGGTCGATGCGCGCAAAGGCATCCAGCCGCAGACCCGGCGCCACGCGACGATCGCTGCGATGCTCGGCATCCGGCAGTTGATCGTGGCGGTCAACAAGATGGACCTGGTGGACTTCTCGCAGGCCGCGTTCGACGCAATCGTCGCCGACTTCGCCGCCTGGCTGGCGCAGCACGCGGAGCTCGCCGCCGACGTGCGCTACCTGCCGCTGTCGGCGCTGCAGGGCGATAACGTCGTCGAGGCGAGCCGCCGCATGCGCTGGTACGGTGGCCCGACGCTGGTGCAGTTGCTGGAGGCCGCGCCGGCCGCACAGCAGAACCCCGATGCGCCGCTGCGCTTCCCGGTGCAGTGGGTGTGCCGCCCCGCGGGCCAGGACTTCCGAGGCTATGCGGGGCGCATCGAGTCGGGCACGCTCGCGGTCGGCGACGAAATCGTCGTGCTGCCGGGCGGCCAGCGCTCGCGTGTCGCGCGCATCGCGCTCGGCGAGCAGCACCTGGACAGCGCATTCGCCGGGCAGTCGGTGATGGTGTCGATCGCGGGCGATATCGACATCTCCCGCGGCGACATGATCGTCCGCGCCGCCGAACCGCAGCCGGTCCCGCGTCGCGAACTCGCCGCCACCGTGTGCTGGCTGGCGTCCGCGCCGCTCGCGCCGGTGCGCAGCTATCTGCTGGCGCACACGACGCGCAGCGTCAAGGCGCGCGTCGTCGCGGTCGACGCCCGGCTCGATATTCACACGCTGGCGTGGCAGACCGATGGCCCCATCGTGAGGCTGAACGACATCGTGCGGCTGGCGCTCAGAACGCAGCAGCCGATCGTCGCCGACAGCTACCGTGTCAACCGCGACACCGGCAGTTTCATCCTGATCGACGAGGCGAGCAATAACACCGTCGCGGCCGGACTCATCGATTGACCACCGACCTGTCCTCCCGACGCCTGCGGGCGAGCGGCGGGATCTCGAGCGCTGCACCGATCGGGATCCGGCATGCCCGCGCTGGATGACGGCACACGAACATGATGGACGGAACGCTATCGACGTCGGCCGCGCTGGCCGGCAGAAAGATCGCCGGCGAACTGCCGGCGCGGAAGTACACGGAGCAGCGTATCACCTGGATCAGGCGGTGGACCGATCACCTGTTTTCGTTTCGCATCACGCGCGACGCCGGCTATCGCTTCAAGCCCGGGCAGTTCGCGCGGCTAGGTCTGTATCGCGACGACGGGCCGAAAGGGCCGCGATACGTCTGGCGCGCATACTCGATCGCATCGGCCGACTACGACGAGTTTTTGGAGTTCTACTCGATCGTCGTGCCTGACGGCGACTTCACGACCCGGCTAGCGTCGCTGCGCGTTGGCGACACGTTGCTGATCGAGAAGCAAAGCTACGGCTTTCTGACGCTGGACCGCTTCGAGGGTGGTCGGGATCTTTGGCTGCTTTCTTCCGGCACCGGCATCGCGCCGTTCATCTCGATCCTGCACGACCTGCACGCATGGGATCGCTACGAGCGGCTGATCCTCGTGCACTCGGTGCGGCACGCGAACGAACTCGCGTACCGCGACATCGTGTCATCGCTGCGCGCGCACGAGGTATTCGGCGAGCATCTGGCGGCACGACCCGACAAGGTTGTGTACGTGCCGATCGTCACGCGGGCGCGCATCGGCGGGCTGCTCAACGCGCGCATCCCGGCGCTGCTCTCCAGCGGCGCATTGCAGGCGCGCGCCGGCGTGGAGCTTGATCCGCAGCGCAGCCGCATCATGATCTGCGGCAATCCGGAGATGGTCGACGACGTGCGCCATCACCTGCAGCTTGCCGGCTATCGCGTCTCGCGTCGCGGCGACCCGGCGCACATGGCCGTGGAAAACTACTGGTGAGCGGGCCACCGGTCCTGTCCAGTGGCCGCCGCCGCGGGAAGCTCGAACGCATGACCCCAAGTCCCGCGGTTGGCCGTGGGTGGCCACGCGAATGCATACCGCGGTTGCGGGAGTTTGCGGCCGATCCGATCGCGTCCAACCGTCCGGTCGCCCGCTGCGCGCGTCATCGCACGGCGGGCGCGCCGCCTGGGCCCCGGAGACCGCGGCTGCGCCTGCAACTGCACCAGTTCCGACTGCAGCCGCAGCGATTCGGCTTCGAGCTGCTGCTGACGCAGCCGTAAACGGTCGATCGCCGCCTGCAGGTCGGCGAGCTCGCGCTCGATGACCGCGCGCTCCCTCGCGTTGCCCAGTCATCCCGAGCCGCAGGCGAGGGATCTCCGCGTACCGCCACGGGCGAGATCCCTCGCCGCCGCGCGGCTCGGGGCGGAGGGCGCCAAGCGCGCAGTGCCTGCGCACTGCACGCAGCCCGTAGCCGGCCGCGCCTGCAAGCGCGGCCGTGGGGCGACGCATTCGTTGCTGTTCGCTGCGCGCGCTGCGCGGCGGCCGTCGCCGAACACAGCGCCAGTGCAAGCGCCAGCGCCGCGCGGACGCTCATCCCGATCGCCTCACTGCGCGCGCTGCCAGACGAGCTGCGCGAGCGCGATGTCCTGAAGCCCCACGCCGACCGACTTGTACACGACGACATCGTTCGCCTTGCGCTCGAATTTGGCCCCGCCCACGAGCAGCTTGCCCAGTTCGACCACGCGCGCCGGGTCGATGACGCCGGGCGCGGCACGCACGAACTCGCCTGCTTCGGCCTGCGCCGCCGGCTGCCACTCGACGACGATCAGATCGGCGCGCGCGAGCAGCGCGTCGTCGATTTCGCGCGCGGCCGGTTTGCTCGAGCCGATCGCGGCGACGAAGGCGCCCGGCCGCACGAGCCGGCCGTCGAACAGCGGCTCGGTCGCGCGCGTGCAGGTGGCGATGACGTCCGCCGAGCGCACGGCGGTCGCGGCGTCGACGGCGCTCGCCCCGACACCGAACTCGGCGCCGATCCAGTGCGCCAGATCGGGCGCACCGGCGCGGCCGGCGACCAGCACGCGCTCGAACGGATGCGTCAGCAGGAACGCTTCGGCGTGCGCGCGCGCCTGCACGCCGGTGCCGAAGATCGCAAGTGTGGCCGCGTCGCGCCGCGCCAGCGCGCGCATCGCCACCGCGCTCGCCGCCGCGGTGCGAAAGCGCGTGATCTCATTGGCTTCGATCGCCGCGAGGGGCTCGCCGGTCACCGACGAGAACAGCACGATCACGAAGGAAAAGCGCCCCTGCACGGTCGTGTAGACCTTCGCACCCGCCACACCACCGGCGGGCAGCGCGGCGCCCATCGCCGAGATCGTCACCGCCTGCAGGTTGTGCTCGGCGGTGGCGCGCACGCGCGGCGCGATCGCGCCGGCGCCG
Organism: uncultured Burkholderiaceae bacterium; assembly: GCA_964539745.1. Taxonomy (GTDB): domain Bacteria; phylum Pseudomonadota; class Gammaproteobacteria; order Burkholderiales; family Burkholderiaceae_F; genus DSNY01. The sequence goes on along the minus strand of CAZIJU010000003.1, from coordinate 70,955 downwards.
TTGCCGAACTGCTCGAACGCCGCCGTCATCGCGAAAATGGCTTCGCGCATCGTGACGAGTTGCGCGACCTCCGCGTCGCCGATCAGCCGCATACGCCCTCCGTTGCGTCGGCCGTCAGCTTACGACAGTTGCCGCCGTATCTCGCGCCAGCGGGCGCCGGCGGGCTGCGATGAAGACGAGGCGCGCGCCGCGGTCGAGCGAACCGATCCGGTTCGCTCGACCGCGGACAACGCACCCCTGGTGTCGCCGATCAAGGCAGCGGGTATTCCTGCTCCGCGTCGCGTTTCTCCAGCACCCGATGTTCGGCCGCGTGGTGCTGCTCCCACCAGTTCAGCAGCTTCTCGATGTCGCCGCCGAACTTCTCGGTACGCAGACCTTCGATGACGACGCCGCAGACCTCCGCCTGGTAGCGCGTCATCGTCGTGCGCCTGGCCGCGTAGTCGCACTTCCAGAACGCCTGCTCGAGCCCGGAAGCCAGGCTGCGACCGGCCTTCGGCGCGGCCGGCGTCGCGACCGGCAGCGGTCCCGCGGCCGGAACGGCCGCGCTGCGTTGCGTGCGCCACCACGCGAGCAGGGCGTCGAAGTCGCCGTTGAAGCTCCGCTGCAGCAGCGCCTCATAGGCGATCGAGCACAGTTGGGCGTCGGCGAAGGCCATGCCCCGTTCGATGGCTTCGTCGTCGCAGCGCATGTACAGGGCTTTCAGCTCGGGCTCGGGAAGGCCCATGAACCGGTCCACGATCTGCTCGCGCTGGGCGAGAACGTCGAGTGCGGATGTCCGCGCCTCCACGCGGGCCGGGCCGTTTGCGGCCAGAGCGATGAATGCCGCGCATCCGGCGAGCTTCAGGAATCGAGAAAAACGGGCTTGGCGATCGGTCGTGGCAGGCATAGGCTTTCCCTCCGTGAGTGAACCAGCGCTTTGCTGGTGTGTGCGAACGTTAGGGAGCCGAGGCGTGCCGGTAAGTGCGTTTACGCACGCGTGAGCGCATCGGCCATGGACGTCGCGAGAGCGCGCAACGACTGGGGCAGCGGGATGGCAGGCAAGGAAGCGTCGATGCTCGGCTTGCGAAGGATCGCGCTGCTCGAAGGGCTGTCCGACGCCGTGCTCGCCGCGCTTGCGCGCGAATGCGTCTGGCGCAACTACGCCGGCGGCCAGCGCATCATTGCGCGCGATGCCGACGATCGCAGCGTGCACTTCGTCATCGCCGGCCGCGTGCGCGCGACCACCTATTCGCGCTCGGGCCGGCAGGTCACGTTCCGCGATCAGCAGGCGGGCGATTTCCTCGGCGAAGTCGCCGCCATCGACGGCCTGCCGCGTTCGGTCGACGTCATTGCGCTGGACAGCACGTTGGTCGCGTCGATGACGCCGGCGGCGTTCGCGCGCCTGCTGCACGAGCAACCCGTGGTCGCCGGCCGCGTCCTGCGCCGCCTGGCCGCGCTGGTGCGCGGGCTGTCGGAGCGCGTCATCGACCTCAGCACGCTCGGCGTGCAGAACCGCATCCATGCCGAGCTGCTGCGCTTGGCGCGCGCCGCCGGGATTCGCGACAACACGGCGCGCATCGAGCCGGCGCCGCCGCATACCGACATCGCGAGCCAGGTGAGCACGTACCGGGAGCAGGTGACGCGCGAGCTGTCGGCGCTGGTCAAGGCGGGTCTGCTCGCGAAGGATCGCCGCGCGCTCGTCGTGCTGGACGTGGCCCGCCTCGGGCGACTGGTCGACGAAGTGCGCGCTGCCGCCTGAAATGCGTTGCAGCCACCGGCGGTTGGACGATCATGGCCGGCAGCGGGCGAAGGCGGAGCGCGCATGAGGCTCGAGTCGAAGGCGATGTCATGGTGGGACGCGGTGCGTTTCCACGCGCTGGTCACGCTGCCTGCCAGTCTGCTCGGGCTGGTGGCGCCGAACCGGTTCGTCCTGGCTTGGTTTGCGCGCTGGGACTTGGCGCGCCTGGCCGTGCGCTTCGTCGCCGGCCTGCAACGCAAGTACGGCTGCGGGCATCTGTGGTTGTGGTTTCCGTTCGCGCGAACGCTGCTCGTGCTGGACCGCGACAGCATCGACGCGGTGCTGAACTCGCGCGACAACGCCGCCGACCCCTGGCTCAAGAGAACGGCGCTGTCGCGCTTCGTTCCCGACGCGCTGGTGATCTCGAGCGGCGACGGCTGGGCTGGCCGCAGGCGGTTCAACGAGGACGTGCTGGGCTTCGCGCGGCCGCTGCCCGCCGCGGAGACACTCCGGGGCATCGCCTTCCGCGCGGTCGCGCAGTCGATGTCCGGCGGCGAGTGCCGCCTGCGCTGGCCGGACTTCCAGCGGCTTGCGCTGCGCATTTCGCACGAAGCAATCCTCGGAACCGGCCAGGTACGGCCCGACCTGTCGGCGCAACTGGCGCGCATGGCCGCCGCGAGCAACGTCCTGCTGCGACGCCCGCGCGACTTTGCCGCGTTCTACGGCGAGATCGAACGCTTGCTGCAGCGGCACCGCTCGCCGCCGGACGGCGCGAACCGCGCTGCCGCGCCGGAAGCCTGCCTGCTGCAGCGGGCGGCCCGGTTGCAGGACGAAGGCCGCACGACGCCGTCGACCTGCGTGCCGAGCCAGGTCGGCTTCTGGTTCTTCGTCCTGAAGGACGCACTCGAACTGCACGTCGCGCGCACGCTGGCGCTGATCGCGATCCATCCGGACGTGCATGATCGCGTTCGCCGCGAGATCGCGCAGTCGCCCGAGACCGCACCCGGCGCGCTGCCCTTGCTGGAGGCGTGCATCGGCGAGCAGTTGCGGTTGTGGACGCCGGTGCCGCTGCTGCTGCGCCGCGCGACGAGGGACTTCGCCCTGCGCGAGGCGATCGCGATCAAGGCCGAGCAGCAGTTGCTAATGCTCGCCGGCGTGTATCACCGCGACGCGCAGGTGTTCGGTGCGGCGGCGAACCGGTTCGCCCCGGACGCGAATCGCGGCGGCTCGCCTCCCGTGTACGTGTTCAGCGCGGGCCCGCAGCGCTGCGCTGGTCAGTTCGTCGCGCTGTTCCTGCTCAAAGCGACGCTCGCTGCGCTGTTCAGGCGCTTCCGGTTCGAACTCGTCCGGCCCTCGTTACGGCCGGACCGAATCCCCTACGCGTTCGATCACTTCGGCATCGAGCTGCGCGCACTCGCCGCAGGCGTACCGGCACCATGAGCAGCCCACAGCCGCCCGAACGCCGCCAGCTCAGCGTGATGCTGTGCGATCTGGTGGGTTGGTCTTCGCTGGCGCAGCGGCTCGACGCCGAGGAGTTGGCCGAGGTCGTCCAGGCGTATCGCCGCCGCTGCGCCGACCTCGTCGTGCGCCATGGCGGCATCGTCGCGCAGTACGTCGGCGACGGTCTGCTCGCGTACTTCGGCTACCCGCGCGCGCACGAAGACGACGCCGAGCGCGCAATCCGGGCGGCGCTCGCGCTCGCGGCATCCGAGCCGGCGGGACCTGGCTCGCAAGTGCACATCGGCATCGCGACCGGCGTGGTCGTCGTCGGCAACGTCGTGGACGCGGCAGCGCAGCCTGCGCCGCTCGGCGTGGACGCCGGCATCTCGGCGGTCGGCGGTGCGTTGAATCTCGCCGCCCGGCTGCAGGCGCTGGCGGGGCCGCGCATGGTCGTGGTGTCCGACACGACGCGCCGGCTCGCCGGCGGCATCTTCGAGTACAGGGACCTCGGCCGGCACGAACTGAAAGGTTTCGACGGACCCGTACAGGCCTGGCAGGTCCTCGGCGCAAGCACGGTGCGCAGCCGCTTCCAGGCGCTACGCGCCGCGACGCTGACGCCGCTCGTCGACCGCGAGCGCGAGCTGCAGGAATTGCGGCGACTGTGGGAGCAGGCGCGCGCAGGGCGCGGCAACGCGGTGCTGCTGGCGAGCGAACCGGGGGTCGGCAAGTCGCGCCTCGTCGCAGAGGTGGCCGCGCAGATCGTCGAGCCCGACTGCCTGCGTCTGCGGTACTACTGCGCGCCGCACCTGCAGAGCAGTCCGCTCGCGCCGCTGATCAACCATCTCGTCCGCGCCGCGAACATCGCCGACGCCGACGACGACGGCACCAAGCTGGGCAAGCTCGCGCGGCTGTTCCGCGAAGCGGCCGACGATGCCGAAACCGTGCCGCTGTTCGCGCAACTGCTGTCGATCCGCTACGAGGGCCGGTACCCGGCGCTGAACATGTCGCCGCAGCGGCACAAGCAGCGCCTGTTCGAAGTGCTGCTGCGCGGACTGGAGCTCAACGCGGCGCAACGGCCGGTGCTGATCGTGGTCGAGGACCTGCACTGGATCGATCCGTCGACCGACGAGCTGGTCGGATTGATCGTCGACAGCGTGCAGCGCCTGCCGATCCTGATGCTGCTGACGGCCCGGCCCGAGTTCCGCTTCGGCCGCCCGGGCCTGATCCGGATGAATCTCGCCGCGCTGGAGCGGCGCGACTCGATCCGGATGATCGAGCTGATCTGCGGCGATCGCGCTCTGCCGCCGGCGGCGATCGGGCAGATCGCCGACCAGACCGACGGCCTGCCGCTGTTCATCGAGGATCTGACGCGCGACCTGATCGAGATGTCGGCCACGCAGCAGGCGTCCGGCGCGGCGGCGCCGCGCGCCGCATTCGCGATCCCGGCGACGCTGACCGATGCGCTGATGGCGCGCCTCGACCGCTTGGACTCCGCGAAAGCCGTCGCGCAGATCGGCGCCGTCATCGGCCGCGAGTTTTCGCACGAGCTGCTCGCCCAGGTCGCCGAGCTGCCCGCGGACGAGTTGCGCGAGGCGCTTTACCGGCTCGTCGACTCGGGCTTGCTGCTGAGCCGCCGCTCGGGCGCGGGGCCGTCGTATGCGTTCAAGCACGCGCTGGTGCGCGACGCCGCGTATGCGAGCCTGCTGAAGAAGGCGCAGGTCGCGTGGCACGCGTGCGTCGCCCGCGTGCTTCTCGAATCGTTCCCGGACACGGCGGAAGCGCACCCGGAAGTGCTCGCCTACCACTTCGAGGCGGCCCGCGATGTCGAGCGCGCGGTCGAGTCTCTGGTCAAGGCGGCGAAGCTTTCGGCCAAGCGCTCGGGATTCGTCGAGGCGATCGCGCAGTTGGAGTCGGCGCTGCGGCTGCTGGCCACACAACCCCCGTCGCGCGCCCGTCTGCAGCAGGAGCTGCGCGTGCACCTGACGCTCGGCGGCGTGAACGCCGAGTACCGCGGATTCTCATCGGAGGAATGCGCGCGCGCCTACGACGCGGCGCTGCAGCTTTGCCGCGAGCTGGGCGATGCGCCGGAGATCTTTTCCGTGCTGTCGGGCGTCGGTTCGGTCGAGATCACGCGGGCGCATTTCGACCGCTGCAAGGCGCTGGCCGGCGAGTGCCTGGCGCGCGCGGCGCAGCAGTCGTCGCATCCGCCGTTCGTGATGGGGCATCTGCTGCTCGGCGGCACGCTGTTCCTGACCGGCGCACTCGCGGCGGCGCGCGAACACCTGGACGAGGCATTGACGCTGTACGAGCGGCACGCGGCGCCACAGAACAAGCAGGTGCTGTACGTACAGGATCAGAAATCGACCGGGCTGTGCTATCTGGCGTTGACGCTGACGCTGCTCGGCCGGCCGGGCGACGGCTTGCGAGCGGCCGAGCAAGGGTTGGCGCACTCGCGTTCGCTGGGCGGCCTGCACACCGTCAACTTCTCGCTGTGTTACCTCGCCGCCGTCTGCCATATCCAGCGCCGCGTACACCCGGCCCTGCAGTACGCCACCGAGTCGCTGCAGTTCGCGCGCGAACAGGGATTCGCCACCTGGATCGGCGTCTCACAGATGGTGCGCGGCGCCTCCCGGGTCCGCAACGGTGAACGGGACGCGGGTCTCGCCGAGATCGTCGCCGGCATCGATGCGCATCGGGCGATGGAGGCGATCGCCTATCAGCCGTTCGGCCTCGCGTTGTACGCCGAAGGCCTTGCCGACTGCGGCCGCTTCGACGACGCGCTCGCCGCGCTCGAACGCGGCTTTGCGCTGATCGAGCGCACGGGAGAGCGCTTCTACCTCGCCGAGATGCGGCGCCAGCAGGGCGAGATCCTCGCGCGCACGGGCGATATGGCCGGCGCCGCAAACGCGCTGCGCAACGCGCTCGAGATCGCGCGGCAACAGCAGGCCGGGCTCTTCGAAGTGCGCAGCACCGCATCGCTGTGCCGGCTGCCCGAACCGCGGCCGCTCGCCATCGATCCGCCGGCCGGGCGCGAGGCCTTCGTATCGACCTTGCGCGCGCTGCAGGAAGACGCCGATGCGGCCGACCTTGCCGACGCTCAGGTCGTTGTCGCCGCGCTCATGCAGCGCACCGCGCAGGCGTAACCGGGTCGCTCGTCCGCTACCGCTCGCGTTCGCGCGGCGCAAGCGTCAGATGCAGCAGGCGGCCGCGGCGCACGAGCCGCAGCACGCACAGCTTGTCGACGCGGCTGGCATCGAGCAGCCGCTGCAGCGTGTCGATGCCGGTGACCGGCGTGCCGTCCAGGCCGACGATCAGATCGCCTTCCTCGACACCGGCCAGCCGCGCGGGGCTCGCTTTCTGCACTTCGAGCACGCGCACGCCGCTCGCCTGCGAGAGGTTCAGCGTGCGCTGGACCCGGCGATCGATCGGTGCGGTGGCGCCGGCCACCCCGAGCCAGGCGCGCCGCACGCGGCCGTGCGCGAAAAGCTGTTGCACGACCCAGCGCGCGGTGTCGATGCCGGTGGCAAAGCAGATCGCCTGCGCGCCGGGAATGATCGCGGTGTTGACGCCGATCACTTCGCCGGCGGAGTTGCACAGCGGGCCACCCGAGTTGCCCGGATTGAGCGCGGCGTCGGTCTGGATCACGTCGTCGATCAGCCGTCCGGTCTGCGCGCGCAGCGAGCGGCCGAGCGCGGAGATCACGCCGGCGGTCACGCTGTTCTGGAAGCCGAGCGGGTTGCCGATCGCCACCGCGATCTGCCCCGGCCGCAGCGCGCGCGAAGTGCCGAGCCGCGCGACCGGCAGGTCGTTCGCGCCCACGCGGATCACCGCCAGATCTGTGTCCGGATCGTCGCCGACGCAATCTGCGTCGAATTCGCGGCCGTCGGGGAAGCTCACGCGCAGCGCGCTGGCGCCGTGCACCACGTGGCTGTTGGTCAGCAGATGGCCGTCGGGCGTAAACGCGAACCCGGAACCCGCCCCGACCGCCTCGCGCGCGCGTCCGGCGCGGTCGCGCAGCGAGCGCCTGACCGCCACGTAACCGACCGCGGGACCGACGCGTTCGACCACGTCGACGATCGTGCGCGAATACGCATCGAGCAGCGCGGTGTCGTCCGCGGGCCGCGGCGGAGGCGGCGGCGCGGCGGCCGGTTCGCCGGCCGCGACGAACAGAGGGCGGGCACCCATGCGCGCGAGATGGGTGCGTGCCGGCGGCGTTCAACCGCGCCAAGAGGGTGGCTATGCGACCGCAGGTGCGCCCTCGCGCCGCATCCGCAGCCCCTGCAGCCACCAGATCAGCGCGGCGAGCAGCAGGCCGGGGATGTAGAACCAGTGCGCGTTGATGCGGTCGGTCGGCACCTTGACGGCGACGATCTCGAAGCCGGGCTCGATGCGCGCCTTGGCGGCGGTGCTGCCGAACCGCACGTTGGTCACCTGCAGCATCTCGCCCATTCCGGAGACGGTCATGCCCGCCTCCGCGAGCCGCTTGCGCGCGGCCGCAAGCGGGTTCGGGTCGTCGACGCGCGGCCCCATGCGCAGCGCGACCGTCTTGTTGCGCTGCTCGCCTTCGAGCGTCTGCCCGGCGATCACGAACACGAGCCGGTCGCCTTCGTCGAGCCGTGCGGCGACCTCGAAGAACTTCGAAGCCGGCGCATCGGTGTACTCCGGCGCGATCCAATCGGCGAACCAGTCCGGGCGGAACAGCGCGAAGGTGGCCGCCAGCAGCAGCAACACCTCCCACCAGCGGCAGCGGATCCGCAACCAGCCCATCGTCGCCGCCGCGAACAGCAACGAAGCCACGGTCGAGGCGAAAGCCACCAGCAGCGCCTCGAACCAGCCGTGCACATCGATCAGCAACAGCGCGGGATTGAAGATCCAGATGAACGGAAGCACGACCGTTCGCAGGCCGTACACCGAGCCCTGGATGCCGACCGCGATCGGATTCTCTTTGGCGATCGCCGCACCGGCGAAACTCGCCAGCCCCACCGGCGGCGTGATGTCGCCCATGATCCCGTAGTAGAAGACGAACAGGTGAACGGCGACGAGCGGGATCACCACGCCGGATTGCGCGCCGAGTTCGACGATCACCGGCGCCATCAGTGTCGCCACCAGGATGTAGTTGGCGGTCGTCGGCACGCCCAGCCCGAGCACCAGGCAGACAAGCGCGGTGAACAGCAGCATCGCCAGCACATTGCCCTGCGAGACGAATTCGACGAAGTCGGTCATCCGCAGGCCGAGCCCCGTCAGCGTGATCGCGCCCACGATGATGCCGGCGCAGCCGGTCGCCACCGCGATGCCGATCATGTTGCGCGCGCCCTCATTGCAACCGTGGACGATGTCGCGCAGCCCCGTGACGAACTGCGCGCCGACATCACCGCTGCGGCGGAACGCGGCCATCAGCGGCCGCTGGCTCGCCATCAGCAGCACTTGCGTCAGCACGCCGTAGAAGGCCGAAAGCCCCGGCGACAGCTCCTCGACCATCAGACACCAGATCAGCACGCCGATCGGGATCAGGAAATGCAGGCCCGCTTTGACGGTGGGCCAGGCCGGCGGCAGCACCGGGTTCTTGACGTCGATCTCGCTGGGCAGGTCGGGCTGCTTCGCGGCGACCCTAACGCTGTAGACGTACAGCAGCGTCAACAGCAAGCCCAGCACGTACGGTGCACCGTCGCCGAACAGCGCCTTCGCGCCGAGCGCGACGTAGTAGATGACCGCGCAGGCGGCCAGCGTGCCGGAAATGCCCAGCCCCCAGGACACGACGCGATCGCGCATCGTGCGTACGCGCTCGCGCGCGGTCGGCTGCAGGCCGAGCTTCAGCGCCTCCAGATGCACGATATAAAACAGCGCGATGTAGCTGATCACCGCAGGGATGAATGCGTGCTTGACGATGTCGGCGTACGGAATGCCGACGTACTCGACCATCAGAAAGGCCGCCGCGCCCATCACCGGCGGCATGATCTGGCCGTTGACCGACGACGAGGTTTCGATCGCCGCGGCCTTCACCCCGCCGTAGCCGGAACGCTTCATCAGCGGGATCGTGAAGATGCCGCCCGACACGACGTTGCTGACCGAGGAGCCGGAGATCAGGCCGTTCAGCGCCGACGACACGACCGCTACCTTGGCCGGTCCGCCGCGCAGGTGGCCGAGCAGCGCGAAGCTCACCTGCATCATGTAGTTACCGCCGCCGGCGCGGTCGAGCAGCGAGCCGAACAGCACGAACACGAAGATGAAGCTCACGGACACGCCGAGCGCAATGCCGAACACGCCTTCGGTCACCATCCACATGTGCGACACGACGCGCGGAACCGACGCGCCCTTGTGCGCGATGACGTCGGGCAGATGCGGCCCCGCCATCACGTAGGCGAGGAACACCACCGCCAGGATCGTCATCGGCAGGCCGACCGCGCGCCGCGTGGCTTCGAGCAGCAGCAGCAGGCCGGCGATGCCGACCGCGACGTCGAGCTGGGTCGGATTGCCCGGCCGCAGCGCCAGTTCGCGGTAGAAGACGATCAGGTACAGCGCGGTGGCCGCGCCGACCACGGCGAAGATCCAGTCGAGCGCCGGGACGCGGTCGCGCGGCGAGCTGCGCAGCGCAGGAAAGGCCAGAAAGCCGAGCAGCAGTGCGGCTGCCAGATGGATCGAACGCGCTTCGGTGTCGTTGAACACGCCCCAGCCCAGCGCGAAGGGCAGCGGCGAGGCGTACCAGAGCTGGAAAGCGACCCACGCCAGTCCGATCGCCATCATCACGGCGCCGATCCAGCCCTCGGTGGTGCGGCCGCCGAGGTCCGCGTCCTTGGCGATCTGCAGAACGCTCGGCGGCTCGCCGAGCTGCAACTCGGCGGTCGGCGCGAGCTCCTCGTCAACCCTTGCGAGTCCGCGTTTGACCTTGGTCACGGGCGCTCCTGTTCGCGACGGTCATCCCGAGCGACAGGCGAGGGATCTCGGCTCATCGCACCGCTTGAGATCCCTCACCGCTGCGCGGCTCGGGATGACGCATTCGTTACCGTTCGCTGCGCGGATGCACGGTGTCATCCCGAGCCGCAGGCGAGGGATCTCGGCACATCGCCTCGGGTGAGATCCCT
>CAZIJU010000003.1:0-60619 GCA_964539745.1 uncultured Burkholderiaceae bacterium | reverse complement strand
CGCCGCTGCGCCGCTCGGGATGACGCATTCGTTACCGTTCGCTGCGCGGCTGCGCGGTCATCCCGAGCCGCAGGCGAGGGATCTCGGCACATCGCCTCGGGTGAGATCCCTCGCCGCTGCGCCGCTCGGGATGACGCATTCGTTACCGTTCGCTGCGCGGCTGCGCCGCTTGCTCACGGACGAATGCGTCACTTGATCCAGCCCTTTTCGCGGTAGTAGCGCAGCGCACCGTCGTGCAGCGGCGCCGACAGGCCGTTCTTGAACATTTCCTCGGGCTTCAGATGGGCCAGCGCCGGGTGCAGCTTCTTGAACTCGTCGAGGTTGTCGAACACCGTCTTGACCACCGTGTAGACGACGTCCGCAGGCACCTTGGCCGAGCTGACGACGGTGGCCTGCACACCGTAGGTCGGCGTCGGCTGCGGGTTGTTCGGATACATGCCGCCGGGGATCGTCGCCATCGCGTAGTACGGTTTCTCCTTGACCAGCTTGTCGATCGCGGGGCCGGTCAGCGGGACGAGCTTCGCGCCGCAGATCGTCGTCGGATCCTGGATGTTGGCCGACGGGTGCCCGACCGCGTAGAAAAAGCCGTCGATCTTGCCGTCGCACAGCGCTGGGCCGTGCTCGTCGGGGCGCAGTTCGGAAGCCAGACCGAAGTCGCTCATCTTCCAGCCCATCGCCGCCAGCAGCTCGTTCATCGACGCGAGCGTGCCCGACCCCGGGTTGCCGACGTTGAAGCGCTTGCCCTTGAAGTCCTCAAACTTCGTGACGTTCGCCTCCTTGCGCGCGACCACGGTGAAGGGCTCGGGGTGCAGCGCGAACACCGCGCGCAGGTCGCCATAGGCGCCGTCCTTCTGGAACTGTCCGAGTCCTTTGGTCGCGTTGAACTGCACGTCGGACTGCGCCACGCCGAATTCGATCTCGCCCGACTTCAGCAAATTGACGTTGGCTACCGAGCCGCCCGTGGATTCGACCGAGCAGCGCAGCCCGTGCTTGGCGCGGTCGCGGTTGACCAGACGGCAGATCGCGCCGCCCGCCGGGTAGTACACGCCGGTGACGCCGCCGGTACCGATCGTGATGAAGCGCTGCTGCGCGGTGGCCGTCTGCGGCGCCGTTGCGGCCGCGACGAAGGCCGATGCCAGCGCGGCCGCGGTCAGGGAAAGCTTGATTCGCATGGTTTTCTCCTCTTCGATGGAAGGTGAATTCTGCAGCGGTCGCCGACCTTACCCCCCGCGTTGGACCGATGCAACCCCGACGGTCTGCGTCTGTCGTTATCAGGTCGCAGCGATCGCCCGATCGACCGCCTCGACGAGCCGCTCGATCAGCAGATCGAGTTCCTCGTCGGTGACGATGAACGGCGGGGCGAGCAGCACGTGATCGCCCCGCGCGCCGTCGATCGTTCCGCCCATCGGGTAGCACATCAGCCCGAGCGCCATCGCCTCCTGCTTGATCCGCCCCGCGAGTCTGAGGTTCGGATCGAACGGCTCCTTGCTCGCGCGGTCGCGCACCAGCTCGATCGCCCAGAACAGTCCGCGGCCGCGGATGTCGCCGACGTGTTCGTGCTCGCCGAAAGCGCCGGCGAGCCGTTCGTAGAGCTTTTCCCCCTGCCGCGCGCAGCGCTCGACGAGCCGATCGCGCTTGAGCACGCGCTGCACCGCGAGCGCGGCGGCGCACGCGACCGGATGGCCGATGTAGGTGTGGCCGTGCTGGAAGAACCCCGAACCCTGCGCGATCGCGTCGATCACGCGCCCGCCGATGAGCACCGCGCCGACCGGCGCAAAGCCGCCGCCCAGCCCCTTCGCGATCGCCATCAGGTCGGGCGTCACTCCTTCCTGCTCGCACGCGTGCAGCGTGCCGGTGCGGCCCATGCCGCACATCACTTCGTCGAGGATCAGCAGGATGCCGTGCCGATCGCAGATCTCGCGCACGCGCTTGAAGTAGCCCGGTGGCGGCGTCAGGCAGCCGCTGGTGGCGCCGCCGACGGTTTCGGCGACGAAGGCGATCACCTTGTCGCCGCCGACGCGCGCGATCGTCTCCTCCAGCTCGCGCGCGAGCCGTTCGCCGTACTGCGCGGGCGATTCGCCGGCGCGCTGGTCGCGGTACGCATAGGTGGGGCTCACGTGCTCGACGTCGATCAGCAGCGGCGCGAACTGCCGGCGCCGCCAGAAGTTGCCGCCGACCGCGAGCGCGCCGAGCGTGTTGCCGTGATACGAGTTGCGGCGCGCGATGAACTGCGCGCGCTGCGGCTGGCCGATCTCGACGAAGTACTGGCGCGCGAGCTTCAGCGCCGCTTCCATCGCCTCCGAGCCGCCGGAGACCAGATACACGTGCGAGATGCCCGCCGGCGCATCCGCGATCAGCGCGTCGGCAAGCTGCTCGGCGACTTCGGTCGAGAAGAAGCTCGTGTGCGCATAGGCGATGCGCTCGATCTGCGCGTGCATCGCGGCGAGCACGTCCGGGTGGCCATGCCCGAGGCACGACACCGCCGCGCCGCCGGAGGCATCGAGGTAGCGCTTGCCGCTCGCGTCGGTGATGAAGCAGCCCTGCCCGGAGACGGCGAGCGGATACCGGCCGCGGAGCTGGCGATGCAGGATGTGCGATTCGGAGTGCATGGGGATCTTCAGGCAAGCGCGAACGGGCGAGGATCGATTGTAGGCCGCACCCCCGCGATCGCGTCCGCGACGAGCCGCGCGCTGCCCGCGGCCAGCGTCCAGCCGAGTGCGCCGTGCCCGACGTTCAGGTACAGGCCTTCGACCGGTGTCGCGCCGACGATCGGAAGTCCCGAAGGGGTCGCCGGCCTGAACCCGCACCACGGCTGCACTTCGGTGCGCAGGTCCGCCTTCAGTCCGATCACCTCGCGCGCGGCGGCGGCGAGCGAATCGATGCGCGACTGCGGGATGCGCGCGTCGTGGCCGGCCATCTCGACGAAACCGGCGACGCGCACCCGGCGGCCGAGCGGCGCGAAGACGACCTTGCGGCGGATGTCGGTGATCGAGCAGACCGGCAGCGGCACACCGCGCGCCAACGGCAGCGTGATCGAATAGCCTTTCAGCGGGTAGATCGGAAGGCGCAGTCCCGCGCCGCGCGCAAGCCGCGGTGCGTGGCTGCCGGCGGCGAGCACGCAGGCATCGGCGGCGAGCGGTCCGCCGTCGACGTCGGCGCCTTCGAAGCGTCCGTTGCGCACGCGCAGCGACCTGACTTCGCGTCCCAGCTCGAAGCGCACGCCGCGGCGGCGCATGCGATCGGCGAGCTGCTCGCAGAAGGCCGCACAGTCGGCCGCGGCGTCGCTCGGCGTCCACACGCCGCCGACGATGCGGTCCGCGTAGCCCGCCAGCGCCGGCTCGCGCCCGACGCACAGCTCGCGCGACAGCAGCATCTGCTCGCAGCCGAGCGTGGCCTGGTACTCGACCTGCGCGCGCGCAGCGGCGAACGAAGCTTCGTCCGGATACACGACCAGCTTGCCGCCGCGCGTGAAATGGCAGGCAATCGCCTCGTCGCGGATCAACGGCTCGATCAGATCGCGCGACAGGAACGCAAGCTTCAGCAGTGCGGCGGTCGTCGCGCGCGCCCGCTCGCTCGAGGCTGCCGCGAGGAAGCGCAGACCCCACAGCCACTGCGCGGGCTCGAGCCGCGGGCGGAACACGAGCGGCGATTCGCGCGAAAGAAGCAGCGACGGCAGCTTTGCGAGCACGGAGGGTTCCGCCAGCGGCGCGACGTACGAGTACGAAAGCTGCGCACCGTTGCCGCCGCTGGCGCCGCGGCCGACTCCCGGTTCGCGATCGACGACGGTGACTTCAAAATCTTGGCGCTGCAGGAAATACGCCGTCGTGAGTCCGATCACGCCGGCGCCGATGACGAGGACGCGCATGGCGGGCGGAGTCTACCGGTGCCGGTCGGTTCGACACGTCGACCGGTGCCGGCAAGGCGTCATGCGGCGACGACGGCATCGCGCGCCTGCCGCAACCCGGAATCGCACCTACGTAAAACCAGTGACGAGCGCTGCGCGCGCGCCGGCTACGCTCAGGGCTCCGGTGCCGGCGGATTACTCGCGTTCGCGGGCGTGTTCATTGCCGGCGCGAACGCCGCCGCGCCAAGCCACACGGAGGACTGGATGAATCGGATCGCATACGGAATCGCCGCGGCGGCGTTCGCCGCGCTCACGATGACCGCCCCTGTGCCGGCGTTCGCCGTCGTCGAAGGCAAGAGCACGCAAGGCGGCGCTTTCGTTTCCGGCGGCGTCACCGTCGGCGAGTTGCGTGACCTCGAAGGACGCAAGAAGGACTATCGGCTGTGGATACTCACGGCGGCGAAAGGGTCGGGCGCGCATCTCGCCGGCGTGCACGTGAAGATCACCGACGCCAAGGGCCAAGTCGTGATCGACACCGAGATGGACGGCCCGTGGCTGCTCGCGGACCTCAAACCCGGTCGCTACAGCGTCGAGGCGAAGCACAACGAGCAAACGCTCAGACGCACGACCACGGTACCGGCGACGGGTTTGCGGCAAGTCATCCTTTACTTCGACTCGACCGCCGAGCTGTCGCCCGATCTCCAGCGGAAGTAGGTTGCAGCGGCCGGCATGCGCTCATCGACCGCGCTGCGGCACGCCGGTCGCGGGCGCGGCCGATCCGGCTGTTGCGGTCCGTTTGCGCGTGCGGCGCGGCTCCGCGTGCGCGGTCGCCGGCCGTGCGGGCGCCTGCGGCGCGGCGACGGCGATCGGATCGCTTGCCGGAAAGGTCATTTCCAGTGCGGCGTCGAGTAGTTCTTCGCGTTGGCGCGCGGTCGCGTTCATCGTCGGCCTCCTGCTTGCACTACCACTGTCGCGAACGTTTGGACCGCGACACAGGCGCGGCGTTGCGCGCGTCAGCCCGTGCGCGTCGCGGCGCCGACGGTACGGCCGCCCGCCCACGACGTGATCAAGGGATCGTGCCCGAGGTAGCAAGCCAGATCGCGTGGATGGTCGATCGCCCACAGCGCGAGATCGGCACGCAAGCCGACCGCGAGCCGGCCCGTTTCGCCGTGCAGCCCGAGCGCACGCGCGGCGTGGCGCGTCGCGCCGGCGAGCGCTTCGTCGGGGCGCAGCCCGAACAGCGTGCACGCCATGTGCAGCATCAGCAGCAGCGACGTGCACGGGCTCGTTCCCGGGTTGCAGTCGGTCGCGACCGCCATCGGCACGCCGTGCGCGCGCAGCGCGGCGATCGGCGGCACCTTCGTCTCGCGCAGGCAGTAGAACGCGCCTGGCAGCAGCACCGCGACCGTGCCCGCGCGCGCCATCGCCGCGACCGAAGCCTCCGACGCGTATTCGACGTGGTCGGCCGACAGCGCGCCGTATTCGGCCGCGAGCGCCGCACCGCCGAGATCGGAGAGCTGATCCGCGTGCAGCTTGACCGGTAGGCCGAGCGCGCGCGCCGCGTCGAACACGCGCCGCGTCTGCGCGGGTGAGAAGCCGATGCCTTCGCAGAACGCGTCGACGGCGTCTGCGAGCCCCGCCGCGTGCGCGGCGGGCAGCATCTCGCTGCACACGCGGTCGATGTAATCGTCGGCGCGGCCGGCGTATTCGGGCGGCAGCGCGTGCGCGCCGAGCAAGGTCGTCTTCACGCGGATGCCGAACTCCGCGCCGAGTCGGCGCGCCGCCTGGAGCTGACGCAGCTCGGTCGCGGTTTCGAGCCCGTAGCCGGACTTGATCTCGATCGTCGTCACGCCTTCGCGCGCGAGCGCACGCAGTCGCGGCCGCGCCGCCGCGACGAGTTCCTCGAGTGTGGCCGCGCGGGTGGCCTGCACCGTCGCGAGGATGCCGCCGCCCGCGCGCGCGATGTCCTGGTAAGTCGCGCCGGCGAGCCGCTGCTCGAATTCGCGCGTGCGGCTGCCGGCCCAGACGAGATGCGTGTGGCAGTCGATCAGCCCGGGCGTCAGCCAACCGCCTGCGCCGTCGATTTCGACCGCCACGTCGAGCCCCGCCGGCAGCGCCTCCTCCGCGCCGAGCCAGGCGATGCGGCCGTCGTGCACGAGCAGCGCGGCGTCGCGCAACTCGCCGTAGCCCGAGGCATCGGCGAGCGTGGCCAGGTGAACCTTGCGGATCAGCAGGTCAGCGCGCATGGCGACTTCAGCGCGGCACGTCGCGATGCGCCTGGACGATCCGCCACGCGATGCGCGCCGCCACGCGCGCGGTGCGCTGGTCGATGTCGTGCGGCGGGCAAAGCTCCGCGATGTCCGCCAGCCTCAGCTTGCCGCTGCCGGCAGCGAGCGCGATCAGCGGTTCGAGCACTTCCAGCGCCACCCCGCGCGCGGCCGGCGCGCTGACGCCGGGCGCGATCGCCGCCGGCAGCACGTCGAGGCAGAACGTCAGGTAAAGCTGGTCGATCGTCCGCAACCAGTCGGTGAGTTCCGCCGTGCGCGCGTCGAGCGCGAGCAGCGTCAGCTCGTCGTCGCGCCGCCAGGCCACGCCGCGTTCGCGCGCGCGATCGAACAGCGCGCGCGTGTTCGACGCTTCGCTCACGCCAAGGCAGCGGTATTCGACGCTCAAGCCGTTCGCCGCCGCATGATCGAGCGCCTGCAGGAACGGCGTGCCCGAGGTCGAACGTTCGTCCTTGCGCAAGTCGAAATGCGCGTCGAAGTTTAGGATGCCGAGCTTCGCGCTCGCAGTTTTCATCGCGCGGCTGCGGGCGAGCGCGAGATAGCTGGCCCAGGCGATCTCATGGCCGCCGCCGAGCCCGACGACGAGCTGGCCTTCGTCGAGCAGCTTCGCCGCGCGCACGGCGTAATCGTCCTGCGCGGCCTCGAGCGAACCGCCTTCGCACCTCACGTCGCCGGCGTCGTACAGCGCAAAGCGTTCGTGCACCGGCAGGTTGGCCAGCATCCGCCGCAGCGCCTGCGGTCCCTGCGCTGCGCCGATCCGGCCCTGGTTGCGGCGAACGCCTTCGTCGGACGCGAAGCCGAGCAGCGCCACGCCGCGCGCTGCACCCGCGCGCCACGGCTCGACGAGCTGATGCCAGCGCAGCCCCGCGTCGCCGTCGGCCGCATCGACGCGTCCTTGCCAGGCCGAACGCCAGTCGTTCACTGCGGATTCCACGAAGGCAGCACGCCGCGCGCGTACGCGGTGAACGCGTCGGCGTCGATTAACTGCTCGACCGCGCGGATGTCGGCGGCGAACGCGCGGTCCTGCGCGTAGTGCGGTACGCGCGCGCGGATCATCGCGTGCGCTTCTTCGAGCGCCGCCGAGCTTCTGAGCGGACGATGGAAGTCGATGCCCTGCGCGGCGGCGAGCAGCTCGATCGCGATGATGTGCCGGACGTTCAGTGCCAGATCCGCCAGCTTGCGCGCGGCGAAGGTCGCCATGCTGACGTGGTCCTCCTGGTTCGCCGAGGTCGGCAGCGAATCGACGCTCGCCGGATGCGCGAGCGTCTTGTTCTCGCTCGCGAGCGCCGCCGCGGTCACGTGCGCGATCATGAAACCCGAGTTGATGCCCGCCACCTTCACGAGGAAAGGCGGCAGCCCGGACAGCGTCGCGTCGATCAGCAGCGCGATGCGCCGCTCGGACAGCGCACCGACCTCGGCGATCGCGAGCGCGAGCGTGTCGGCGGCGAAGGCGACCGGCTCGGCGTGGAAGTTGCCGCCCGACAGCACGGCGCCGTCGGCGGCGAACACGAGCGGGTTGTCGGATACCGCGTTCGCTTCGGTCAGCAGCGTGGCCGCGGCGTTGCGGATCAGTTCCAGGCACGCGCCCATCACCTGCGGCTGGCAGCGCAGCGAATAGGGGTCCTGCACGCGGTCGTCGCCGTAGCGATGCGACGCGCGGATCGCGCTGCCCGCGAGCAGCTCGCGATAAAGCCGCGCGACCTCGATCTGCCCCGCGTGGCCGCGCAGCTTCTGGATGCGATCGTCGAACGGATCATCGGAGCCCTTGGCCGCGTCGACCGACAGCGCGCCGGCGACCACCGCCGCGGCGAACACCTGCTCGGCGCGCAGCAACCCGCGCAGCGCGATGGCGGTCGACACCTGCGTGCCGTTGAGCAGCGCGAGCCCCTCCTTCGCTTCGAGCGCGAGCGGCGCGATGCCCGCGTCGCGCAGCGCCTGCGCGGCCGGCAGCACGCGGCCGTCGACGCGCACCTCGCCTTCGCCGATCAGCGGCAAGGCCAGATGCGCGAGCGGCGCGAGATCGCCGGAGGCGCCGACCGATCCCTGCGACGGGATGCATGGCAGGATCTGCGCGTTGTAGAGCGCGAGCAGCGCATCGATCACCGCAGGCCGCACGCCCGAGTAGCCGCGCGCGAGCGAAGCGATCTTCAGCAGCAGCACGAGCCGCACCGTGTCGTCGTCGAGCAGCGGACCCACGCCGACCGCGTGCGAGCGAACGAGGTTGGTCTGCAGTTGCGCGAGCCGGTCGTCGGCGATGCGCACGCGCGCGAGCTTGCCGAAGCCCGTGTTGATGCCGTAGGCGGGACCGCCGCGCGCGACGATGCGCGCGACGGCTTGCGCGCTCGCTTCGATGCCGGCAAGGCACGCAGGATCGAGCGCGACCGGCTCGAAGCGCCCGGCGAGCGTGCGCAGGTCGGCAAGCGTCAGGCGGCCGGGGCTGAGCGTGCGCATCGCGCCTTCAGAGCTCGATCCCGGGCGTCTTCAAGCCAAACTTGCGCGCGGTTTCGAGCGCACGTTCGTAGCCGGCATCCGCGTGCCGCACGACGCCGAGCGCCGGGTCGTTCCACAGCACGCGTTCGAGCCGAGCGTCGGCTTCCTTCGTGCCGTCGCAGACGATCACGACACCCGCGTGCTGCGAATAACCCATGCCCACACCGCCGCCGTGATGGAAGCTGACCCAGGTCGCGCCGCCGGCCGTCGACACGAGCGCGTTGAGAACCGGCCAGTCGGACACCGCGTCGGAGCCGTCGCGCATCGCTTCGGTTTCGCGGTTGGGGCTCGCCACCGAACCGCTGTCGAGGTGGTCGCGGCCGATCACGATCGGCGCCTTCAATTCACCCTTGCGCACCATCTCGTTGAACGCGAGCCCCGCGCGATGCCGCTCGCCCAGGCCAAGCCAGCAGATGCGCGCGGGCAGTCCCTGGAAGGCGATGCGCTCGCGCGCCTGGTCGAGCCAGCGGTGCAGCGGGCGGTTCTTCGGAAAGAGTTCCTTGATCTTCGCGTCGGTGCGATAGATGTCCTCGGGGTCGCCCGACAGCGCGACCCAGCGGAACGGCCCCTTGCCTTCGCAGAACAGCGGTCGGATGCACGCCGGCACGAAGCCGGGGAAATCGAAGGCGTTGCGCACGCCTTCGTCGAGCGCGACCTGGCGGATGTTGTTGCCGTAGTCGATCGTCGGCACGCCCAGCGCGTGGAAGTCGAGCATCGCGCGCACGTGCACCGCGCAGGATTGCGCGGCCGCGCGCACGAGCGCCTTGCGGTCTTCTTCGGAACCCGCGCGCGC
Source organism: uncultured Burkholderiaceae bacterium (assembly GCA_964539745.1). Classification (GTDB taxonomy): domain Bacteria; phylum Pseudomonadota; class Gammaproteobacteria; order Burkholderiales; family Burkholderiaceae_F; genus DSNY01. The sequence goes on along the minus strand of CAZIJU010000003.1, from coordinate 51,207 downwards.
GGTGAGCCAGCGATCGACGGTCCAGCCGATCGGCAGATAGCCGTTGACGAGATCGTGCGCCGAGGTCTGGTCGGTCACCGCGCTCGGGCGCGGACCGCCGTTACGCGCGATCTCGACGAAGCGCGGCATCAGCTCGGCGGCGTTGCCGAGCAGCGCGATCGAGGTCGGCTGCTTCGCCTGCGCCAGCAGCGCGAGCGCCTCGTCGATCGTGCGCGCCTTGTGGTCGACGTAGCGCGTGCGCAGGCGGAAGTCGATGCGCGACTCCTGGCATTCGACGACGATGCAATGCGCGCCGGCAAGCACCGCGGCGAGCGGCTGCGCGCCGCCCATGCCGCCCAGCCCCGCGGTGAGGATCCACTTGCCCGACCAGTCGCCGCCGTAATGCTGGCGGCCCAACTCGACGAAGGTCTCGTGCGTGCCCTGCACGATGCCCTGCGAACCGATGTAGATCCACGATCCCGCGGTCATCTGGCCGAACATCATCAGGCCCTTGCGGTCCAGCTCGTGGAAGTGCTCCCAGGTCGCCCAGCGCGGCACGAGGTTGGAGTTGGCGATCAGCACGCGCGGCGCGTCCGTGTGCGTGCGGAACACCGCGACCGGCTTGCCCGACTGCACCAGCAGCGATTCGTCCGGCGCCAGTTCGCGCAGCGCCTTCAGAATTGCGTCGAAGCACGCCCAGTTGCGCGCGGCCTTGCCGATGCCGCCGTAGACGACGAGATCCTCAGGCCGTTCGGCCACGTCGGGATCGAGGTTGTTCTGGATCATCCGGTACGCGGCCTCGATCTGCCAGTTGCGGCAGGCGAGCTGCGTGCCCGTGGGCGCGCGCACGAGGCGCGGGGTCGAAAGATCGGTCATCGCGCACCTCCTCGTGGAAGTTCCGGCGCGTGGCGGCAGTGTAGAGGTTCCGTGCCGTCGCGGACACGATACCGCGCCGAGCGATCCGCCGTTACGATCGCGGCAAGCCGGTCACGCAATGAACCTCGTCCAAGCCCGCCGCATCGTTTTCGGCCTCGCACTCGCGAGCTTCGTATTGTCGTTCGTGCATCGCACCGCGCCGGCGGCGATCGCGGGCGAGCTAACGCAGGCGTTTTCGATCAGCGGCGCGGTGCTGGGCACGCTCGCGGCGACGTACTTCTACGTCTACACGCTGCTGCAGGTGCCGGTCGGCGTGCTCGCGGACACGCTCGGGCCGCGCAAGATCCTCGCGACGGGCTCGGCGATCGCGGCGGCGGGTTCGCTGCTGTTCGCGCTCGCGCCGGTATGGGAAATCGCCGCGGTCGGCCGCACGCTGGTGGGCATCGGCGTGTCGGTCGCGTTCATCGCGATCCTGAAGGTGTCGGCGGTGTGGTTCCCGGCCGACCGCTTCGCCACACTCGCCGGCGTGACGATGTTCGCCGGCAACCTCGGCGCGGTCGCGGCCGGCGCGCCGCTCGCGTGGATCGTCACCTTCGCGTCGTGGCGCACCGTGTTCGTCGCGCTCGCGATCCTGTCGGCGCTGCTGGCGATCGCGACCTGGCTGCGCGTGCGCGATCGCCCCGAGGAGCTGGGTTATCCGCCGGTGCACGCGGCGCCGGCGACGACCGCGAGGCTGCCGTGGATGCGCGCGCTCGCGCACGTGCTCGCGAACCCGGCGACCTGGCCGGCCTTCTTCGTCAACGTCGGCGTCGGCGGCAGCTTTCTCGCGTTCGCCGGGCTGTGGGCGGTGCCGTATCTGCAGCAGACCCGCGGCATGCCGCGCGTCGAAGCCGCGCAGCACGCGAGCCTGCTGCTGCTCGGCGTGGCGGTGGGGTCGGTCGCGATCGGCATGATCTCGGACCGGCTGAAGAGCCGGCAGGGCGTGATGCGCATCTTCGTGCTCGCGTACACGCTGTCGTGGCTGCCGTGGCTCGCTCACGCGCAGTGGCCGCAATGGGCCACGCTCGCGTGGTTCCTGCTGATGGGGCTGCTGATTCCCGGCTTCACGCTGTCGTGGACGATCGCGAAGGAAGCGAACCCGCCCGCGTACTCCGGCATCGCGACCTCGGTCGTCAACGTCGGCATCTTTCTCGGCACCGGCATCCTGCAGCCGTGGGTCGGCTGGGTGCTCGATCGCGGCCGCGCGGCGGGCGATCTGGCGGGTGCGTGGGACCGCGGCATCGGGCTGCTCGCTGCTGCTGCGGCGTTCGGGCTGGTGATGAGCTTCTTCGTCCGGGCCAAGCCGCGGGAGTAGAGTCCGCGAGACACCAACGGAGGCCGCCATGCTGATGTCCGCCGACGCCTATCGCGAATCGCTGCGGCGCTTGAAGCCGACCGTCTACGTCGACGGCGAACGCGTCGGCAACGTCGCCGACGATCCGCGGCTCGCGCCCGGCGTGGCGGCGATCGCGAAGACCTACGAGCTGGCGTTGAACGCGGACCTCGCGCCGCTGATGCAGGCGCGCGTCGAAGGCTTCGATGCGCCGGTCAACCGGATGATCGCGCTGACGCACACGACCGCCGATCTGCTGAACAAGCTCGAAGCGGTGCGCATCGTCTGCCAGGAGACGGGTTGCGCGCAGCGCTATCTCGGCGGCGACGCATTAAACGCGCTGTATCACGGCACGCACGCCACCGACGCCGAACACGGCACCGACTACCACGCGCGCCTGAAGAACTACCTCGCGCACGTCTACGCGAACGACCTGACGCTCGGCGCGGCGATGACCGACGCGAAGGGCGACCGCTCGCTGCGGCCTTCGCGGCAGCCGAATCCCGACACCTACGTGCACGTCGTCGAGCGCAACGCGCGCGGCCTCGTGATCTCGGGCACGAAGGCGATCGTCACCGGCGCGCCGTACATGCACGAACTGCTGGTGCTGCCCGGCCGCGCGATGACCGAAGCCGATGCCGCGTTCGCGGTCGCCTGCGCGGTGCCGGTCGACGCGAAGGGGCTCGCGATCGTCGCGCGCCCCGCCGGCCGGCCCGGCGAAGCGGCGGCGAAGTTCTCGGGCAAATACGGGCAGACGACCGGCGTGTGCCTGTTGGATCGCGTCGAAGTGCCGTGGGAGCGCGTGTTCCTTGCCGGCGAATCGGACGCAGTCGCCCACACGCTCTACCACTACACGAGCCAGCATCGGCAGACCTGCATCGGCGCGCGTGCGGGCTTCGGCGATCTGCTGATCGGCGCGGGCGCGCTGATGATCGAAGCCAACGGCCTCGATCTCGACCGCCATCACGGCGTGCGCGAATCGATGGTCGAGCTGATCAAGATCGTCGAGGGCTTCTACGCCTGCGGGGTCGCGGCGTCCGTGTACGGCGAACGCAGCCCCGCCGGCAACATCGCGCCCGAACCGGTGTTCGCGAACATCGGCAAGCTCCTGCTCGCCACGCAGATCTACGACATGCACCGCCTCGCGCACGGAGTGTCGGGCGGGCTGATCGTCGCGCTGCCGGGACCCGACGAAGACCACAACCCGGCGACCGCGGGGCGGCTGTCGGAAGTGCTGACCGCACGCAGCGACATCCCGTACGAGAAGCGCATCGAGGTCGCGCGCTTCATCGAAGACCTGACCGCCTCGTATCAGGGCGGCTGGTACTCGCTGATCAGCCTGCACGGCGGCGGCTCGCCCGACGCGATGAAAACCGAGATCTGGCGCAACTATCCGCTCGGCAACAAGGTCGATCTCGTCGAGCGGCTGCTCGACCGCGGCGTACTGGCCGACGAAACGCGCAAGATCGTGCGCAACCGCCAGCCGGGCCGTTGCTGCGTGGCCGGCTGCCAGATGGTCGAGCTGCCGGCGGTGCAGAGCGTTGCGCTGCCATCGCCTGCGCGGGCGGCGCGCGACGAAGCGCCGGCTCCTGTCCATCCACTGGTGAAGTAACCATGCAGATCACCCGCGACCGCTCGGCGCTGCTCGTCATCGACATCCAGAGCAAGCTCGCGCCGCACATCGCCGATCACGAATCGGTGATCCGGCGCACCGACGCGCTGCTCGCCGCGGCGAAGCTGTTCGGCGTGCCGAAACTGCTGACCGAGCACTGCCCGCACCAGATCGGCCCGGTGATCGAGCCGCTGCGCGCGCAGTTCGCGGCCGACGAAATCTTCGTGAAGACTTCGTTCGGCGCGACCGGCCATCCCGAGTTCATCGCGCGCGTGCAGCGCACCGGCCGCCGCACGATCGTGATGACCGGCATGGAAGCGCACGTGTGCGTGCTGCAGACCGCCCTCGGCCTGCGCGCGATCGGCCTCGACGTCTGCATCGTCACCGACGCCGTCGGCTCGCGCGGCGTGCGGCGCGACGACCGCGAGTTCGCGCTGCGCCGGCTGGAGCGCGCCGGCTGCCTGCTCGCCGGCACCGAAACCGTGCTCTACGAGTGGACCGGCGACGCCACCGATGCGCGCTTTCGCGAGGTGCTGGCGCTGGTCAAATCGCTCTGACCCGCTCGGCCGCCAGGCGCCGCTTACATGCGCGCTGACCCGGTGTGCCGAGACCCTGCCGCGGCGCACGGTCGCATCATGTCCGATCTCGCATCCCGTCTCCGCCGCCACGTCGTGACGCTCGCGCTCGGAATCGGCGAGCGCCATGTCGGGCGGCCGCAGGCGCTGCACGCGGCCGAGGCGTACATCGCCGGCGAACTGGCGGGGCTCGGCTACGAGGTCGCACGGCAGACCTACGTCGCCGAAGGCATTGCGTCGTCGAACCTCGAAGTCGCGGTGCCGGGCGGCGCGCGCGGCGCCGAGATCGTGCTCGCCGGCGCGCACTACGACACGGTGCCCGGTTCGCCCGGCGCCGACGACAACGCCAGCGGCGTGGCGGCGCTGATCGAGATCGCGCGCGCGTTGCGCGATGCACGCTGCGCGCGCACGGTGAAGCTGGTCGCCTTCGTCAACGAGGAGCCGCCGTTTTTTTACTGGGGCGAGATGGGCAGCCGCGTCTACGCGCGCGCCGCGCGCGCCCGCGGCGACGATATCCGCGTGATGCTCTCGCTCGAAATGCTCGGCTGCTACAGCGACGCGCCCGGCAGCCAGGAGTATCCGCCGCTGCTGCGCTTCTTTTATCCCTCAGCGGGCAACTTCATCGGCTTCGTGTCGAACCTGCGCTCACAGCGCGCGCTGCGCGAGGTCGCGCGCGCGTTCAGATCGGCGTCCGACTTCCCGGCCGAATCGCTCGCCAGCCCCGCGCTCGTCCCCGGCGTGTCGTGGAGCGACCAGCTTTCGTTCTGGCGCGAGGGTTATCGCGCCGTGATGGTCACCGACACCGCCTTCTACCGCTACCCGCACTACCACCGCGCGACCGACACACCCGAGAAGCTCGACTACGCGCGCATGGCGCGCGTGGTCGAAGGGCTCGCCGGCGCGCTCGCGATGCTCGCTGGCAACGAACCGGCCGCGTGGTGATGCCGGCTGGTTTCATCGGGAACGCAAGTGAACCCGCTGCTGCTGCTCACCGGGCCGCCCGGCATCGGCAAGATGACCGCACTGCGCCGCGCCTGCGAGCGGCTGCGATAAAGACATCCCGCCTTGATCACTCAGCCGGTTCCATTCTGCGCCGAAGCTGCGTCGCGTAGAGCGCGCGCACCGCGTCGATCGTGTCGGCGTCTTCGGCGCGTTTGTCGGGCCGATAGCGCTTGACGCGCGCGAAGCGCAAGGCGAGCCCGCCCGGGTACTGCGGGCTCGCCTGCAGGTCGTTGAACGCGATCTCGACGACGAGTTCCGGCCGCACGTACACGGTGTAATCGTCGCGGCCGATCTCGCGCGCGAGCAACTCGCGCGTCTGCCATTCGAGCAACTCGTCGGTCAGCCCCTTGAACGTCTTGCCGAGCATCACGAACGCGTTCTCCGCCGCACCGCGCGCGCCGAGATGCAGGTTCGACAGCCACCCGCGTCTTCGCCCGTGGCCCCATTCGGCGGCGAGCACGACGAGATCGAGCGTGTGCGCGCGCTTGACCTTAAGCCACGCGGCGCCGCGGCTGCCGGCTTCGTACGGCGCGTCGAGCGCTTTCGCCATCACGCCTTCGTGGCCGCGCGCGAGCGCGTCCGCGTCGAACGCCTGCGCAGCCGCTGCGTCGCTCGTGACGAGCCGCGGCACGACGAGCGCGCCCGGCAGCGTATCGGCCAGCGCGGCGAAGCGCTCGCGCGCCGGCCGGTCGACGAGCGATTCGCCGTCGCGCCTGAGCACGTCGAAGAAAAACGCCGCGAGCGGCAGTTCGGCGCGCAGCGCGTCGACGTCGAGCTTGCGGCCGAAGCGGCGCATCGTGACCTGGAACGGCTGCGGCGCACCGTCCGCGGCGAGTGCGATCGCTTCGCCATCGAGGATCAGCTCGCGCGCGGGTGCGGCGCGCACCGCTTCGACGATCTCCGGCACCGCGGCGGTGACTTCGTTCAGGTTGCGGGTGAACACGCGCACCTCGCCGCCCGCCTTGTGGACCTGAACGCGTGCGCCGTCGAGCTTCCATTCGAGCGCGGCGGTGCCGAGCCGCGCGAGTGCGTCCGCGATGTCCTCGGCCGGCTGCGCGAGCATCGGCTGCACGGGCCGCTGCAGCTCGATCGCAAAGCGCGCGAGCCCCGCCGCGCCTGCGGTGAGCGCCGCGCGCGCGACCGCGCCGAGATCGCCGGCGAACATCGCCGCGCGCCGCACGTCGGCGACGGCGACGCCTGCCGCGGCGGCGATCGCCTCGATCATCACGCCTTCGAGCGCGCCCTGCCGCAGTTCCCCGGCGAGCAGCCGCACGAGGAAATCCTGCTCGGCGCGCGTGGCGCGGGCAAACAGTGCGGCAAGCAGCGCGCCGCGCTCGGCGGCCGAGCCCTTGCCTTTCGTCGCGGCGATGCGCGCGAGCGCGTCGTCGACTTCGCGCAGCGCGAGCGAGGGCGCCGCGGCGCCGCCGCCGCGCAGTTCGCGCAGCGTCGCGTAGCCGATGCCGAGCCGGCCCTGCCGCGCCTCGCCGGAAAGAAGGGCGACCGCGATTTCGACCTCTTCGGGCGCGGCTGCTCGCAGGCAGGCGGCGATTGCGTCGCGCTTGCCGAGCCGGCTCGCGGTCTGCGCGGCGCGCGTCGAAGCATCGACGAGATCGGCGAGCCGGGTCATCGCGTCAACAGGGACGTTTCGTCCTTCGAGCCGTATCCGTCCTGCTCGGGATGCTCCGCGCGCGGCGGAAGGGCGCTTCGCCGCGGAGCATACGTCGCTCGCGCTCGCCGGCCGAACGGGCGCATCGGCCGCCGCCGTCGGGTGGTCTCCGGCGCCCGAGGGCTGATGCAAACGCGACAGTGACGACCGAGCCCCTGCGGGGCGCGGCGGCGTGGCGGCACAATGAACGCCCGATGAACTTCGCGCACGCCAAGATCCAGCCGCCGGTGCCGCGCCGGGGGCAACTGCTGGCGCGGCCCGCGCTCGAGGCGCGGCTGCGCGACGCGCTGCCGGCGCACCGGGCGGTGCTGGTGTGCGCGCCGGCCGGCTACGGCAAGACGGCGCTGCTGGTGCGCGCGCTGGTGCCGCCGCCGTCGGGCCACGGTCTGGCATGGGTCTCGCTCGATCCGGGCGACGACCTGCTGCGGCTGCTCGAATGCCTGCTGGCGGCACTGGAGCCGTTCGACCCGCCGTGGCGCATCGCGCCCGAGGGTCTGCTCGCCACCGCGCTGCGCGGCGATGCGCGCGGGCGCCAGCAAGCGGTCGACGGCCTCGTCAACGCGCTCGATGCGTGCGAACTGGAGCGCGGCGTCATCGTGCTCGACGACCTGCACCACCTCGTCGACGAGGCCGCGGCGCACTTCCTGGCACGCCTGATCGAGCGGCTCGGCGCGCGCTGGACGCTGGTGCTCGCCGCGCGCGAAGAACCCGCCGCGCTGCTCGCGCGCGTGGCCGCCGCCGGCGAACTCGCGCGCATCCGCGAGTCCGACCTGCAGTTCACCGCCGACGAAGTGCAGGCATGGTTCGCCGCGCACGGACTGGACGCGGAAACCGCGCGCACGCTGCACGCGCGCACCGCGGGCTGGGCCGCCGGGCTGCGGCTGGCGATCAGCGGCGCGCGCGGCGGCGGCGCGGCGATCGATCGCGCCGCATTCGACTTCCTTGCGACCGAAGTGCTGGCGCACCTGGACGCGGACCTGCGTGCGTTCCTGCTGGACACCAGCGTGCTGCACGAACTCGACGCCACGCGCTGCGCGGCACTGACCGGCGATGCGCGCGCGCCGCGCTGGCTCGACGAGATCGAGCGCCGCGGCCTGTTCGCCAGTGTGGTCGACGAGGCGCGCGGCAGCCTGCGCCTGCACGACCTGTTCCGCGAAGCGTTGCAGCACCGGCTGCAGGTGGAACGGCCCGACGACCGGCTCGCGCTGCTGCAGCGCGCGGCGCAGCTCGAGGACGATCCGCTGCGCCGCCAGTCGCTGCTGCTGGCGGCGTCGTGCTTCGAGGAGGCGGCCCGCTCGTTGCTGCCGACCGGCACGCAACTGAACGTGCGCGGCGCCGCGCCGACGACGCTGCGCTTGGTCGAGGCGTTTCCGGCCGCCTTCGCGGCAAGCAGCGCCGAGGTGCAGCACACCGCGGGCGTGGCCAAGCTCTCGCTGTGGCGGATGCACGAGGCCGAGCGCCACTTCGTGCAGGCCGAGGCACTGTACGCGGCGCGCGGCAACGTCGCCGCCGCGCAGACGATGGCGGCGCGCCGCGCGCAGATCATGGTGCCGCTGGGGCGCCTGCAGGAGTGCGCGGCGATCCTCGAGTCGCTGCGCGGCACGCCGCTGATCGAAATCGAAGCGCGGCTGATCGCCGCCACCGCACGAATGTGGCTGCATCTGGAGCGCGGCGAAACCCGCGCGGTCGCCCCCGCGTTCGAGGAACTGCTGCAGCAGATGCAGGCATGCCGGACGATCGGCGAGTGGAGCATCATCCCGCCGCCGCGCCAGACCGCCTGCCCCGGCATGGCCGAGCCGCTGCTGCGCTGGGCCACCGGCGCCATCGCGGTCACCGGTGACGAACCGGCTCCGCTGCGCGCGCTGGCGCAGGTCGCGCTCGCATGGCGCGCGGTCTGGCTGGGACAACCGCTGCGCGCCGCCGAGCTGCTCGAAAGCGCCACCGGCGATGCGCGGTGGGGCGGTCACGAGGTGATCCTGCACAGCCATGCGCTCGCGCTGCGCGCGGTGCTGGCTGTCCTGCGCGGCGACACCGCCGAGGCACTGCAGCAGGCGCGCGTGCGCATTGAAGAGCATCCGGCCGGCTACGGCGACTGGGGCTTGTGGCACGTGCTGTACTTCGCCGCGCGCATCGCGGCGGTTGCGGGCGACGCACCGGCGCTGCGCGGCTGGCTGCAGCGGCTGCTCGCGCTGCAGGCGACGCTGCCCGAGGCGTCGCCGCAGCGGCTGCGGCCGGTCGCGGGATTGCAGGGCGCGTTGGCCGACCTCGAGGGCCGCGGCGACGGCGCGCTCGCTCACTGGCGCGACGTGCTCGCGCACGAGGAGGCAGCCGATCTGTACGGCCAGTCGGGCGAGGTGCGCGTGCGCCTGGCGCGGATCCGGATGCAGGCGGGTGCGCGCGACGAGGCCGCCGCGCTGCTGCGGCCTTTGCTCCAGCGCCCTGACGACGGTCCGCGCGGCGCCGTGTTCGCCGGCGAAGCGCTCGCCGCGCTGGCGCGCGCGGACTGGTCGGGCCGGCTCGACGACGCCGAACAGGCGGTCTTGCGCGCCTGGGCGGCGGCGCTCGCGCGTCCGGCAGCGGCGGCAGTTGCGCCGTCTGCGACGACTGCGGCGCCGTCAGCCGCAACCGAGCGGCTGACCGCGCGCGAACTCGAAGTGCTCGCACTGATCGCGCGCGGCCAGAGCAACAAGCTGATCGCCCGCGCGCTCGATCTGAGCCTGCACACCGTCAAGCGGCACGTCGCCAACACGCTCGGCAAGCTCGGCGTAGCCTCGCGCGGTCAGGCCGCCGCCTGGTACCACGCGCAGCAGCCGCAGCGTTGAGCGCGCGCCGCGGCGCGTGGCTCCTTTCGGTCGATGCGCCGCGCGGCGGCCGCGCGCACACTGCAGGGAGGCGTTGCAGCCGCGGCGCCGCGAACTCACCGCAACGAAGGAACCCCGTCATGAGCAAACCCTTGATCACGATCTTCGGCGCGACCGGCGCCCAGGGCGGCGGCCTGGCGCGCGCGCTACTGCAGTCCGACACGCGGCCGTTCCGCGTGCGCGCGATCACGCGCAAGCCGGACAGCGCCGCCGCGCGCGCGCTGTCCGAGCTCGGCGCCGAAGTCATGGCCGCCGATCTGGACGACGCCGAAAGCGTACAGCGCGCGCTCGCGGGCGCGCACGGCGCGTTCTGCGTCACCAACTTCTGGGAGCACTTTTCGCCCGAGCGCGAGATCAAGCAGGCCGACACGATGGCCGAAGCTGCGCGCCGCGTCGGCGTGCGCCACGTGATCTGGTCCACGCTGGAGGACACGCGCCGCTTCGTCGCGGCCGACGGCAGCCGGATGCCGGTGCTGATGGGCCGCTACAACGTGCCGCACTTCGACGGCAAGGGCGAGGCCGACCAGCTCTTCCTGCAGCGTGGGCTGCCGGTCACGCTGCTGCTGACCTCGTTCTACTGGGAGAACCTGATCCATTTCGGCATGCACCCGCAGCGCGGCGCCGACGGCAAGCTGTCGTTCGTGCTGCCGATGGACGATGCGCCGCTGCCGGGCATCGCCGTCGCCGACATCGGCGCGTGCGCGGCCGCGCTGTTCCGCCGGGGCGAATCCATGATCGGCCGCAAGGTCGGCATCGCCGGCGAACACCTGAGCGGCGCGCAGATGGCGAGCGCGCTTTCGCGCGCGCTCGGCGAGCCGGTGCAGCACGTCGCGATGCCGCCCGCGGACTACGCGCGGCTCGGCTTCCCCGGCGCAGAGGACCTGGCAAACATGTTCCAGTTCAAGCGCGACTTCAGCGCCGAGTTCTGCGCCGCGCGCAACGTCGCCGAGACGCGCGCGCTGCACCCGGGCCTGTCGACCTTCGACGACTGGCTGCGCGCCAACGCCGCCCGCCTGCCGATCGCACCGCGCGCCGTTGCTTGATGGGCGCGCGAGCGGGCCGCACGAACCGCCCCTCGCCCGCATACGCGGGCGAGGGGCCGGGGGTGACGGAAAGAGGCGCCGGGCGCCACTCGAACACCATCGACACGTGATTGTCGCCGGCACGCTGCGCCGTTCGTTCGAGCCGCATGCCGAGCGACTCCAGCACGCTCATCGGCGAGCGGTTGCCAGGCCGTGCGCGTAACCGGCGCCGCGGAACTGCGGCAGCAACGCGCAGCCGACGTCGACGTCCGGCAGGCCGTCGCGCTTTAGCACGCACATGCCGCGCAGCGCATCGTCGTCGTCACGCACGCCGCAAGCGCCGGCAAGGCGGTGCTTTTCGCCGCCATGGGGCACCGTCTTCTGCCGAACACGGACCGGAGCAGCTGCCTCCTCGACATGCGGCTCGCCGCGCTGGACGAACGGACGTTGAAGGTGCTGGTCGAGACGGGGCCCTGGATCAGCGCCGAGGTCGGCGGTCCCGAGGTCGACGTGGCGTCGCTGCTGCCGCTGCCGGCGGAGCGGCGCGCAGCAGAAACTCCTCTCCCACATCAGTGGGGCAGGGTCGGGGCGGGGGCCGTCTCGCGAACGCCTGCACGAGCGCCGCTCGTTCAGTCCAATGCGCTCGGCAACCGTTCGATCCGATCCCACGCGAGCGCGTAGGCGCCGAAGCGTGGGCCGGTATCGGCGCCGCCCCAGATCACAATCGGACGATGCGTGGCATCCGGGCCGACCGCGACACGCCACGCCGCGAGATCGCGCGTCCAGTCCGCGACGAAGGTCGCGCCCGACTTGATCTCGATGCCGAGCAAACGCGCGCCGTCGTCGAGCACGAGGTCCACTTCGCGGCCGTTGGAGTCGCGCCAGAAGTGGATCGGCCGCAGGTTGCCGTGGTTGTAGCGGTGCTTGACGATCTCGCCGACCACGAAGTTCTCGAACAAAGCGCCGCGCAGCGGGTGCACGGCCATCAGCGACTGGTCGTGGATGCCGAGCAGCCAGGCCGCGAGGCCGGTGTCGACGAAATACAGCTTCGGCGTCTTTACGAGCCGCTTGCCGAAATTGCGGAAGTACGGCTGCACGCGAAAGACGACGTGGCTCGCCTCCAATACGTTGAGCCAGCTCGCCGCGGTCGGATGGGTGATGCCGCAATCGGCGGCCAGGCTCGCAAGATTGACCAGTTGTCCGATGCGTGCGGCGGCGAGCTGCACGAAACGCTGAAACGTGCCGAGTTGCTGCACGTTCACGATCTGGCGCACGTCGCGCTCGATGTATGTCGCGGTGTAGCTGGCGCAGAAATCGCGCGGATCGGCGCCGCGTGCGATCAGGCCGGGATAGCAGCCGCGCCACAACGTCACGTCCAGCGGCGCCGCATGGCCCGCGCGCGCCGCTTCCGCGAAGGTGAGCGGAAGCATCCGCGCGACGCCGGCGCGGCCGGCCAGGCTCTGGGAGACCGACTGCAGCAGCGCGAAGTTGCCGGAACCCGTGAGCACGTAGCGCACGCCCCGGTGCGCGGTATCGATAAGTTCCCGCAGGTACGACAGCAGCTCCGGCGCGCGCTGCACCTCGTCGAGCAGGGCGCCGCGCGGATAGCGGCCGAGGAACGTGCGCGGATCGTCGGCCGCGGCGGCGCGCACATCGGGGCTTTCCAGCGTCGCGTACGGCAGGTCGGCGAACAGGCGCCGCGCGAGCGTGGTCTTGCCCGACTAGCGCGAGCCGGTCAGCACCAGGGCCGGAAAGGAGGCCGCCAGCCGCAGCAGGTGGGGGCGATGTCGCGTTCGATGAACTTCATGATGATTGAAAGTCGGATTTTCAATCAGCATAACCCTCGGCCCGCACCGCCGCCAGCCGGCGCCGCAGCCGCTTCGAAGCTCGAGCGGCTGCGCGCGATCACCGCGCGTGCCGGTTTGCACCCGGCGTGAATCTTCGCGCCCGCGCGCTCCGATATTCGCCGAACGCGCGCGGCGCGCGGTGCTGCAATGTCCGCCCGGCTCGCACCGTGCCCCTCCGGCGCGAGCGTCCGCGAGGAGGACACATGGCCATCACCAGCGTCAAGATCCATCCGGCGATCGGCATCGCGCGCGTCGGCAACAGCCCCAACGAGTTCTTCATCGGTCCCGAGATCCCCGGCAAGTACGACGCGCCGCCCGGCGGCTACAAGGACGCGCAGTGCCGCGTCAAGCGGCAGGCGGCGCGCTTCCGGATCTTCGGCTACGACCAGAACGGCGCGCTGGTGCAGGAGCTGACCGCCGCCGACGCCGAGATCGAGTGGACCGTGCACCTGGTCAACAAGAAGGCGGCGACTGGGCGCAATGCCGGCGTGCCCGCGGCGGACGTGACGATCGATCCGGGCGCGCGCACGATCAAGGGCCCGAACAAGGTCGCGGCGTTCGACAACGGCAAGTTCAAGCTGCCGAACCAGTCCGCGGTCACCGTGCCGCTCGGCGAGATCCGCACCGACGTCGACGCGCGGCTGCTCGTGCTCGGCGGCTTCGGCAAGGCGGCGTCGCCGACCAATACGCCGATCGTGAGCTTCCTCGACAACGACAACTGGTACGACGACGTCGCCGACGGTCCGGTCACCGCGAAGGTCAAGCTCAACGGCACCAACACGACGCTCGCCGCCACCGGCGCGTGGGTCGTCGTCGCGCCGCCCAAGTTCGCGCCGCAGATCGACAGCGTGATCACGCTGTACGACACGCTGCTGCAGTTCGCGATCGACCGCGGCCAGCTCGCGGCCCCGGCGCCGGTGTCCTACGTCAAGCACATCTATCCGATCCTGCAGCGCGCGTTCGACTCGCAGTGGGTGCGCGAATCGGCGGCCGGACACCATTCGTTCGCGCATCCGATCACGAACCAGGGCACGATCGACTTCATCTTCGGCAAGCTCAAGGGCGCGGGCGGGAACATGCCGCAACTGAACAGCGGCGGCGGGACGGCGGGCGACCTGACGCCGACGCAGTTCGCGCTGATGCAGGCGTGGAAGAACGGCAACTACCAGAACGACTGGCCGCCGCCTGCACTCGGCAACGCGGTCACGCCCGACGGCCTGGACCGCGCGGCGCTGGAGGCCGCGGTCGGCGCGGCGTTTTTCCCCGGCATCGAGGCCGGCGGCTTTCCCGCGAACCAGGCGAAGTTCCGCGACCCGAACAACTACGCCGCGCCGTTTCGGCTCGATCACGCGCTCGTGTACGCGGGCGACGTGACCGCGCGCATGGCGCTGCCGTGGCAAGCGGACTTCAAGGCCTGCGGCACCAACTGGTGGCCGGTGCCGCGGCCCAACGAGGTGATCGTCCCGGCCAGCGGCGGCTACGAGTCGTGGGACCGCGGCGTCGGCAACATGGAGGCGATGGCCGCGCAATGGCACACGCTCGGCTTCGTCGTGAAACAGGGCGCGCAGTACGTCGAGGCCGAGAGATGCGGCCAGACGGCGATCACGCTGGTCACGCCGGTGCTGGACTTCGGCGACGTGCCGCAGAAGCCGCTCGGCGCGGTCAACACGCTGGCGCTGGCGGCGACCTTCGAAGTGTCGTCCACCGGCGGGCCGGTCACGCTGCAGTTCCAGGGCAACCCGACCGACGCTTCGTTCACCAACGTCTCGCCGCCGCAGACGGTCGGCCCCACCGCCGGCAACGACATCGCGGTCGTGCGGCTGTGGGTCAAGTACTCGACCGGCAACGTCAACGACGTCGATACCGGCACGGTGACCGTCGTGGAACCCGCGAGCGGACAGACGTGGACGATCGCGCTCGCGGCGCGCACGGTCGCGCGGCAGACGGCCGCGGTCGCGCTGGTGCTCGACCGCTCCGGCTCGATGACCGAAGACCGCGGCGACGGCACCAGCAAGATCGCGAGCCTGCGCGAGGCGTCCGAGATCTTCGTTCAGCTCATGCAGAACGGCGACGGCGTGTCGATCACGCGCTACAACCAGGACGCGCAACTGCTGCGGCCGGTCACCGTGCTCGGCGATCCGACCGATCCGTTCGACGCCGCGCGCGGCGACATCCTCGGCGTGCTCGGCGGGCCGGACCTGAATCCTTCCGGCGCGACCTCGATCGGCGACGGCATCTTCGAGGGCCGGCAGGCGTTGAACAACGCCGGCGCGGGCTTCACCAACAAGGCGATGGTCGTGCTGACCGACGGCAAGGAAAACCGCGACCGCTTCATCGCCGACGTCGCCGCGCTGATCAACCACCAGACCTTTTCGATCGGGCTGGGCACGGCGGCGAACACCAGCGCCGCGGCGCTGCAGACGATCTCCGGCAACAGCGGCGGCTACCTGCTGATCACCGGCGCGATCGACACGAACAACCGTTTCCTGCTGTCGAAGTACTTCGTGCAGATCCTCGCGGGCATCAGCAACGCGGAGATCGTGCTCGACCCCGACGGCCTGCTGCTGCCGGGCATGCCACAGATGATCCCGGTGCAGGTGACGGAGCAGGACGCGGTGCTCGAGGTCGTGCTGCTCACACCCGCGCCGAAGGCCGTCACCTTCCTGCTGCGCACCCCCACCGGCCAGCTCATCGCGCCGGGCGCGATGGCGCAGTTCGGCGGCATCCAGTTCGTCGCCGGCCGCGGTGTGGCCTACTACCGCATCGCGCTGCCGACCGAGCTGACGCCACAGCGCTTCGATCACGCCGGCACGTGGCAGGTCGTGCTGCTGTTCGGCAAGCGCGGCGGTCAGCCGTCGGCGGGCGAACGCGCGGCGCTGGCGCAGACGCATGCGACGACCGGCGCCGCCGCGCGCGGCCTGCCGTTCAGCGTGAGCGTGCACGCGTACTCGAACATCTCGCTGCGCACGACCGTCAATCAGGCGAGCCTCGCGCCGGGCGCGGAAGTGACGATCACCGCGGCGGTGCTGGAAAGCGGCATTCCGCTCGAGCGCAGCGTGACCGCGTGGGCCGATGTCACCGCGCCCGATCGCACGACGCAGCGCGTCGCGCTGCGCGCGGGCGGCGGCACCGCGCGCGGCGCGTTCCGCGCCGATCAGGTCGGCGTCTACAAGGTGCGCGTGCGCGCGACCGGCGCCTCGTCGCGCGGGAATGCGTTCCAGCGCGAACGCACGCACACGGCGATGACGGTGGTCGGCGGCGGCGCGCCGGGACTCGGCGATCCGCCGGGACGCAGCCCGGCCGACAAGCTGTGCGAGCTGCTCGCGTGTCTGCTCGGCCCGGGGCGCGTCGTCTCCGCGGAGCTGGAACGCACGCTGCGCAGGCACGGCGTCAATCTCGCCGCCCTGCGCAAATGCCTCGCGCACACGTGCAAGCGGCGCGACGACGGCGAAAGCGATGCGCCGGCAACGGCGAGCCCGCAGGTGAGCGCCGAGCTGATCGCGCAGCTCGGCGCGCTGGTGCAGCGGTTCTCCGCCGACGGCGACGGCGATACGGCATCGCCCTGAGCCGCGATGAGCGCGCGCGCGTTCGATGTCGCGATCGCCGGCGCCGGCCCGGCGGGCAGCGCGCTGGCGCTGCGGCTCGCGCGCGCGGGCGCGCGCGTCGCGCTGGTCGAGCGGCAGCGCGAGCGCGCGTTTCGCGTCGGCGAGACGCTGCCGCCGGCGATCGCGCCGCGGCTGCAGCGGCTCGGCGTGTGGGATCGGTTCATGGACACGCGGCCGCGCGCCTCCGATCACATGCTGAGCAGTTGGGGCTCGGCCGAGCTGCGGTCGCAGTCGTTCATCGCACACCCGCACCAGCACGGCTGGCAGATCGACCGCGCGCGCTTCGACGCGATGCTGGCGCAGGCGGCGGTCGATGCCGGCGCGGTGCTGCAGGCGGGCTGCCGCGTGCGTGATTTCGACGGCAGCGACGCAGCGGGCTGGCGCGTGCAAGTGGAAGGAAGCGAAGCGGCGTTGCATGCGCGCTGGCTCGTCGACGCGAGCGGCCGCAGCGCGCGGATCGCCGCGCGGCTCGGCAGCGAGCGCATTCGCATCGACGAGCTGATCGGCGTCGCGTTGCGCTTCACCGGCGGCGACGAAGGCGGTGCGCCGCGCGGGCCGATGATCGAAGCCGTGCGCGACGGCTGGTGGTATGCGGCGCGGCTGCCGGGCGGCGAGGAGCTGGCGGTCTTCATGACCGACGGCGACCTGTTGCAGCGTGCCGGCGATCCAACGGACTTTGCGCTCGGTTGCCTGGCTGCAGCGCCTCACACCCGGCAACGGGTGCAAGACCTGTCCATGCGGTCGCGCGCGACCGTCTGGCCGGCGGCGAGCCAGTGCCTCGTGCGCGCCGCGGGCGCCGGCTGGCTCGCGGTCGGCGATGCGGCGCTCGCGCGCGACCCGCTGTCGTCGAGCGGCATCGACTTCGCGCTCGCATCGGCCGAGCTGGCGTGCGCCACGCTCGTCGCCGCACAGTCCGGCGAGGAAGATGCGCTCGCCCGCTACGCCGCGGCGATCGTGCGCGACTTCGACGCGTACCGCGCGCTGCGCGCGCAGTTCTACGCGCTCGAACGGCGCTGGCACGATGCGCCGTTCTGGGCGCGGCGCATGCCCGGTGCGGAGCGCGGCAACGAAGTCGACGCCGGCCTCGAACCGGCGGCGCAGATCGCCTGACGCCGCCGCAACGTCAACTGCAGCCGAGGCGGTCCGCAAGCGCGATCAGGCTCGGCACCGATACGTCGACCGGCACGCTCGCGCGCTGCTCCCCCTTGCCCGGGCCGCGCTCGTCCGGACGCGCGACGAACGCGGTGCGCAGCCCGGCGGCCGCCGCGGCGGCGAGGTCCGACGAGTGCGCCGCGACCATCATCGCCTGCGCGGGCGCGCAGTCGAACGCGGCGGCGGAGGCGAGATAGACGACCGGCTTCGGCTTGTAGTCGCGCGCGAATTCGGCGCCGAGGATTGCGTCCCACGGAAAGCCGTTGCGGCGCGCGAGATCGACCATCAGCGAGACGTTGCCGTTCGAGCACGGCGCGATCCGGAACTTCGTGCGCAGCCGCGCGAGTCCTTCGCTCACGTCGGGCCAGGCATCGAGCCGGTGCCAGGCGAGGTTCAGCTCGACGCGGGCGGCTTCGTCGAGCCGATCCAGGCCGAATCGAGGCAGGATCGCATCGAGGTTGCGCCGATGCAGCACGTCGAGCTTGCTGAACGGCAGCCGGCCGCTGCGCACGTCCTCCATCGCCGGCTGGTACTCGCCGCGCCACGCATCGGCGAATGCCTCCCAGTCGATCGCCACGCCGCGCGGCGCGAGCAGCGCGCGGGCCTCGCGCGCGATCGAGCCGCGCCAGTCGACCAGCGTGCCGAAGACGTCGAACAGCAGCGCCTTGACCTCGTGCATGGTGCGATTCTGCACGAGACGCACGGCCCGCCGTGGCGGGCGCCGGTTCCATGGTCCCGACCCGGCCCCAGGCCGCAGGGCGGGATCCCGGCGTTGCAAGCGGCCGGGATTCTTCGGCTTTGGCGGCGGAATGACGGCGTGTGACGGCGACGGATGTCGGTGCGTTGGCAGGCGTCGCGAGAATTCGCAACGCTCGACGAGACGCGAACCAAGCAATCCGGGGCCGCGCACTCACTCTACGGCGACGCGCTGGGGGGCGTTTCCTGGCCTGTGTCTCCGGCCGGCGGCTACGCCGCCTTAACTTGGCTTCGCCAAGTTAGCCTGCGACGCAAACCCAGGAATCTGGGGCCGGTTCCTCACTCCACGGTGACGCTCTTGGCCAGATTCTTTGGTTTGTGTCTCCGGCCGGCGGCTGCGCCGCCTTAACCTGGTTTCGCCAAGTTAGCCTTCGACGCAAGCCGCGCGCGAAGAGTGTCACCGTCATTCGACGGTGACACTCTTCGCAAGATTGCGCGGCTTGTCCACATCCGTGCCGCGGGCCACCGCGGTGTGGTAGGCGAGAAGCTGCAGCGGCACGACGTGCAGGATCGGCGACAGGTCGCCGTAGTGCTCGGGCAGGCGGATCACGTGCACGCCTTCGCTGGAGTCGATCTGCGTGTCGGCGTCGGCGAAGACGTAGAGCTGGCCGCCGCGCGCGCGCACCTCCTGCATGTTGCTCTTGAGCTTTTCGAGCAGCGCGTCGTTCGGCGCCACCGTCACGACCGGCATCGCTTCGGTGACCAGCGCGAGCGGCCCATGCTTCAGTTCGCCGGCCGGATACGCCTCGGCGTGGATGTAGCTGATCTCCTTGAGCTTCAGCGCGCCTTCGAGCGCGATCGGGTAGTGCAGTCCGCGGCCGAGAAACAGCGCGTTTTCCTTGCGCGCGAAGGTCTCGCTCCACGCGATGATGTGCGGTTCGAGCGCGAGCACGCTCTGCACGGCGGCAGGCAGATGGCGCAGGCGCTTGACCGCGTTGTTCTCGCGCTCGGCCGACAGCGCGCCCCTGGCCTTGGCGATCGCGTTGGCGAGCAGATACAGCGCGACGAGTTGCGTCGTGAACGCCTTGGTCGAGGCCACGCCAATTTCGGCGCCCGCGCGCGTGAGGAACTGCAGGTTGGTCTCGCGCACCATCGCGCTGGTGGCGACGTTGCACACCGCGAGCGTGTAGTGCATGCCGAGCGATTTGGCGTGCTTTAGCGCCGCCAGCGTGTCGGCGGTTTCGCCCGACTGCGAGACGACGACGACCAGCGTGTTCGGATGCGCGACCGACGTGCGGTAGCGGTATTCGCTGGCGATCTCGACCGTCACCGGCACCTGCGCGATCGCCTCGATCCAGTAGCGCGCCACACTGCCGGCGTAGTAGCTCGTGCCGCAGGCGAGCACGAGCACGCGGTCGACGCGCGGCAGCACGTCGGCGGCGGCCTCGCCGAAGATCAGCGGGTCGATCGCGACGACCGGGTCGAGCGTGTCGGCGATCGCCTTCGGCTGCTCGAAGATCTCCTTCTGCATGTAGTGCCGGTACGGACCCAGCTCGACGTTGCCGAGCCCCGCCTGCACCGTCTTTGCCTCGCGCAGCGCCGGGCGGCCGTCGCGGTCGACGATCCACACACGTCCGAGCTGCAGGTCGACGACGTCGCCTTCTTCGAGGTAGATGACCTTGTCGGTCGTACCCGCGAGCGCGAGCGCGTCCGAGGCGAGGAAGTTTTCGCCGTCGCCCAGCCCGACCACGAGCGGCGAGCCGGCGCGCGCGCCGACCACGCGGTGCGGTTCCTCGCGGCAGAACACCGCGATCGCGTAGGCACCGTGCAGCTCGTGCACCGCGCGCTGCACGGCCTCGAACAGGTCGCCTTCGTACAGGCTGTCGATCAGGTGCGCGATGACCTCGGTGTCGGTCTGGCTCTCGAAGACGTAGCCTGCGGCCTTCAGCTTCGCGCGCAGCGCTTCGTAATTCTCGATGATGCCGTTGTGCACGAGCGCGATGCGCGGCGCGCCGGCGCGGCCGGAAAAGTGCGGATGCGCGTTGGCGGTCGACGGCGCGCCGTGGGTGGCCCAGCGCGTATGCGCGATGCCGGTGAAGCCCGGCATCGAGCGCGTCTGCGCGTCCAGCTCGGCCACGCGCGCGACGCTGCGCGCGCGCTTCAGCTCGCCGTCGGCATGGATCGCGATGCCGCAGGAGTCGTAGCCGCGGTATTCGAGGCGCCGCAGCCCCTCGACGAGGATCGGAACGATGTTGCGCTGGGCGACGGCGCCGACGATGCCGCACATGGTCTGGTCTCCGGTGGCGAAGGGTGGGGCGGATCGTACCGAGCGCATGGCGAAATAAGTTTGCATAGTCGACAGTCGGTCGTCGTAAGATTCCGGACGTTCGATCGAACGTCGATTTTTTTCACGGGAACCGCTGAACGTGGCCAGTTCTTCCACCTCAGAGCAGATCGCGCTCGATGCCATCGACCGCCGGCTGCTGAACCTGCTGCAGGAAAACAACTGGCTGACCAACCAAGCGCTCGCGGAAAAGGCGCACATCTCGCCGCCGACCTGCCTGCGGCGGGTCAAGCGGCTGGTCGACGCCGGGGTGATCGAGCGGCAGGTCGCGATCGTTTCGCCGCAGGCGGTCGGGCCGGGCGTCACCGCGATCGTCGAGATCACGCTCGAACATCAGGCTGCAGAGCGTCAGACCGAGTTCGAGCGGCGCGTCGCCGACGAGCCGGCGGTCCAGCAGTGCTACCGCGTTTCGCCCGGGCCGGACTTCGTGCTGATCGTCTACGTCGCCGACATGCCCGCGTATCACGCGCTGGTGCACCGGCTGTTCACGGCCGAGGCCAACGTGCGCAACATCCGCACGTTCTTCTCGATCCATCGCAGCAAGTTCGAGCCGAAAGTGCCGGTGTGATTGGGGATTGAGGATCGAGGATCGAGGGTCACGGATTGCGCGAAGTGCCTTCGCGCGCCGATACCAGCCCCCTTTCGCAAAGGGGGCCGCGCGCGCAGCGCGCGGGGGGATTTGCGGTTTCGCGCGAATGGACGCGGCTGCGTGCTCGGCCGCGCCTCGAAATCCCCCCGCCCCCTTTACGAAAGGGGGGTTGCGCCGCCCCTGCGCGAGATTCCGCGCTGCCGAGCGGCGTGTTCACTTCTTCTGCTTGGTCGGGCGCTTCCAGTGCTCGATCGTCTGCTGCTTCGCGCGCGCGACGGTGAGCTTGCCCGCTGGCACCTGCTTGCTGACGGTCGAGCCGGCGCCGACCGTCGCACCCGCACCGATCGTGATGGGTGCGACGAGCACGCTGTTGGAGCCCGTGTGCACGTCGTCCTCGATCACGGTCTTGTGCTTGTTGGCGCCGTCGTAGTTGGCGACGATCGTGCCGGCGCCGATGTTGCAGCGGGCGCCGACCTCGGCGTCGCCGACGTAGGCGAGGTGGTTCGCTTTCGAGCCGTGGCCGAGCGTCGAATTCTTCACCTCGACGAAATTGCCGATGTGCACCTCGTCGGCGAGCACGACGTCGGGGCGCGTGCGCGCAAACGGGCCGATGCGCGCGTGTGCGCCGATCTGCGCGCGCTCCAGGTAGCAGAAGCCGAGCACCTCGGTGCCCGCCCCGACCGTCACGTCGCGCAGCACGTTGTGCGGGCCGATGCGAACGCCGTCGGCGAGTGTGACCTTGCCCTCGAACACGCAGCCGACATCGATGAACACGTCGGCGCCGACGGTGAGTTCGCCGCGCACGTCGATGCGCGCCGGGTCGGCAAGTGTGGCACCGTCTTCCATCAGCCGCTCGGCGATCCTGCGCTGCGCGATGCGCTCCAGCTCGGCGAGCTGCGACTTGCTGTTGACGCCGAGCGTCTCCTCGGCTTCTTCGGCGACGACCGCATCGACCGTCACGCCTTCGCGCACGGCCAGCGCGATCACGTCGGTCAGGTAGTACTCGCGCTGTGCGTTGTCGTTCGACAGCGCGGCGAGCCAGCGCTTCAGCCGCGCGGTCGGTGCGACCAGGATGCCCGTGTTGACCTCGTCGATGCGGCGCTCCTCGTCGCTCGCGTCCTTCTGTTCGACGATCTTCAGCACGTTGCCGTGCCAGTCTCGGACCACGCGGCCGTAGCCGTCCGGATCGGCAAGCTTCACCGTCAGCAGGCCGACATGATCGGCGGCGGCCTGCATCAGCCGCGCGAGCGTGGCCGGCCGCACCAGCGGCACGTCGCCATACAGCACAAGCGTGGGCACGGCGTCGTCGAGCCAGTCGGCCGCCTGCCGCACCGCGTGCCCGGTGCCGAGCTGCGTCTCCTGCAGAACCCAATGCAGGTCGGTGCGGTCGGAGAAGGCTTGGCGCACCTGCTCGGCGCCGTGGCCGATCACGACGGCGATACGCGCCACGCCGCCGCAGGTCCGGTCGGCCGCCTGTGCCGCGGCGATCACGTGCGCTAGCATGGGTCTGCCTGCGAGCGGATGCAGCACCTTCGGCAGGCTCGAGCGCATGCGCTTGCCCTGGCCCGCAGCCAGGATGACGACGTTCATCGCGGCAGCAAGGAGGTCGGATGAAGGCCGGGAATCGTAGCACCGGGTTCGCCTCGCACCGGCTCGCCGCGCTCGGGCGGCACGCGCGCGCTTTCGTCGCGGCGAGCGCAGCGTTTGTGCTGGCTGCGTGCTCGTCGGTCCAGCTCGGCTACAACAACGCCGACACGCTGCTGCTGTATTCGCTCGACAGCTACTTCGATCTCGACGACGCGCAGGAGGAACTGGCGCGCGCCCGCACCCGCGCGCTGCTCGACTGGCACCGCGCGACGCAACTGCGCGGCTACGCGGAGCTGATCGACGGGGCGCAGGCGAAGCTGGCTGGGCGGGTCAGCGCCTCCGACGTGCTCGCATTCCAGGACGACCTCTACGCGCGGCTCGCCGTGCTCGGCGAACGCGCCGCGCCGGATCTCGCGGCGCTGGCGCTGACGCTGGCGCCGGCGCAGCTCGACCGCTTCGCCGCGAAGCTCGCGCGAGACACCTCGAAGGCGCGGCGCGAACTGGTGCGCTTTGCCGGGCGCGAATCGCTCGACGATCGCGTCAGGCGCTACGCGGAGCGCGCCGAGTCCTGGTTCGGCGGGCTCGACGCGCGGCAGCGCGAACTGATCCGCAACGCGCTCGCGGGGCAGCCCGGCCAGCACCAGTTCTGGATGGACGAGCGCGAGCGGCGGCAGCAGGACCTGCTCGCGGTGCTCGCGCGCATCCAGCGCGAACGGCCGGACGAGGCCGTCGCCGCGCAGTGGCTGCGCGCGTACTTCGCACGGCTCGCGATGCCGGCCGAACGCGAACGCGCCGAGCGCGTCGTCGCGTTCCGGCAGGCCAATGCGGAGCTGATCGCGCAGCTCGTCAACAGCGCCTCCGACGAGCAGCGCGCCACACTGCTCCGCAAGCTGCGCGGCTACGCCCAAGACTTCGCCGTGCTCGCCGCCTCCGGCGCGCGCGGGTAGTTCCTTCTCGCGATCGTTGGTCGCCGCGGCGCAAGCCGAGACCCAACGATCACGTCGCCGACGCCGATCAAGCGCGCTGCGCGTGGTGCTTGTGGCTGGCGTGATGCGCGCGGTTGCCCGCGGTCGGCACCAGCGAGCCCGCCAGCATGCCGACCCCGGCGAGCAGAAAGCCGCCGAGCACCGACGGGAACGCTTCGCCAAGGGGCGTGAAGTCGAGCAGCGCCCAGCTCGACATGCCGAGCACGATCGACCAGATCGCGCCCTGCGTGGTCGAGCGCCTCCAGTACAGGCCGCACACCAGCGGCCAGAAGGCGCCGACCACGGGGAACTGGTAGGCCTTGGCGACCAGCTCGTAGATCGGCGTGCCTTCCATGCGGATGCTGTAGCCGAGCACGATGCAGGTGAAGACGAACACCGTGACGCGCATGTAGCGCAGCGACTGCTTGTCGTTCATCTTCACGAAATTCTTCAGCACGTTTTCGACGAAGGTCGTCGACGGTGCGAGCAGCGTGGCCGATGCGGTCGACATGATGGCGCTCAACAATGCGCCGAAGAAAAACACCTGCAGCCAGGTCGGCATGTGCTCCATCACGAGTGTGGGCAGCACCTTCTGCGAATCCTCCTTCAGCAGCGTCGAGGCCGCCTCCGGCATGATCAGGAACGCCGACAGCCCGATGAACATCGGTACGCCGGCGAACAGCAGGTAGCTGATGCCGCCGATGATCGGACCCTTGACGGCGGTGTCCGCATCCTTCGCCGACATCACGCGCTGGAACACGTCCTGCTGCGGGATCGAGCCGATCATGATCGTGATCGCCGAGCCGAGCCAGAACAGCCATGCGTGCGCGTTCGCCTCGGGGAAGAACCTGAACATGTCGCGGCTGGCCGCATAGGCAACGACCTTGTCGGTGCCGCCGGCCAGTTCCGCCGCGAAGACCGCGATCAGCGCAAGCCCGATCACGATGATCACCATCTGGAAGAAGTCGGTCAGCGCGACCGACCACATGCCGCCGAACAGCGTGTAGACGAGCACGACGACGGTGCCGAGCGCCATCCCGGTGGCGATGCCGATCGCGCCTGCCGACAGCAGATGGAACACCAGGCCGAGCGCGGTGATCTGCGCGGCGACCCAGCCCAGGTACGAGATCAGGATCACGACCGCGCTGAAGATCTCCACGCCCTTGCCGTAGCGCTGGCGGTAGAAGTCGCCGATCGTCAGCAGGTTCATCCTGTACAGCCGCCGCGCGAAGAACATGCCGACCAAGACCAGGCACAGGCCCGCGCCGAACGGATCCTCGACGGTCTTCGACAGTCCGCCCTCGACGAACTTGGACGGGATGCCGAGCACCGTCTCCGAGCCGAACCAGGTCGCGAAGGTCGTTGCGACGATGATGTACAGCGGCAGCGAGCGTCCGGCGATCGCGTAGTCCGCGGTGTTCTTCACGCGCGAAGCGGCGTACAGGCCGATCGCGATCGACGCCAGCAGGTAAAGGACCACGAAAAAGATCAGCGTCATGGCGTCGGCCTGTCGGAGAAAGTGGCGGCGATTATAGGAACGGGACTGCACCGCCGCGCTGTCGATCGCTGCCGCCGGAGTTCCACGCCGCCGCGAGTGTCCCGCGCGCGCAACGGCATGCTCAGCCGCGCCTTCGCCAGACCATCCAGCGCTCGCGGCCGGCGAACACGGCGATCGACTCGCCCGAGGGGATCGCCTGGTCCTCCGTGCATTCGAACGCCGGCGCAAGCAGCACATCGAGCTCGTCGCGCGTCATCGCAAACGGTGGCCCGCGGCGCGGCTGCCGCGGCGCGGAATCGACGAAGAACAGCCCGGCAAGCCGTCCGCCCGGCGCTAGCAGTTCCGCGCAGCGCGCCGCGTACGCCGGCCAAAGGCGCGGCGGCAGCGCGCACAGGAAAGCCCGCTCGTAGATCGCGTCGAACGGCGCGGCTGCGAAAGCGAAGAAGTCCGCCTTGCGCAGCACGCGCTCGGCGACGTCCGCCGGCAGCACTGCGCGCGCCCGCGCCAGCGCCGCATCGGCGATGTCGATCGAGATGACGTCTAAGCCGGCAGCGTCGAGGAACGCCGCTTCGTACGCGCTGCCGCAGCCCGGAATCAGCACACGCGCGCCCGCGGCGAACGGCGCGCGCGCCAACCAGCGCACAAGCGCGGGCGGCACCGCGCCCTGATCCCACGGCGTGAAAGTCGCCGCGAAGCGCTCGTCCCAGAACGCCGCCTGCGAAGGATCGCGCGTGCTGAATTCGGTCATCGACGGCCTCGACGCGCGAAATCCGCGCAAGGCGGTCGCGTTGCGGCATCGCGAACTCCGGCCATCCGCCGTACCGGTCCGCCCTCGTCATTCCTGGGGCGATACCTTCTCGTCATTTCGAGCGTCATACCCCGACCCTTCCGAACGCAAGACCCCCTCATTCCGAGCTCAAGACCCCTCGTCATCCCGAGCCGCAGCCCCTTGTCATTCCGAGCCGAAGGCGAGGAATCCCAGCCCTTCGCACACCGAGATCCCTCCCCCGGCTCGGAGCCGGGGTCGGGATGACAATGAGGCGTCATTCCGAGCCGCACCCTCATCATTCCGGGCGCAATCCCCCTCGTCATTCCGAGCCGAAGGCGAGGAATCCCGGCCGCTCGCGACGCCGCGATCCTTCGTGCTGCTCGGGATGACAGAACCGGCGCTCGCACTGGCGAAATGGACATGCGGTGTCGCGGTGTCAGCAGACTGATTGACGCCAAGTGGAAACCCCCACCACGGAGGCACAGAGGCACAGCGGCACGGACGAGGGCGACGAATCGGCGTCTTCCGGCTCAGCGGCCTCGCGCTTCCAGGCGATCCGGCGTTCACGGCGCAGCGCTTCGCTTTTTCTCTGCGTTCTCTGTACCTGAGTAGTTCAACTGCGCTTTTCAGGTCCGGTTGAACTCAGTCGGCTGCCCGCTCGCCCGGTAGTGCCGGTACCCCACGATGGCCACGCCGCCGCGCGCGCTCGAGCAGCCAGGCGTCGTCCGCCTGCGGTATCGGCGCGCGCAGCGACGCCGCACCGACGCCGCCCGGCGGCGCGGGCAGCACGAGGTTGGCGTTCCAGGACTCGCCCGCGCGCATCGCCAGCGGCGCCGGGAAGGCATCGACGTCGTTGGCGTCGATCCACGGCGCAAGGCTTGCAACAGTGAGCTTTACGCGCGGGCGGATCGCCGCCTCCGCCACGCGGCCGCGTTGACCCCAGCGCACGATCAGCGTGTTGCCGGTCGTCGTCGGGCCGATCTTGTCGGTGATCGCCACGTCGCGCCGCACCCCGTGGTTGCGGAACATCATGAACTCCTCGAACAGCATCGCGATGTCCTCGCGGGGGGTCGAGTAGTTGTATTCGTCGGTGGCGCGGTCGGGCGCAAAGAAATCCGCGACCTGCTGCGGCGTGTACGCGCGCTGGGTGGGCGTGGCCGTCATGCCCTGAAACTTCACCTGCGCGAGCGCGCGCATTTCGGCCGACTGCAGCGGCAGGCTGCGCGCCAGCTCGTCGGACGGAAGTTGCGAAGCCTGGAAGCGCGTTGCGAGGTTGTCCCACACCGTGGCAGCGCTGTTCAACCCGCTGCGGGTCGCGGGTGGCAGGAAATCGCCTGCGTGCGCCAGCTCGTGGTACATCAGCCAGCCCGCCTCGTACAGCAGATAGTCCAGGGTGCGGGTCAGCCGCGACGTCGCGGGCCACGGCAGGAAGACGTTGTTGTTGGCAAGCGTGTAGCGCCACACGCCGGAGTAGGCGAGATCGCGGTCGAAGTCCGAGCGGAAGTCCGGCGCCTCGTTGATCACGTCGCGCTCCTCGGGCGTCAGCCAGAAGTTGTCGGCGTCCAGATAGATCGCGCCGGTCAGCCCGTAGTAAAAGGAGGGCCGCACCTGCGCGCCGATGACGATCGCGGTCACCCCGTTGAGCAGCCGCCGGATGTCGGACTTGTCCGCGCCGGCGATGAACTGCTCGAACACCGCGCCCATCCAGTCGTGCGACACCAGCACCCGGTCCATGATCTGCGCTGTGGTTGGCTCGACCCCACCCGTGGTCTGGTGCAGGAAAGGCAACGTCGAAAGCGGGCAGGTGTTCTTGCCCGCGCCGGTCCACTGCAGCGCCGCGTCGAACGTGCAGCGGACCAGATCGGCCGCGAACGGGCTCGTCGGCTTGTACGGGTAAACGCGCGAGACGTGCAGCCCGCTGAAGACGTGCGGGTTGCTGTCGTTCGGTGCCTGCGTGTAGTTCTCGACCAGCACGAGCGCGTCGTCGCTGTCGATTGCGCCACTGGCGGTGCGGCGCGTGACGCGAAAGCGCAGCAGGGTGTCGGCGGCGACGTCCGGCGCGGTGAACAGCACACGGTTCGGATCGGTCGTATCGAGCACGACGCTCGGGCCGTCGAGCTGCGCCCACGTCTGCGTCTCGCCGGGGCCCAGCGCCGGCCACGCGCGCAACGAGACCTTGCCACCCTTGCGAACCGAATGGTCGATGCGAATGACGACCCCGCCCGCGCCGGTCGCGGGTGTGGCGTTCACGCCGACCGTGGCCGAACGCGCCTCACCGCTCGCGTCGGTGAATTCGACGCGGAATGTGTACGTGCCCGCAGCGGGCGGCTCGAAGCTGATCGTCTGCGAGCGATCGGACAGCAGAGTGACGGTCGGCCCGCCGGTTTGCGTCCATCGAACGTCGCGCAGCGCGCCCGTGCATCCGGCCACGGTGGCGCCCGCCGCCTTGCCGACGGCGACGGACGCATCGGCGTACGTCGAAAACGATGCGCTGCCAGGCCCGCAGACGTGCGGCGCAGCCGACGGCGACCCGCCGCCACCACCGCCGCCGCACGCAGCGAGCAGCAGCGCGGCAAGCGCCGCGATGGTCAGTCGCGCGACTCGTTCGATTCTGCGCATCGGCTCCCCCGGGCAGACCGGGCAACGCCGCAGATCGTCGGCGGCTCCGCGTCAATCGTCAAGACGCGTGAACGATGACTCGCGGCGCTACCGCCCCGGCAGCGGCATGCCGATGAACACCCACGCGACCATGATCGCCAGCGCGCCGAGGCAGGTCACGCCGACCAGCAGTAGCCGGTTGCGGCGCTGCGCCTCCAGCCGCAGCCTGCGCATCTCGGCGAGCAGGCGTTCGTCGCGACTGGCGTCGGTCAGCGCCTGGTGCAGCAGCCGGGGCAGTTGCGGCAGCAGATGCGTCCACTGCGCGGCCTCGCGCCGCAGCTTGTCCTCGAGCCCCTGCCAGCCCATCTGCGCCTGCATCCAGCGCTCGAGGATCGGTTTGGCGGTCTTCCACAGGTCCAGCTCCGGGTCGAGCTGGCGGCCCAGCCCCTCGATCTGCAGCAGCGTCTTCTGCAGCAGCACGAGCTGAGGCTGGACCTCGACGTTGAAGCGGCGCGAGGTCTCAAACAGCCGCAGCAGCACCTGCGCGAACGAGATGTCCTTCAGCGGCTTGTCGAAGATCGGTTCGCACACCGCGCGGATCGCGTTTTCCAGCTCGTCCACGCGCGTGGCCGCAGGCACCCAACCGCTTTCGACGTGCAGCTCCGCCACGCGCTTGTAGTCGCGCCGGAAGAATGCGAGAAAGTTTTGCGCGAGATAGCTCTTGTCGCTTTCCGACAGCGTGCCGACGATGCCGAAGTCCAGCGCGATCCAGCGGCCGAAGTCTTCGCCCGCGTCGCCGACGTAGATGTTGCCCGGGTGCATGTCGGCGTGGAAAAAGCCGTCGTGCAGCGCCTGCGTGAAGAAGATCTCGACCGCGTCGCGCGACAGCTTCTTGATGTCGATGCCGGCGGCGCGCAGCCGGTCGACCTGGCTCACCGGAATGCCGCGCATGCGCTCCATCACGATCACGTTCGCGCGGCAGCAGTCCCAATACATCTCGGGCACGCGCAGCAGCTTCGAATCGGCGAAGTTGCGGCGAAGCTGCGACGCGTTGGCGGCCTCGCGCATCAGGTCCAGCTCGTCGTGCAGCAGCTTGTCGAATTCGGCGACGACTTCGCGCGGCCGCAGCCGCCTGCCTTCGCGCCACAATCGCTCGACGAGTCCGGCGCCGACTTCCATCAGCGCAAGATCCCTTTCGATGGCCTGCTGCATTCCG
Organism: uncultured Burkholderiaceae bacterium; assembly: GCA_964539745.1. GTDB lineage: Bacteria > Pseudomonadota > Gammaproteobacteria > Burkholderiales > Burkholderiaceae_F > DSNY01. The sequence continues at coordinate 21,376 of CAZIJU010000003.1, read as the reverse complement.
GGTCGCAGCACCTTGACTGCGACCTCGCGACCGGCCCAGGCGCCGAACGCGGGCTCGTTCTTCATCACCGCAAGGTGCACCTGCGCGATCGACGCGCTCGCCACCGGCGTACGCTCGAAGCTGGCGAACACCTCGTCGATGCGGCGGCCGAGGCCGCGTTCGATCTCGCGCGCCGCGAGTTCCGGATCGAAGGGCGGGACACGGTCCTGCAGCTTCGCCAGTTCGTCGGCGACGTCTTCGGGCAGCAGGTCGCGCCTCGTGGACAGCGCCTGCCCGAACTTGACGAAGATGGGTCCGAGATCCTCGAGCGCCCGACGCAGCCGCACGCCGCGCGGCTCGCGGAACGATCTGCCGACGGGCACCGCGCGCACCAGCCGCACCAGCCACGTGCTCTTCAGACTGGCGGCGACGATCTCGTCCAGCCCGAAGCGGTAGACGGTCAGAACGATGCGGGCGAGCCGAAAGATGCGCAGCATCGCGTTCAGCGACGCTCGAGCAGTTCGATGCGCTTGGCCAGACGCTCGACGTCGTCGCGCAGTCTCGCGACCTCGCGCGAGAAGCGCTCGACTTCGCCGCGCGCGGCGAGCATCGGATTCTCGGCGACGAAGTAATCGGCCGCCGTGCGCGCCAGCCGCTCGGCGTTGTCCTGCGCCTGCGCCAGCGCCGCGCGCAGGAAGCCGACGATGCGCACCGCGGCGGCGTCGCCGACGAAGCGCGCCAGCTCCTCCTCGGGTTCGGGGCGCAGGTTCTGCAGCACCTGCGACAGCGCCTGCGCGAACTCGGCGTCGCCGGCAAGCCGCACGTTGCGCAGCACCGCCTGCGGATCGACGAGCGCCTGCGGCAGCGAAGCGCCGTCCACCATCACGGTCACGCTCGCTTCGCCCTGCGCGGCCGTGAACGTCCCGCCTTCGGCGACCGCCAGGCTCAACACGAAAGGCAGCGCCTCGATACGCGCGATGCGGCCGGCGTAGGGCGCGAGCTTGTCGCGCGCCCAGGTCTCGCGCGCGAGCAGGCGGTTGAGCAGCGCGACTGCGGCGCCGGACGCGAGCTGGTCGATCATCGAAAAGAAAAGGGCACCCGAAGGTGCCCTGGATTGTCGCAGATCGCGCGCTCGGGCCGGCTAACTCAACTGCTGGATGCCGGCGAGCAGCCAGCCGGTCTTGCCGTCGACCGGCTTGACGAGGTTCCACACCTCGTCGACCTGCTCGGCTTCGCCGTCGACGCGTAGCGTGCCGGTAAAGCGCACGCTCGCCAGATGATCGGTCGCCGACGTTTCGATGCCGAGCAGCGCGGCGTCGAGCGCGAGGATTTCGGTCTTGCTCCTGCCGCCGCCGCGCGCGCGCAACTCGTGCGTCAGCGCGGTGAACATCTCGTTGGTCGTGAACTCGGCAAGTTCGTCCAGATCGCCCTTGTCCCACGCCGCTTGCAACCGGCCGTAGTAGGAACTCGCGTTGGCGAGGAAGCCCTCGGCGTCGAAGCCCGCGGGAACGCCCCAGGGCCGCGGCGCGGCGGACGCGCCGCCGCGCATGAACTCGTCCATCGCCGAGCCCGGCCGCACGGGGGTGGTCGGCTCGATCGCGGTGCGCGCGATCGGCGCGGGCTGCGCCTCGTAGCCGATCGGCTGCTCGCGCGCCGGTGCGCCTGCGGTGCCGTACGCCGGCTGCGGCCCGCGCAGACGGCGCAGCACGAAGCCGATCACGAGCATGACCAGCAGCCCGATCAACACGGCGGTGAGGATGGCCGCCAGCGTCTCGCCGAACCCGAGCCAAGAGGCGAGCGCGGCAAGGCCCAGCCCCGCAGCCAACCCCATCAGCGCGCCGCGCCACGGACTCGCTTTCGTGGCCGCGGTGGCGGCGCCGGCGGCTGCCGCGGGATTGGCCTGTTGCGCGGGCGCGGCCTGCTGCGTCGACTGCTGCGGCGGTGTCGCCTGCCGCTGCTGCTGCAACTGCTGCGACTGCCGGCCGAAGGTCTTGCCGCCGCCCAGACGGCGCTGCGCATCGGCATCGAATGCGAACGACGCGGCCACCAGGCCGATCATCGCGCCCACCAACCACTTCTTCATGCGTTCTCCTCGTTGCGCGGGCACGTGATCCCGCGTTTCAGATCTTCGCGCCGACGTGCAGCGCGCACACCCCGGCGGTCAGGTTGAACCATTCGACCCGCTCGAACCCGGCCCGTTCCATCATCGCCGCCAATTCCTGCTGCGACGGATGAACGCGGATCGACTCGGCCAGATACCGGTAACTGTCCGCGTCGCCCGCGATCTTGCGGCCAAGCCACGGCAACACGTTGAACGAGTACGCATCGTAGAGGGGCGCGAGCGGCTTCCATATGCGGGAAAACTCCAGTACGAGCAGCCTGCCGCCCGGTCGCAGCACGCGCCGCATCTCGGCGAGTGCGCGGTCCTTGTGGGTCATGTTGCGCAAGCCGAAGGCGACCGTCACTACGTCGAAGCGGTTGTCCGGGAAGGGCAGTTGCTCGGCGTCGCATTGCGCCACCGGCAGCAGCAACCCCGCGTCGAGCATGCGGTTGCGGCCTTCGCGCAGCATCGCGCCGTTGATGTCGGTGAGCCAGACTTCACCCGTCGGAGCGGCCTTGCGCGCGAACGCGAGCGCCAGGTCGCCCGTGCCGCCGGCGATGTCGAGGACCTTCATGCCGGGCCGAACGTTCGCCTGCCGCACCGTGAACGCCTTCCACAGCCGGTGCAGCCCGACCGACATCACGTCGTTCATCAGGTCGTACTTGGACGCCACCGAGTCGAAGACGCCGGCGACGTGCTTGGCCTTCTGATGCTCGGGAACTTCCTTGAAACCGAAATCGGTCGTCTTTTCCGTGGAGTCGCTCATGCGGATGGTGACGCGCGGCGGCGCGCGCCGCATGTCTCAGTGCTGCTGCGGGTTGTGCCCGCACGCACCGCCGCCCGTCTGCACGAAGGCGGCGTTGCGCGGGTCGGCCGGGTCGCGGCTCGCGCCGGCCGCCTCGAGAGAAGCCAGATACTCGGCCCACAGGCGTTCCTGCTCGACGCCGAGTTTGTACAAATACTCCCACGAGTAGATGCCGCTCGAGTGGCCGTCGGAGAAGTTCGGCTGGATCGCGTAGTGCCCGATCGGATCGACCGACGTGATCGTCACGTCGCGCTTGCCGACCTGCAGCGTCTCCTGCCCCGGCCCGTGTCCGCGCACCTCGGCCGAAGGCGAATACACGCGCAGGAACTCGAACGGCAGCTTGAAGGTCCTGCCATCGTCGAAGCTGATCTCGAGCACGCGAGAGGCGGCGTGCACGGTGATGTCGGTGGGTTGTGGGGTTCGGCTCATGACGCAAGCATAGCGGCTTGCGCGCCGGCAAGGCCGCGCCGCGCGCATGGCCAATGCGATGCCGGTGCGCCGCGCGCACCGGGCCCGGCGATATTCAGCGCTGCCAGCAGGCCGCGACGGTGCCCGACCCGGTGATGCCGCGCACGCCCGCCTGCGTCAGTGTCAGGTTGCCGCATTCGGCGTCGGTGAACGGCTCGGATCCGGCCGGGCAGGTGCCGGCGGTGCCGCAGGGCGTGGCGGTCAGGGTGTAGGTCTGCCCGGTCGCGCTGCCGGAAAAGTCGACGGTGATCGCATAGCTCGCGCGGCCCTCCGCGGGCGCAACCGTCGGCACCGCCGGCGCCGCACCCGCCTGCGCCTGGCAATTGGCCACGCTCGTGCGGTTGTAGCAGCCGTTGGTCGTGTAGTTGCGCTCGAGCGCGTTGGCGGCATCCAGCAGCACGGTCTTCGCCGCGGCGCGCTTGGAGCGGTTGACGTAGGCCGTGTAGTTCGGGATCGCGATCGCGGCGAAGATGCCCGCGATCACGATCACGACGAGCAGTTCGACCAGCGTGAAGCCGCGCACGGCGCGGCGCTTCGTGTTCGCTGTCTTCACCGTGTCACCTCGCGCCACGCGTCGCGACCGAGCCGATTGAAGGTCCGGTTGCGTTCGATCTGGATGTTGCCGGACGTGCCGCTCATCACCTTCTGTGCGGTCGGCGTGCCCTCGAGCACCAGCGGTTGCTTGACGATGCCCACGCCGAGCGGCACGCCGCCGACGCGCGTGTCGCTGTCGTTGACGAGCCCGTCGCCGTTGGTGTCGAACACCGAGTACGGCAGCTTCGCGCCGGTCTTGGCGTCGACCTCCATCAGCCAGCCCGACCCGCCGAAGTTGCAGGGATCGTCGGACGGGATCAACGTGGTGAAGATCACGCGTCCCGCGCGCACGACGGCACTGCCAATGACGCGCTCCTTGCTGACCGGAAGATCCATGTACCAGCCGCGCTTGGTCGACCAGTTGATCGTGTTGCTCGAGACGTCGCGCAAATTCGTGGTCACGCCGCGGAAGTTGACGCTGACCAGGCTGATCGTCTGCTGCACGAGCTGGCTGCGGTCGGTGGTCGTCACGCGCGCGCCGTTGTCGAGGATTCCGTAGAAGGACTGTACGGTCGCATCAATATTGTCCGTCGTCGTAAAGAAGCGGCCCGTGCCGAATAGCACGATCACGCCCGGTACACCCAAAGGCGGCCGCGCCAGTTCAACGCGCGGCTGGATCGACTGCACTTGTCCCGATGCGTTTCGCGCCTGAAACAGCGGCGCACCGTTGGGGAATCCGGTCGCGGGCGCGAAAGCGACGTTCCACAGGGCCGGGTTCGGATTGCTCAGGTCGAACTTCCACACGTTGCCGCGCATGTCGGTCGCGTAGGCGTAGTCGTAGACATCGTCGCCGTTGGCGTCGTACAGCGTCGGCGTGCCGAGTCCGTTCTGGTTTGGCGAAACCGCGCTGCCGACCCCGGTGTCGATCTTGCGAATCAACGTGCCGTCCGAGGCGCGCACGACGTAGAGCACGCCGCGCTCATTGGTGCTGCGATAGCCGTTGCCGAACACCACCCCCCATTCGCCGTTGTTCAGCTTGACGACGACACCCTGCCCCATCGTGTAACCGAGGTCGGCCGCATAGTTCGGGTCGGCGGCGTCGCCCAGGCGCATCGGCGTACTGGTGTTGATTTCCCACAGCACCTTGCTCGCGTCGAAAGCATCCGGGTTCGTCACGTCGAGCGCGAAGATCGACTTCCCGCCTGCGCCGGTCGTGCCGATCAGCACGGTTTTCCAGGCGCCGCCGATGAACGCGTCCCACGCCGATGGCGAGCCGTCGACGAAGTAACGGTGCGCGTACGCGGGGTCGGCGAGCAGCGGCAGACTCGGAATCACCGCTTGCGGCACGAAGGCGAAGCGTTCCTCGCCCGAGAGCGCGTCGAAGGCGTGCAGCAGGCCGTCGTTACTGCCGACGTACAACATCTTGCGTCGCGGCTTCTTGGCGTCGAGGAAGCTGCGGTACGGCGTGGAGCCGCTTGCGAGTCCTTCAGGCAGTCCTGCATAGCCGAAGTTTTCGGCACCGACGAAGACCGGGTCCGAGTTGACGATGTCCCCGAGACTGGTGCTGCGATTGCGCCACGCGCCGCCGTTCCTTTCCTCACGGCTGTCGTCGCCGCGCAAGTACGCGAGCAGCTCAGCCGATCCGATGTACGACCACAGCCCGGCGGCGGTTAGTTCCGACTCGGTGAAACCGATGCCGGCGCTGCCGCTCCACGAGTAGACGTTGCGCAGGTCGTAGCGCGGGATCTTGCCGGGATCGGTTGCCTCCCAGACGGCGCTGCCGAGCGTGCCATCGACGTTGATCCGGTACGCCGTCAGCCGGCCGGTCCAGTCGCCGCTGTTGAAGCGCGCCTGGAACAGCAGCGTGTCGGTGGTCAGACGCGTCGAGTTGGTGGCGAGCGCGGCGGCGGCGCTTTCGCGCTCGAGGATGCGGTTCAATGCCGTGCCGAGCGCGTCGGCCAGCGCGCGCGGCGTATCGGCGCTGAACGACTGCCCGCGGCTGTTGATCGCAGCGTGCCACAGATCGTAGACGTTGCCGGGCGATGCGTTGGCCGCCGTGGCAGGCCACGTGCCGGCGCCGCTCAGCAGGTTTGCATACCCGGTACCCGCGTAGGTCGAGCCGCCCCACTCGATGCCGGGTTCGCTGAGCGTCTTGCTCAAGCCGAGGCCGACGGTAAACGTGACCAGGTGCTGCCACGTTGCCGGATCGTTCTTCGGGTTCCAGTATTGCTGGTCCGCGGTGCCGTTGCGATCGACCCGGTACGGAATCAGGTTGTTGGCCAGATCCGACCGAAGATCCGTGGCCCAGTAGTGGAAAGCGATGTCGGCGACGCTGTCGCTGTTGCCGTCACGGTAGATCGCGGTCTTCGCGTCGCTGATGCTGTAGACAGTCCCGTCCGGAAGGATTTGCGCTGTTCCGTCCTTGTTTCCGCAAGATGCGCCGCTGCAGTAGCTGCCGGCTCCGTCGTTCCAGATGCCGTCGGTCATCAGGATGTGGAAATTCGGACGGCACGAAAATTCGGTTCCGACGGAGACCTGCGGGTCCTGCGCATACGGGCTGTTGACGCCGTCGGTGCGGAAGTAGTCGCCGGCGCGCTGCGCCGCCCCGCGCAGCGGCGTGCCGCCACTGGCCGGGATACGCGCCATCCAGCGATAGAAGTTGGCCCGGTGCGTGCCGTCCAGCACGCGAATGCGCTTGTCCACGCTGGTGCTCGAGCCGTCCCATCCCTGGCATGTCGAATTGAACAGTCGACCGGCGGTCGTGCCCGAGGTGGTGGTGCCGTTGCAGGAGTTCAGCGCCTGCCAGGCGACACGCGCGGTGTTCGGCACCCCGACGATCGCGCGCGTGGCTGCCGTTGCCGTCATCAGGTTCCGCGTACGGTAAAAGGAGTACCAGTTGGCGAAGTTCTGTCGTTCGTCGTCGCCGTCGATGTCGCCATCGCCGTCCATATCGGACGGGCCGGGCTGAGCGCCGACGGTGCGCAGCGCGTAGCACGCGTCGTTGGTCAGCACAGGTGACGCGCACGCCGTGCCGGCGGGGTCGTACACGTAGTAGTACGCAGGCACGCCAACGTAGCGCCGATCGCCGCCGGCAGCGGTGTTGAAATCGGCATCCGGGTTCGATGCGAGGTTGTTTCGCGTCGCATTGGTACCGCAGAAGTTGTAGCCGGCCGGATAGGGAGCAATGGTGACCGACGTATCGATGAGGCTGGTCGAGGCCGGGTTGTATGCCCACGTGACCCGGTAGTCGCTGGACAGATCGACCGATCCGCGCGAACCGTCGAATCCGTTGATCTTCGCGTTGGTAAAACTCGTCGAGTACGCGGTGTACGTGGCCGTTGCGGCATCGTAGCTGACCGGCGGATCGTACCGGCTGCGCGGGTTGTAATAGATGGGGTTGTAGTCAGACGACTTCGCTCGCCGTGTGGAATGATCGGCGCACAACTGGTCCGGCGCATAACCCCAGCGCATCGAGCCCGAATCGTCGAACGTGATGACGATGTTCGGCGCAAGCGGCGTCGGCAGGAACGGCGGGTTGTTCGAGATCGTGAACGCCACGGCGCCCTGGGCGACAAGCAGCGCGCAGACGCCGAACAGGCGCTGCAGCGGGTGACGGTCGGAACGGCTCTTTTTCATCGCGGTCTCCAGTACCTTTGCTCGGCTTCGCTTACGGCCGTACGTACATCGACTGGACCGATGCCGACGTGTTGGCGTTGGCGCCGAAGCCGACAGCGGTAATGCGATACACGGTGAGATTGGTCGGCAGGCTGCCGGCGACCCGCACCTCCGGCGGCACTTCGATGTCGATGACCTGCTCGACGACGCAGCGCGGCTGGATCGAAACGTCCGCGAGCGGCGTCGGGATCACGCGCACCTGCGCAGCGTTCTTCCAGTCCACGGTCTCGTAGACCTGCAACTGGTCCGGCGCCGGGGCCGTGTACATGCCGCCGGTACCGTCGAACGCGGGCAAGCCGCCGCCGACGGCGGCGAGCACCGACTCGCAGTCGCGCAACGACGCTTCCGCGGCCTCGAAAGCGCGGATGCGGTCGCGCGTGTTGCCGGACATCCGCTCTTCCTGTGTGGCCGCCGAATACGCGGCCACGCCCATCAGGCTCAGCATCGCGAGGAAGATCAGTCCGACCACCAGCACCGCGCCGCGCTGGCCGGAAGCTTTCGCCGTCGGCTTCATTCGCACCTCCTCACAGCACGCGGTTGCGCAGCGCCACCGTCGTCGTGAACACCTGGCGCAGTCGGCGGTCGGGAGCGGTCTGCGCATCGGGAATGCCGTCGCCGCTGGTGTCGCGCAGCGCGTAGGTCTGCGCGTTGGTCGTCACGTTGCCTTCGGGGCCGACGACCAGCAGGCTCACGCGAACGCTGACCACCTGCCCCCAGTTCGGCGTGGCCGGCGCGGCAACCATCTGGTCGGCGCGCACGTAGGTGTCGGCGATGTCGTCGGGCTCCGGCATGCTGGTGTCCACGCCGTAGACGATGTCGATGTCCTCGACGTTGTCGACCAGCTCCTCGACGCCGTCGGCGGAGACCCGGTACAGGCTGCGGCCGCCGAGGGGGTTGGTGCCGACGAAGTAGGTGGTCTCGATGAAGCGCAGCGCGGTGGCGCGGCCCGCTTCGGTGAAATCGGCAGCGCCCGGGGTGAGGGTGGCGGCGTTGGCACTTGCGTCGAAGGCAAGCACCGTCGGGAAGTTGCCGACACCGGTGGTCACCGGATTGTTGGTGACGCGGAACATCATCGCTTTCGTGCAGTCGCCCAGCACGACGATGTCGCCGTTTTTCACGCCGGCGGCGTTGTGGCGCAGCGTGACGGTGCGGGCGACCGGATCCGAACTGCCGACGATGCCGGTCTGCAGCCCCGCGCTGCGGCGGATCGACAGCACGTCGCCTGCGGCGCGTGCGATGCTGGTCGGATTGGTCCACCCCGCGCCGTTTTCGAAACCGACGACGCCGTCGGCCGCACCGTTGAACGCAACCGCCGGGTTCGTGATGTTGTAGAAGGTACCGGCGGCGGCCGACAGGCTGCGCGAGCGGCAGCCGGTATAGCTCGTCATGCGCAGGTCCTGCGCGATGAAGTCGAGCGCGAAGCGTCCGCCTTCCTGCACGCGCGCCAGGTTCTCGTTGGCGCGGTACGCGCCCCGCGAGCCGACGTAGACGTACGTGATCGCGCCGACGACGACCAGCGCGATCGTCATCGCGATCATCAGTTCGACGATCGTCAGACCCCGCTGGCGCGCGGGACGCGAGGTGCCGGCCATACGGCGCGTCAGTTGTTCCATAGCCGGGTCACCACCGTGTAGTTGGCGTCGGCCGGACCGCCGGCGCGGCTGTCGTCCCACTGCACCGTGATCGTCACCAGGTTGTTGGCCAGATCGACCGCGACCGAACCCGCGCCGCCGGGCAGCGTGGCGACCCTTGCGAGCCACTCCGCGAGATCGCGGTCGCGCACCGACGTGCCGGTGGGTGGCGCGCTGCCGAGCGCGTGCCCATAGGTGCGCGCCTGGCCCAGATTGGCGCGCATGCGCTCGGCCATGTCGTCCGCGTACTGGGCGGCCTGGGCGCGATAGTGCGAACCTTGGCTTGCGCGCAGGCTCGCGGCCTGCAGCCCGGCCATGCCGAGCAGGCCGATCGACAGGATCACGATCGCGACCAGCACCTCGAGCAGGCTCAGGCCGCGCTGATGGCGAACGCTTGGCACGGACGCTGTCATCGTCGGAGGCTCCCGCAGTTCACTTGCTATGGATTGGTGCAGCTCGCAACGGGGCCGGTGTCCTTTTCCGGAACGCCGTCGTTGTTCGAATCCAGGCCAAAGCGCACGCGCCCCGCGCCATTGACGAGCACGGCGCGCGAGCGCGACTGGCCGCCTTCAGTCAGATCGGCGCCATGGCAGATCACGAAAGCGCCGCCGCCCGCGGTGGTCAGCCGGCCGCTGGCATCGAAGGCGATGAAGTTCGCGAAGTTGGCGTTGCCATACAGCGTGAGCGGCGCCTCCAGCGGCGCGCCGGCGCGCAGCGTTTCTTCACCCGCATCCTGAACGCCGTTGCCATTGGCATCGACGAACATCGTCCAGCCGGCACCCCAGTTGCCCGAACCGGCCCCGCCGTTGTGCACGAGCGTGACCAGCGCGCCGCGCCGCACCGCTTCGCTGCGCGCGAACTGCAGCGCCGTGTAGAACTCGTGCGTGGCCGCCGCGAGCCGGTTGTTCAGGATGAAGGTCTGCATGTTCGGCACGCCGATGCCGAGCAGGATCGCGGCGATCGCCATCACGATCAGCACCTCGATCAGCGACAGCCCGCGCTGCGCGGTCGGCGCCCGATGTTGTGCTTTGCTGAGATCCACTGCCGCCCTCCGAGGCCGAATCGGCCGCATCCGAACGGGAATTCGGATGCGCACTCGGCGGCTAAAGGTAGGCCGTGGCGGCCGGCGCCTAAGCGCCGATAAGCGGCAAAAACCTCAGGTGGCCACCGGCCGCTCGTGCCCGATCGGCGGCACGACCGTCAGCGGCACGGCGCCTCCGCGGCGAGGATGCGGTTCGAGCCGTCGGTGGCGATGCAGACCCGGCGCGACGCTTCGCCGCCGCCGGCGGCCACGGCCAGCGCGATCGGCGTGGCGTGGTCGAGCGCGCCCACTGGCCTGAAACTCACCGCGACGGGCGGCGCACCGTGCGGCGCGGCCGACGCGCCGACGCTGACGCGGCGCGCCGATTCGACGTGCAGCACGGCCTCGCCCGCGTCGATGCGGCCGTTGCGGTTCGTGTCCTCGAAGACGGCCCAACCGTGCGTCCAGGGGCGCACCGCCGCCGCGCAGCGCACCTCCGGCAGCGGCCGCTCGCCGCCGCGCTCGTCGACGCCGCACACGGCCACCGAAACGCGCCGCGCGATCGCCGCGCTGCGCGCGAACTCCAGGCTCGCCACCAGCGCGCGCGCGCCGGCGGACTGCTGCTCGTTCAGCGCGAACGCAAGTACCGAAGTCGTACCCAGCCCCAGCGCCAGCGCGCCGATCGTCGCCGCGACGAGCGACTCGACGACGGTGATGCCGCGTTGGCGGCGGGCAAGCGAACGGGGAAGGCGGGCGCGGTGCACGGCGAAAACCTCTGCTCGGGTTTTCGACGCGCGGCTTGATCGCTTGAGTGCGTGCGATGCCTCGGGAAGATGTAGGAATCGCGCCTACATCGCGCACGCCGCAGGCGCCCGCCCGGGCGCCTGCGGCAAGCAGCTTACCGCCGCCAGCACTCCGCGGCGTCGCGAGTGTTGTTGACCGCGCTGCGCACGCCCGTGTGGGTGAGCGTCAGGTCGCCACATTCGTCGCCGGCCATCGTGCCGGCGCGCGTGGCCGTCAGCGTGTATGTCGTCGAACCCGCTCCGCCGCCCGCGCTGATGGCGATCGTGTACTTCGGCGCGGCGGGTGCGGGCGGGCTCTGCGTGAACGGCGCCGGCAGCGGGCAATTGTAGTCGTTGTTCTGCGTGAAGCAGCGCTGCAGGAAGGCCGCCGCCTCCAGCAGCGTCTGCTGCGCCTCGTTGCGATTGGCGCGCTGCACGTATTGCGTGTACGAGGGAATCGCGATCACGGCAAGGATCGCGACGATCACGACGACCGCCATCACCTCGATCAGCGTGAAGCCGCGGTCGCCGGCCGGCCGGCGCTCGCGTCGCATCGCGCGTGTGACCCGCCTCATTGGATGATCTGCCGCCAGGTTCGCACCGCACCGATGCCGCCCCGAGGCACGCACCGGCCGGAGATCGAGCCGTCGATGCCGGTGGAGAAAACGTAGTCGAAGCCGGGCGGACACGTGCAGGTCGCTCCCGGCGGACACGTCGGCGGCGGCGGAGGCTGGGTTCCACCGGTTCCGGGCGGCGCGCTGCTCGCCGTGCGCGAGTAGAACGGCAGCAGGCCGAACGAACCCGGAACCTGGATCGCGCCGGAATCCACATCGCCGAAACTGCGCTCGCCGAAGAAGCTGCCGGTCAGCGGATCGAGCCGGTACAGGAACGAGTCGCCGCCCGGGCTGCACGGGTCGGTGGACGGAACGAACGATTGCGCAAGCAGATTGATGCCCAACTGGATCGGCGGGATCACCATGCGTTCGCGCGGTGTCACGACGGTCGCGCTCGCGGCGTTCACGCTCGTACCGGCCACACCGTATTGCACGCCCAGATCGAGATACCAGCCGCGCTTGCCGGCACCGTAGTTGACCGGGAAGTTCGTCAGCCGGTAGTTGGTCGGCTCGTCGCCGGCAAGCGACGGGTCGAAGACATCCTTCTGCTTGATCGCCTGCTGCACCATCTCCGAACCGCTGCGGAAGTTGTCGTCCAGCGGCGACGCGGATGGCTTGTCCCACACGCCATACAGCGTCTGGACGTCCGCGTTGTCCTTGTCGCCCGGCGAAAAGAGCTTGCCGGTGCCGAAGATCACCATCGTGCCGCCGTTCGGATGGCGGCGCAGCAGCGGGCGCGCGAAGATCGGCTGGCGCTGGCCCGCGAGATTGCGCGCCTTGAACAGCGGAGCACCACCGAACGCGACGTCCCAGGACGCCTCGTTCGTGCTGCTCAGGTCGAACTTCCAGAGATTGCCGCGTAGGTCGCCGGCGTAGACGGCGATCAACTGCTGGTTGGCATCGAACACCGGTGCAGGAGTGCTCAGCCCGTTGGGGTTGCCGTTGCTGCCGTCGCCGGTGTCGATGATGCGGATCGGCGCGCCGGTTTCGAGGTCGACGATGAACAGCGCCGCGCGTCTGCTGTCGCTCTCCGGGCCGTTGCCGAACACGGCGACCCACTTGCCGTTCTTTGCCCGGGCGGTGAACGCCGGCCCGAACACGTGCCCGAGGTACTGGTAGCTCGAGCTCGACAGCGAGGTCTCGTCGAGATCCCAGAGGATGCTGCCGGCGCCGAGCGCGGCGGGGTCGGTGGCGTCGATCGCGAACACCGAGCGGCCGCCGGCGCCGAGCGAGCCGATGACCACCGTGCGCCACGACGGCGACCCGAAACCGCCGGGGGTGATGTACGCATCTCCGGATGCCGGCACACCGTCGACGAAGTAGCGGTGCTGATAGTCGGGCTTCGTCAGTTCCGGCAGGTTGCGGATGATCGAGCGCGGCACGTAAGCGAACACCTCCACGCCGGTGTCCGCGTTGAACGCGTGGAACATCCCACCGTTGGATCCGACCCAGATCAAGGGCGTGCGACCCGGCGAGCCGCCGACCCCTGCGTTGGCGCGTACGAAGGCCTGATAGGTGTCGCGCCCCGGCGTGCCCGCCGGCAGCAGGTCGAGCGCGAAGTCGTCGTCCTTCACGTACAGCGGGGCCGAGTTGATGATCGAGCCGAGGACGTTGCTGTTGGCGCCGCGGGGGCGGTCACGCAGGTTCCCCGGCGGGATCGCGCTGCGCTCCTTGCTGCGATCGCCGCGCAGGTAGTCGATGACATCTGCGGCCGTCGCCGACGGATTGCTGCTCAATTCGGTCATCTGCGACGATGACACGCCCGCCGATCCGCTTTGGGGCAGGAACTCGACGCCCGAGCCGTCCTCGCGCAGCGTGAAGATGCGCCGCGCATCGGGTGCGGGCAGTTGGTCGGACGCGCGCCACTTCCACGGGTTGCCGGCGAAGTTCTTGAACTGCAGCGTCGCCGGGTCGATCTCGCGGCGATAGAGGTTGCCGGTCCAGGTTCCCTGCGAGAACTCGGCGGTGAACACGCCGTTGCCGGCCTCCAGGAAGGCGGTGGTCGCCGTCGCCGCGGTGCCGCTCGCCGCGCGCTCGATGATCTCCCGCAGCGCCTGTGCCAGACGTGCGGACAGCTCCTGCGGATCGTTCGCCACCAGCAGGCGGCCGCGACTGTTGATCGCCGCATGCCACAGGTCGTCCGCCGCCGACGGCGAAAGAATGTTGACCGCGGGCCAGTTGTCGGCCCCCGAATCCAGATTGCCCAAAAACGTGTCACCTTGGCCGGTCTTCTCGCCGACCAACGCGAGCGCCACTGCCATGATCGACAGGTTCTGCCAGAACGCCGGGTTCGCCGCGCTCGGCGCGACGATGTTCGGCATGCCGGGCTGCAAGTCGCGGTACCAGAAGTACATCGCGATGTCGGCGAGCGTCTGCGCTTCGGTACCCACGTAGCGGCGGTTATTCGTGTTGTCGAGCGCGTTGGAAAAACTCCCTGAGACCTTGGTCGGGTCGTACTGGTAGCACGGGGCGCCCGACGGCGGGCAGATCACCGGACCGGACGTGTTATCGGCGTTCTGCACGCCGGCAGGCAATGAGCCGAACAACGTCGAGCGGTTCTCGTTCCAGTACCCATCGGTCGAGTAGACGTGATAGCTCTGCCGGCACGCGGCGAACTTGCCGTCGTCCGAGCCGGGGTTGTCAGCCCAAGGCCCTTTCGGGTGCGGGCTTCCGCCGCCATTGGTCCACGCGAAGTAATCGCCGACCTGGTACAACGCGCGACCCGATGGTGTTGCACCGCCGACGTCGTGGTTGTTCAACAAGCCATAGAAGTTCGTTCGATGCGCGCCGGTGAACGATCGTACGCCGAGCCGAACGGTCGTCGAAACAAAACCGTCGACATCGTAGGTGTTCGCCGGGTTCGGCGAGCCGTTAATGAGTCCGAAACCGACGCGGAAACCGTTCCCAAGCGCCGCCATCGCATGCCCCATCGCGCCACGCGCAAGCAGCGTGCGCGAACGGTAGTACTGGAACCAGTTGGCGAAGTTCTGGATCTCCGCGGCGTAGGAGCACACCGTTGCGCCCGCGGTCGTCGTGCACCCGGGTTCGTCGCGCTGGTTGGGCGTGGCGATCGTGTAGGTGGCCACGGACGGCACGACCTCGACGCGCGTGTAGCAGTCCAGATCGCCTGCGGTGCCGTCGCAGTTGGCGTTGGCCGTTTCGAACAGGTAGTAGACCGCGAAGGTCGGTGTCCCCGACATCGACGGCACCGTGTATGACCCGGTGAACGCGGGTTCGCCGCTGTTGACCGGCGTACCGCTGACGCCACCGTTGATCGTGCCCGACACGAGATTCAGGCCGCCGCGCGACGGGTGGTAGGGGTTGAACAATGCATTGTTCGGGTTGGCGTCGGTAAACGGGCTCCCGTTGACGTCGGTTCCGACCCACGGCCGGTACCGCAGCCGCGGGTTGTAATACATCAGGTTCTGGGTTGCCGAGCGCGAGCGAGCAACGTCGATCGCGTGTGCGAAACCCTGGAACGACAGCCCGGTCGTGATCGGCGAACCATCTCCGCTTGCCGCAAAAGGGCTGCTCAGGGGTGTCGGGAACATGCGAGTCGCGATCGGGAACCCCGGTGAGTCGGGAAGGAACTCGGCGTTCATCGACCCGGAGTTGTCGACCGTGACGAACACGTTGGGATCGGGCTGTTGCTGCAGGAACTCGGGCACCTGCGCGAGCGACGCCGGCGGCGTGGTCGGGGCGGCCAACGCGGCCGGCGCCCAGTACATCGCCAGGTAGATGCCGAGCACCTGCGCGCACAGCAGCCGACGCGCCGCGTGCGGAATCGGTCGTTCGATCTTCGTCATTCGGGACCTCGCAGGCGAAGGCGGCTACGGCGCGATCGGGTTCGGGCGCAACTGGCTTTGCACGGTCGCGGGAAAGTTCGTCGCCGTGTTGTCGCCGAAGCCGCGCGCCGTCACGACGTACATCGTGGGTCGCGTGCCGCGCGCAAAGCGGATGGTGTAGCCGCCGCTGTCGCCGAGCGACTCCTCGATCATGCAGCGCGGGTTGGCGACACCGGTCGGCACGTTCGGCGGGGTCAGCACCCGCGGGTCGCTCCAGTTGGCGTTGGCCGACGACGGCGGGTCCCAGTGCGTGCCGAGCGGCGACGAATCGACGAACTTGACGTCGTCGAGCCTGATCGCCCCGACCGCGCCGTTCCAGACGATCTCCTCGCAATGGCGCAGCGCGAGCTCGGCCATCTCGAAGCCCACCGACGACGAACGCAGGTTCGCGGCGATGCGCTCCTCGGTCGTGACCCCGCGGATCGCGACGACCGCAAGCAGCGTGATCATCACGAGCATGATCAAGGCCAGCGGCAGCACGATGCCGCGGCTGCGGTGCGCGGTAACTCGTAAACGGTTCATGCGGATCCTCACAGCACGCGGTTGCGCAGGGTGACAACCTGCGTGAAGGTGCGGCGCAGCCGGCCGTCGTTCGGGAAAGCCCCGTTGCGGCAGTCCGGGCCGGGTTGCGCGGCGGTGGTCAAGCCCGTGTTTTCGGAGACGACTTGCACGCACAGCTCGACGCCGAGCACGCGGCCCCACTGCGCCGCCGTCCAGCCCGCGGTCGACTGCGGATCGACGATCTGCTCGGTGCGCGTAAACGGGTCGCCCACGCGCAGCCGGATCTGCAGATCCTCGACGTTCGGAACGAGCGGCGCGGCGACACCGTCGTTGCCCACGCACATCAGCGTCGGTGCGCCGCCGGAGTTGGCCACGTAGAAGCGGTTGCGGGTGGCCAGTTGCGGCGCGATCGGCGAGTTGGCCGCCGTGATCGCGGCGCCGAGGCAGTCGCGGCCTTCGCCGGACCCGGTCGCCGCCGCACCGCCGACGATATAGGAGACCGCCAGCGCATCCGGCTGCGTCGACACGTTGTTGCAATTGGGCGCGGCCGCGGTCGGGTTGTCGAATCCGCCCGAGCACACGCGCAACGCCTCGCCGGCGAAATTCGACGGATTGCCGACCAGCCAGAAGTCCGAGGAATTGATCTGGCCGTACCCGGCCATGCGCAACTGATACGCGAGCCGGTCGAGCGCGAGTTGCCCGGCCGCCTGCATGCGCTGCACATCGGCGCTGGCGCGATAGGTCTGCCGATTGGCGCCGTAGATCGCGATCACCCCGGCCGTAATCATCAGGCCGATCGTGATCGCGATCATCACTTCGATCAGCGTGCGGCCCCGCTGCAGTCGCATCGCGCGATGCCTCTTCATGGCCGCACCACGATGCGCATGCACTCGACCTCCGACGGCGGGGCGTAACCGAGCGGGGTGCCGAGCGCCGCGGGAGTACACGACGAAGCGAACAAACCGCGTGCGCGGAAACCCGTTTCCGTCCACAGCAGCGTGACGTTCCAAGCGCGATTGCCCGTGCCGCCGATCGGCTCGACGTGCGCCCAGCCGCCCGGCAAGGCCTGACTGACGCGCATCAACCAAAAGGCGAGGTCGAACTGCGCCTGCTGCGCCTCGTTGCATACGACGGACGCGCAGTCCGTCGAGGCCGCCGGCGGCGTTCCGGTCGGGTAGGCGGACGTGAACGTGTAGTCGATCGGCGGCGTCAACGTTCCCGGCACGCGGTTGGCGCGCATGCGGTCCGCCAGATCGAGCGCAAGTTGTGTCGCGATCGCGCGGCCGTGCGCGTCCTTCTGGATCGACAGCCCGCGCACCTGAAGCCCGGCGAGCCCGAGCAGACCGACCGCGACGATGACCAGCGCCACCAGCACTTCGATCAGGGTGACGCCGCGCGTTCGCCGCTTCAACAAACGTGTCTTCGCTTTCATGCGCAGGAATCCCAGGTCGTCGACACGCGCGCGCGTCCGCTCGCGTTGACGCAGACGGTACGGCGGTTGGCGTTGTCAGAACCCGCGACGTTGAAACGCAGCGGGTCGGCCGTTCCCATCGCGCCCAGCGGCGTGCTCGTGCTGTCGAACACGGTGCCGTCGCTGGTCACGTAGATGCCGGTGAGCGCAAGGTTCGGCGTCACCGTGATGCCGGGCGCGCCGGGCGTGTGCACGCGGATGATTTCTTCGCCGGCGTCTCGGGTGCCGATCGTCGCGCCGTTGTCGACGTAGACGATCCAGCCGGTCGTCCAAGCGCCGGCCGCGCAGGTCGCCCCCGCGGCCGTCGGGTTGGCCGAGGCGCACAGCCCGACCCGCCCGCGCCGCGCCAGCGCCTCGCTTCGCGCGAGCGCCAGATCGGCGATCAGCTCGTTGACCTCGGCGGCGACGCGATTGCGGTCGACGAAGGTCGAGAACATCGGCACGCCGACCGCCAGCAGGATCGCCGAGATCGCGACCACGATCATCAATTCGATCAGCGTGACGCCGTGCTGCGGTGATCTGGCGGGCCGGAATGCCATTCGCTTTGCTCCCTCGAAATGCGCCGGTTTTGCCGGCTTTCTTTCTTCGCCGGCGGAATGTTCCGATGCGTTCCATCGAAACCGAAGCGTTCAGGGACCATCCGGCTGACCGCGCCCGACGAGCGGGCCTCAAGTGCGCCAACGCTAGCTCGCTCGGATGAGCGCATGGGATCGAGTGCGTGATGGTCCCTCACGTATTTGCGCGATGGGGCCGCGGGTCGCAAATTCGACATTCGTGACTCGGAGTTATCGGCAGAGACCCGTCGCGGCGCTCGCGACAATGTCCGGCGTCGCACCCATCGAATCGTGCACCGAGACCACGCCATGACCGAGTTGCCGGCCGCGAAGCGACGTTCCGATCCTGCCGCGCGCGCGCGGCGCCAGCGCGGCGTGACGCTGATCGAAACAGCGACTGCCGCGTGCGTATCGGCCGTGCTCGCCGCCAGCGCGTTGCCGTCGATCTCGGCCGCGCTCGACACGCATCGGCTGACCACCGCCACCAACGATCTCGTGATGGCCGTCAATCTGGCGCGGTCGGCCGCGACCGCTCGGCGCGCGCGCGTCGTGCTGGCCCCGCGCGAAGGTGCGGACTGGACGTCGGGTTGGCGCGTGTTCGTCGACGAGAACAACAACGGCCGGATCGACGTCGGCGAAGCGGTCGTACGCGAGTTCGACGCCGCGCCCAAGGGCCTGTCGATCACGCCGCACTTCGGCACTTCGTACAGCGGCGCCTATCTGAGCTTCGACAACATGGGCAACGTGCGCCGCCTCAACTCGGGCGGTTTCGTGCTCGGCCGCCTCGTGCTGAGCCTGGGCGCGGAAGCGCGTTCGCTGTGCTTCTCGGCATTGCAGGTTCGCGCCGCGCGCGGCAACGCGTGCACCTTAAGTCGAGGTCAGGCGCGGCGCGACCGGGGGCGGATGAGATGGCGCGCCTGGCGGGACTCGAACCCACGACCCCTGGCTTCGGAGGCCAGTACTCTATCCACTGAGCTACAGGCGCCTGGCTGACACGCGCTTCGACCGGCCTTCGCAACGGCGCGTGCGCCCGCATCGAGCCTCGGGCGAGAACTCAGACGCGGGCCGCGAAGGATACGCCGACCGACCGCCAGCGTCCAACCCGAATCCACTCGCGCGCTGCGCCGCCCTCTGCGCAAAGGGTTCCCCTGCCACTGCGCAGCATCACAGGCAACGCGACACGCGTGCTTTTCGCAAAAGGGCGCAAGGGTGATCTGAAGCGAAGGTGAGAGCCCAGCCGCGTCCGCCCGCGCGGCTGGCTCGCGCAGGCGCAACGAAGGCGGCGGATATAATCCGCGCCGCGATTTCCCCCGCACCCAACATCGTGCGGATGCGCAGCGTCGATGTGCGACGACGCCTCCGCGGAGCTTCACATGTCCGACCAACACAGCTCGCCAATCAAGACTCCGCAACAACTGATTGCCGTCGTCGTGCTGGCCTTCGTCGTGCCGGTGCTGATCATCGTGCTGCTGGTCAAATACGTCGCCAGCGAGAAGCTCGAGGGTGCCGGCTCGGCATCGATGACGCCGGAGGCGATCGCCGAGCGGCTGCGGCCTGTGGGCACGGTCGTGCTGGCCGAGGCGGGCGGCGCGCGCGCGCTGCAGTCGGGGGAAGCGGTCTACCAACTGGCGTGCGGCGCCTGTCATGCGGCCGGCGTGGCCGGCGCGCCGAAAACGGGCGACGCAGGTCAGTGGTCGGCGCGGCTGGCGCAGGGTTACGACACGCTGGTCAAGCATGCGGTCGAGGGCTTCAAGGGCATGCCGCCGAAGGGCGGCAACGCCGACCTCGATCCGATCGAAGTCGCGCGCGCGGTCGTCTACATGGCCAATCGCTCCGGCGGCAAGTTCAAGGAGCCGGAGGCCGCCGCGCCGAAAGCAGCCGAAGCGAAGTTCGGCGAGCGCAGCGCCGAGCAGGTCGTCGCCGCCGCTTGTGCCAAGTGTCACGAGACGGGCCAGGGCGGCGCGCCGAAGGTCGGCGATTGGACCGCGTGGAAGCCGCGCGTCGAAATGGGCTTGGCGAAGCTCGCCGAATCGGCGATCAAGGGGCACGGCGGCATGCCTGCGCGCGGTGGCATGGCGGAGTTGTCCGACGCGGAAGTCCGGCGCGCGATCGAATACATGTTCAACGCCGGCAAGCAGGCTGCACCCGCCGTTGCGGCTGCGGCTGCAGCGGCGCCTGCGGCGGCCAAGGTTGATGCAGCGGCCGGCAAGAAGTTGTACGACACCGCGTGCACGGCCTGCCATGCGACGGGTGTGGCCGGCGCGCCCAAGTTCGGCGACAAGGCGGCCTGGGCGACGCGGATCCAGACGGGCCTCGATGCGCTGACTGCGAGCGTGATCAGGGGCAAAGGCGCGATGCCGCCGAAAGGTGCGGCGGCAACGGCCACGGACGCCGAGCTGCGCGCCGCCGTCGAGTACATGGTGGCGGCCGCCAAGTAGTAGGCGGCACCGTCGCCCCCACAAGGCCCTCGATGCGGGCCTTTTTTGCGTCCTGGCAAAGTGTCGCCGCCGGATTCCGCGCTTCGCGTCGATGCACGCGGCGGCCTTGGCCGCGGGCCGCGCTCCTGTCAGGGATTGAGCTGCTGGTAGACGAGCCGTGCGACTGCGGCGAGCGAATCCTTGTCGAGATTGCCGGCCAGCGCATAGCCGAACGGTCCGTCGATCCAGTAGAACACGCCCGTGTCTCCCGCCTGCGAGAAGCGGAACGCCGTATCGCGGTTCGACGTTTCGCGCCGCACGAGCAGCGACAGCCGTTTGCCCTGCGCGTTCTCGTACATCAGCAGCGCGACCGGCGCGTTGCCGCCTTCGCCGGCAGCAGGCAGCAGGCGCCCGCCGAGCAACTGATAGCCGGCCGCGGCGAGCGAGGGCGCTCGAAGCTGCGCGCCGAGCCGCTTCGACAGCCAGCCGACGAGGTGCTGCTCCTCGGCGGCCGCGACTTCGACCGGATGGCGAACCTCCGGCAGATAGGCCGCGTGCGCGAGCGCGGCCTGCTGCGCGATGCCGGGCATCGTGGGCCCGGGTGCGGGTACGGACTGTCCGCGTGCGACGTAACCGATCGCGATGCCGAGCGCTAGCGTGGCCGCAAAGCCGCCGAGCATGCGCCAGACGCGCGCCGAGTTGGCAGCGACCGCGCGCGTATCGACCCGCAGTGCGTGCGGCTCGTCGAGCACCGGATCGAACAGACGATGCAGCGCCTGGTTTTGCGCGATGTAGGCGCGCACGCGCGCGGCCTCGTCCGGGTGCTCGGCCAGATAGGCTTCCACCGCGCGGCGCTCGTCGGCATCGAGCGCGTCGTCGACGTAGGCGTGCAATTTCTCTTCGTTGACCGCGTGCATCGTCATCACTTCACCCGGCGCAGACCCTGCGGTCCGGCGCCGCCTTCGTCCAACAACTGCC